>JAHJSW010000002.1 GCA_018830245.1 Nanobdellota archaeon | reverse complement strand
TAAAATTTTTAGAAGAAAAAAACATTGAAACCAGAATGCTATTTGGAGGAAATATACTAAGACAACCAGGATTTGAAAAGATTAAAAAAAGAATCATAGGTTCTTTAAATAATTCTGATTATGTTTTAAATAATGTTTTTTTCTTGGGAGTTTATCCTGGAATGACTGAGGAAAAAATGAATTACATGATTAAATGCCTAACAGAATTTCTTAACAAATATTAACTATTTTGTACTCTCTACTCTAAGCCAGATTTTTTTAAATTCTTTTTTTCTTATATTAATATCAATAAATATTAAGATCCATAGATAAATTCTTGCAAATATTAAAAGAAATGTATAAAAAAACTCTCTTAAAGTTTTAGGATAGATTAAAACTTGAAAAATCCCAGAAGATTCTTTTGAAAAAGACCTAATTTCTTTTTTTGTCCATAGTTTAATCTGATTATATCCTCCTGCAGATCTTTTCTTTTGAATAATCCAATCCTTAAAATTATTTGGAAATCTCACATATACTTCTGCTTCTGGAGCATAATCTATCTTATATCCCTTAGAATGAATTAAATAAGATATAAATCCATCATCTGAAAGAGTCTCTTTAGGAATTTCATTTACTATTCCTTTTCTCATTGCATATAAATATCCAGAACAATAAAATCTTTTATTGAGTTTTGGTGCTTTTTTTCTTCTTAAATGGGCTATATCTGTCAATAAATGACTCCAAAATCCAAGCATTTTTTTTCTTGAATCTCGTGAAACAGGTCTCCCTGAAACAGCGCCTATTTTTTTATTTTTAAAAGGCTCTAAAAGAAACCTTAAAGCTTTTTTAGACATATGAACATCACCATCAGTAAAAACAATAATCTCTCCTTTTGCCAATTTAAAAGCCATATTCAATGCAGAAGGTTTCCCTTCTCCTTTATCTTTAAGAACCTTAATAAATTCGTTTTTTTTTGAATATTCCTTTGCTACATCAAGTGTTTTTTTATCAGGAGCGAAAACAAGTAATTCATATTCTTGAGAGAGATTGTTTTTTAAAATAAACTCTATTGCTTTCCCTATTGTTTTCTCTTCCTTGTATGCGGTTATAATTATTGATATCATTTTAGATGTTTTTTTATTAATTTTTCTAATTTCAGAACTAATTTATTTAAACTGTATTGTTCAACTGATTTTCTTGCATTAACTTGAATTTCTTTTATTTTTGGAAAATTTTCTTTATTTAAACAAAATAAAATATTATTCTTTAGATCTTCTTCATTTCCAATCTTAAACAAAAATCCGTTTTTTTTATCGAGGATTATCTCTTTAGCACCCTTTGTATTTGAAGCAATTACTATTTTTCCTAATGCCATTAATTCCATTAAAGCCTGAGGCATTGCTTCTCTTTTACTAGGAAGCACAAAAATATCAAAATTATCAATTTCTTTTATTTTCTTTTTCAAATCAAAAATAGGGGGAGAAATTTTTATCATATTTTGTAGTTTTTTTTCTTGCATTAATATTTTTAATTTTTGAACATATTCTTTTTCTGGAGGTCCGATTATTTCTACTTTTATATTTTTGTTCTCTATTAAAGAAATTGTATGAATTAGTGTTTCTAAATTTTTAATTGGCGAAATTCTTCCAAAATAAAGTATTTTTCTAGGATTTTTGAATTTTATTCTTGTTTTGAAAAATTCTTCAGGAATCCCATTTGGAATATAATTTAATTTTTTCCTTATTCCTAATCTCCTAAGAAAAGGCACCTCCCATTTAGTGATAGTTATTATTTCATCAAAAGACTCTAATATTTTTTTTCCAACAAAAGTATCATAAATCTTCTGAACAGTGTTGCCAATCTTTCCTCTCATTTCTTTTTCAACAAAAGGGGCGTGTGTTACAAGAAAAACTGGTTTTTTTAATTTTTTTGCTGCTTTTAATGCAAATAATGTATGAGGATGCCTATATACTTCTGCAATTATAATATCTGGATTGATTTTTTTTAATTTTTTATAAAAAAACCACAAATTAATATTTCTTCCTATTGAAAGAAAAGACTGAAATCGATGAATGCTCACGTTATTATAAACTTCATAATCTTTTGCTACCCCTTCTGTTCCTTTTACTTTGTTTGTAGAAAAAACATGAACTTCGAATCCTTTTTTTGCCAAGGCTTCTGACATCTGGCTGACTCTGGTCCAGACTCCACAAGCGCCCTTACTATAAATACAAACAAATGCTATTTTAAGTTTCATTTTCTTAATAATTTTAATTTTTCTATAATCTTGGAGCGTAGAAAGATATAAGAATTTATTCTAGACAAATTTCTATCTATTAAGTCTATTAAAGCTCTCAATGGCCTGTAAGATATAAAAACTTTAAAACCAAAACTGTTTCTTATTCTTCTAAGTTCAGATATGTTAAAATTAGGGTGATTTAAATTTGACTCTCTAAAATAAGATTTTGCATAATCTTTTTTTAGCCAATTATTTTTTTTGCAAATTTCATATATTTCTGTTCCTTTAAATGCATTAAATATGCTAACTCCTACATAATCTGGCTGACATTTTCTATTAAGGTCTATTGTTTTTTTTATGCTTTCTTTTGTTTCAAAAGGAATCCCAACCATGTTAAAAGCATATGTTTTAAGACCTGCTTCTTTTGCTTCTTTAAAAGTTTGGATTATTTGTTTGTCAGTCATGTTTCTTTTCAGAATTTTATTTCTTATATAATAATCCCCAGATTCAATTCCTATTGAAACTCTTACACATCCTGCTTTTTTAAGAGATTTTAACATTTTTGAATCTACTGCGTTAACTCTTACATTTAAATTAAATGGCAAACCAATTTCTTTAGGATATTTTTTGCAAAATTCTTTTACTCTTTCCTTATCTAATGTAAAAGTATCATCATAAAATTCTATATTTTTGATATATTCCTGGTATATCTTTATTGATTGTTTTATCTCTTGAAGAAGATTGCCTACACTTCTAAATCTTACATATTTTCCTTTTCCACGATACATTTTAGTCAAAAAATGATTTATGCAATAAGTGCAATGATAAGGGCACCCTCTTGTAGAAATGACTGAAAAAGTTCTGTGATTCCATTCCAAGTATTTTTTGTAATCAAAGAGTTCTCTGTCTGGAAAAGGAAGTTTATTTAAATTTTGAAATAAAGGACGAAGAGGATTTTTAATTATTTTTATTTCTCCTTTATTATCCTTATCCTTAAACCACAGATTTTTTATTTTTTTATTTATTTTCTTTTTTTCCAAACTCTCTACAAGCTCTATCAAAGCTTCTTCTCCTTCTCCAATACATAAAATATCAAAACATTCCTTAGAGATTACTTCCTCTGGGGCAATTGTTGGATGAAATCCCCCCACAAGTATTGGAACGTTCAAATGTTTTTTTAATAAATTAGAAATTTTGCAAGCATATTCAAAATCATTAGTGGCGGTTGTTACTGCTATTAGATTTGGATTAAATTTTTTAGCTCTTTCTAAAATTTCTGCATCAGAAATCCCAAAACTTGAATCTATCAAAAAAGTTTCATGACCTTTTTCCCTACATACTGCAGATAAAATGCCTAATCCTGTTGAAATATCTTTTGGAGATTCCACAATATTGGGATAAACGAACAAGATTTTCATTATTCTATCTATAAAATAACCTATTTAAAGGATATTGTTCTGGAAAGTGCATGGATATTTCAATAATAATTCCTCTACACAAGCCAAATAAAAAGTTATTAGAAAAAATAGAAAAAACATTGAAAAAGCAAGATTATCCAGGGAAAATAAATCTCATTAAAGTGGATAAAGGATTAGGATTAGCAGAATCATTGAATTATGGTATAAAAAAAGCAAAAACAGATATTGTTGTTAGTTTGCATCAAGATTGCATCCCTTTTTCAGATAAATGGCTCCAAAAACTTGTAAATCCATTAAAAAATAAAGGAATAGTTGCATCTGTTAGTAAAGTTGAATTGCCCTTAAAATTTTGGAAAGAATTTGATTTATTTGCAAAAATCATGTCTGCAAAAGAACAAAAATTGATAACCCCTTTAATAGATGAAAAAGGCTGTGCTTATAAAAAAACTGCACTAATTAAAACAGGACTTTTTGATGGGAAAAATTTTAGAACTGCTGGGGAAGATTTTGATATGTGGATTAAATTAAACAAAATAGGAAAAATCTCATATCCTAATTGCAGAGTATTGCATTATCATAAACACACTTTTAAAAATAGAATTAAAAAAGAATTTCAATTAAGCAATGGATTTGGCGCTTTAGTGAGAATCTATAAAAAAGATATGCCAAAATGGTGGCTTGGAATTTTAAAATCACTGCCAATAATTGGTTGGCCTCTTTTTTTAGTTGGATTTCCTTATTTTAAGGCAGGATTTAAAAGTATTTTATGGATTCCTCTTTCACTCTTAATTAATTTTATTTATAGTGCGGGATTTTGGAAAGGATTTTTAATGAAAAAACAAACTATTTAATTTTCTTGCACAAAAAACACATATGATGCCCCCCAAATCCAAAAATATAGAGTGGCTTATCCAAAAAAGAAAGAAATCCTCCAAGAATCTTATGTTTCCCTGCTACAAAAGGACTTAAATAATAATTTTCAATTTCAAAATTAAAAGTATTTAAAATTCTTGAGAATTCTTTTTTTGTGAAAGATTTTTCAAACCCAATTTTCCATAAGCCTGTTAACTGCTGGATTAGTTTTACAAGAGTAAATAAACTTATTTTATGAGGTACATGAATGATTAAATATCCTTTTCCTTTGATAACCCTTGATAATTCTTTAATTGCTTTTTCTGTTTCTGGCACATGCTCCACCACTCCTGCAGAGATTGCTCCTTCAAAAGATTTATTTTTGAAGGGCATCTGCCTTATATCGCCATTTATAAAATCTATTTTGTAATTTAATTTTTTAGCGTGGTTTCTAGCAATTTTTAGAAGTTTCTCAGAGAAATCTAAACCAGTAATTTTTCTAAAGCCAAACTTATAAATTGAAAGAGCGTACTGCCCAACTCCACAACCCTGATCAAGAATTTTATCTTTTTTGTTAGCAACATTCAATAACCATTTTAGAGGAATGGATTTTTCATCATAAAATAAATTTTTCCATTCTTTTGCCTGATTTTCCCATTTTTCTTTATCGCTCATTGCTAATTTAGATTAAAAAGATATATAAATTATTTGATTTATCTTACAACAATGCTAAGAGTAGTTCTCACAATTGATTGCGAGAGATTTATTTCATTCGATCAAGGAAATCCTAGATGGAAAAAGATTGAAAAAATTAAAGGTCAAATAAATAAACTTATAAAAAATTTTAGATATAATAAAGAAGGATTTGAATTAACCTATAAAACTCTCTTAAATGAAAAATTTCCTTCTACATTTATGATTACTGGAAAAACATTCAAACCAATTAAAGGTCCAAATTTTATCGAATGGGGATACCATACATTAAATCATCTTCCTTTAACATTAATCGCAGAAGAACAATTAAAAAAAGAGGTAAAAAATGTTTACAATTTAAAATCATTCACTGCTCCCATGTGGATGATTGAAGATATTTCCAACCCCTTAAGAATTTTTAGACTATTAAAAAAAGAAAAATATACTCATTGTGTTTATAGAGGGGGGAACAGTGGAATTAAACACTTTCACTATAATACTGTTAAAAAATCATTCAAAAAAGAGGGAATAACTTGTGTTCATGTTTCTAATTTTTTTGAAGGAAACTGGAGCAATAAAAAAATAAAAAACTTGAAAGAGGATATTTTAAGTAACCTCCGTTCAGAAGGAGTTTATCTTTTAACAACTCATGATTTTACACATAAAAATACCAAAAACTTATTGGAAATTATAAAATTTCTAAAAAGGTTAGAAAAAGTAAAAAAAGTAAAAATGTTTAAATTAAGAGATATAAAATGACTTGGAAAGGGTTTAAAGATATTCGAGCAACAATTGAGATTGATTTGAAAAAAAATGAAGAAGAATTATGGAATTCGTTAGATAAAGATGCTAAATGGGGAGTAAATAAGGCTAAAAAATCCAAGTTAAAAGTAAAAAGTTGTAACGACAAGAAAATATGGAGGGAATTTCATAAAATATATACAAAAACATGCCAGTATGGAAAAATTGTTCCTTTAAGTTTAGAAAAGATCAAACAAGGTAAATTATTTGGTTGTTTTTTTGAAGAAAAACTTATTGCAGGATCAGTCATAAAAACAAAAAAAAGGAGAGTTATATTATTCCTAAACGCATCTAATCATGAATATTTGAAATATCAACCAAACAATCTTTTATATTGGAATCTCATAAGATGGTCAAAGAAAAAAGATTTTAAAATTTTTGATTTAGGAGGTTATCAACTTAATGCTAAAAAAGGAGATAAACTTTATGAAATTAATAGATTTAAGTTAAGATGGGGGGGAGAAATTAAAAAATATCCTCTCTATAGCAAAAATCCATTATATATACTTGGGAGAAAAATAATAAGAAATTTTTCTTTTATTAAAAATGCTAGAGATAACATCAAAATTTCAATGAACAAGAAAAAATTTAAAGATTAATCAGGAGTTTGTCTATTTTCTCTTGCATCTTTTCCAAACTAAATTTTTTCGCTCTTTTTATTCCTGATTTTGACATATTTGATAAAAGACTCTCATTTTTTACTAATTTTAATATGCATTTTACCACTTCTTCTTGAGTATTAACTTTAAAACCAGTTTCATCATCTATACTTTCCTTATACCCTCCTTTATTCAATGCTATAGGCACACACCCATATGACATCGCTTCTACCACAGTCATCCCAAAATGCTCTAATAAAGAAGGATATTTATTTTCATTGATATTAATCCCTTTTCCCTGTATAAAAATTTTTGACTTTTTATAGATATTTTTGAATTTTTTGTCAGTTAAATTTAATTTGAACTCTATAGGAAATCCTTTTGAAATCTTTTTTAGCTTGATTAAATAAGAATGATCATCTTCTTTTCCACAGATCCACAATTTATAATCTTTTAAAAGAGGTGTTTGATATGCTTTCTTAAATGATTCTATAACGAATTCATAATTTTTATCAGGAGAGATTCTTCCAGTACTAATAATAATTTTTTCTTTTCTGAATTTTTTTTGGTTAGGGAGATCTATGGGCGGATAGATAACTTTTGCTTTAACTCCCCATATTTTTTTTAACCATTTCCTTGTATATTCTGAATTGCAATAAACTTGATACGATTTAGAGTAATTTCTTTTAACTGATTTTAAGAAATATATTCCTATTAACTTTAAAAAATCAAAAAAATTTTTAGGTGGTCTATACCATTTTGGTTCAAAAAAATGACAGTAGAGAATATTATGTTTTGCTAATGGTTTGATAATTTCTTGTGCATCTGCATTTAAAAAAAGATCATATTGTGAGGAAAGTTTGGAAATCTTCCTTGAATAAAATAACTTCAAAAGAGACGTATGTATTTCATTTTTTTTTGATAAATTTAAAATTTTGACTCTTGATAAATTTACAGAATAATATTTGGCTAAATTTTCTTTTTTTACCGGAAAAAGCGTTAAAAGATCTACTTCATGTTCTTTAGATAAATACTCAACTATTTTACAATTAAATTTTTGACCTCCACCAATAGTATGGAGCGCCCAATCATAAAAGAGTATTTTCATATAATTTTTACATATAAAGATTATAAAAAACTATGCAAGAGAGCATAACCTTTAAAAGTTTATAGAATAAAAAGAGTATATGGTAGAGATTAATCTACTAACATATTCAATAAACTTAAAAAACTCCAATTTGAAATAATTTAAAAAATGATAAGAAAAATAACAGAAAAGATGTCTAAAATTCCTGGAATAAAAAGGGTCATCAAAAAAACGTTTGTTTATGATGTGATTAATCAATTATTGGAAAAAGTATCCCCCAATGGAATTTCTAAATATGAAATTAAAAAATTGTTGAACAAAAAAGATCCAATCCTCCTAGAGATTGGAGCACATGATGGAGCAGATACGATTAGTTTTTTACAAATTATAGAGAAGGCCAAATTATATTGTTTTGAACCAAATCCCAAAGCGACTTTGAAATTTAAAGAAAGAATAAAAGAACTCAAAAAAAGAAAGAAAAATATCAACTGTTCGTTATTTGAAATTGCTATTTCAGATAAAAATGGGCAGGCTGAATTTTATATAACTGCTGAAGAAAAGTATTCGGCCCAATCCACTTTAAAAAAACCAAAGAGCATTTTAAGAGACTCGCAGAATCTTTGGAAAGATGGTGAAACTATAATAGTGAAAACTGAAAAATTAGATGATTGGGTAAAAAAGAAGAATATTAAACAAATTGATTTTATATGGGCAGATACAGAAGGATCCGAAAGAGCGCTAATCACGGGAGGATCAAAAACTTTAAATGAAAAAACTAGATATTTTTATACGGAATTTAATAACAATGAGATTTTTGAAAATCAACCAAATTTATCAGAAATATTAAAATTATTGCCAAATTTCAAACTTTTAAAGATATATGGAAACAACATACTATTAAAAAATATCAAGATTGAAAAATGAAATTAAAAGAATTTAAAAAAATAAAAGAATACTCTAAGTAAATCCAAGAAAGATCGCGAATAGCTAATATTCCTCAAAAAAAGGCTAGCGATACTTGCTTCAATTTTAAAAAATAATTGGAAAAAAAGTTTTAGTAGTGGATTTGAAATTAATTCCGCGCCAAAAATCCAGTATTTTATAAAAAGATTCAACTAAAATATAATCAGCATATCTGTGTTTATAATAAAATTCAATTATGCTAAAGAACTAGCTAATAAATTATAAAAATTTAAGAAAGACTTTTTTGGAAAAAATTATTAATTTTGTGAAGGTTATCCTATCTTAAACCCATTATTTTTTTAATTCTTTTTTTGGTCCATTGAAAAAAAGCTAGATCCATGATTCTTCTATAAAGATAATTTAAAATTGATTTTGATCTTATTTCTGACAAAAGCACGCTTAATAAAATCTCGCCCAAAGGTTTTTTCCCTTTATAAATATAATAATCAAACCAAATATAACTTTTTTGTATTTGCTTTTTACTAAATTCTGGCAAATCCAGCACAGCTTTTGATCTCTCCATTTTATTATTAAGAGGTTTTTTTAGTAACCCTTTTTTCTTGCATAAAGAATATAAATCAGTTCCAGGATAAGGGAAAAAAATAGAAGTAAAATGCCCATCTGGGACGCATTTTCGATTAACTATTACAGTTTCTTTAAAATCATTAAAAGTTTCTGTTGGAAGCCCTATCATATTAAAAAGAGATATCTGCAATTCATATTTTCTAGCTAATTTAACTGCATTAATAATATCTTCATTTGAATAGTTTCTTCGTAGAATTTGGCTCCGAATTCTTTCACTCCCAGATTCAAGCCCAATATTTAATGATTTGAAATTTGCCTTTTTACAAGCGATAAAAAGATTTTCAAGAGAAGCATTAGGAGTGATTCTTAGATTTGCTCCAAAAAAGAGGGGATGCTTCAGAGTTTTATTAAATTCTTCTAATTTAGAACAAAGATTAATTGCCCATTTCTGATCAATCCCAAAATTTTCAACTTCAAAGTAAATTTCTTTTTCAGACGGAAATTTTTCCTTTATTTCTTTTATTTCATCGAGGATATTATTCGAAGATCTCAATCGAGTATATTTTCCTGAAGCCAATTTTTTAAAGGCATGGTTACAACAATAAGCACATTGAAAGGGGCAACCTCTTCCGAGTAGAATTGCGTACCTTGAATAACTCTGATTATTTGTCCATTCTTCCCACATTTTTCGATCTGGAAAAGGTAACTGATCAAGATTTTGTAAAAAAGGCCTGGGAGGATTCTTTTCAATTTTCTTATCTTTTTTAATCCAAAGATTTTTAATATGGGATGGAAACTTGTTTTTTTCTAATTGAGAAACTAACTCCAGAGAGGGATATTCTCCTTCCCCTATACAAACTGCATCAAATCCTTCAGATAAAACTCCTTCTGGATTAAGAGAAACATGGGGCCCTCCAATCAATAAAAAAATTTTGGGGTATTTTTTCTTTATATATTTTGCCATTTTTACAATAAAAGGATATTGGGTGCTAACGGAAGTAAAACATATAACGTCTGGACAGAAGTTTTCCAAAGAATCGTCTATTGTTTTTTTGTTTTTTTCTTCAAAAATTCTGCTTAAAACAATTAGTTTTGTTTTATGATTATTTTTTTTCAACAATGAAGAAATATAAGAAATCCCAAAATGCATTTGTTCAGGGGTCTTCAAGGGTTTTTTTCTTGACTGAACTTCATCTGATGAATAAACAAAAAGTATTTTCATTCTAATCCTATTAAAAAAGTAAAAACATTCATTTCTATAAATTTTATTGAGTTGTAAATCATTATCTAAAAATAGAATATATCCTCTTTAAAACTTTTTCTCTTGTAAAATAGTTAATAAAAGATACATAATTTAAAAAAGACTGATTTTTTAATAACCTAAAATTCAAATGAAAAAAAATATCTTTCGAAATAAAACGATTCTCGTAACAGGAGGCACTGGAACAATAGGATCTGGAATAGTCAGAGAGTTATTAAAATATCATCCAAAGATTATTAGAATATATAGTATAGATGAAAACGCACAACACTTAATGGGGCAAAAATTTCCTCAAGGAAAAAATACTAAAATAAGATACCTTATCGGAGATGTTCGAGATTTTGATAGATTGAAGCGAGCTGTAGAAGGAGTAGAAATTATCTTTCATGCGGCCGCATTAAAACATATTGATATTTGCGAATATGATCCTACAGAAGCGATTAAAACAAATATAACTGGCACGCAAAATGTGATAATGGCCGCATTGGAAGAAAAAAGTGTTGAAAGAGTTGTATTTATTTCTACTGATAAGGCAGTGAACCCTACAAGTGTTATGGGTGCTACAAAATTACTCTGTGAAAAAATGATTGCCTGGGCCATGTTTTATAGAGGAAAATCAAAACCAATATTTAGCTCTGTTAGATTTGGGAATGTTATAAATTCAAGAGGGTCTATCATTCCTTTATTTAAAAAACAAATTCAAAAGAAGGGATTCGTCACTATCACCCATCCTGAAATGAAAAGATTTTTTATGTCGCTTTCGGGTGCCGTGAATTTAATTTTTAAAGCTAGCGAAATTGCTAAAGGAGGGGAAGTTTTTGTCTTAAAAATGCCTTGTGTAAAGATAAGTGATTTAATAGAAGTGGTCATAAACAAACTAGCCTCCATTTATCATTATAATCCTCTAGACATAAAAATAAAAACAATCGGAGTTCGAGGAGGAGAAAAAATTGATGAAGATTTACTCACTACAGAAGAGTTAACAAGAACTATTGAAACGGAAAAAATGTTTATAATCTTACCTAAAAAAAGAATTACAAATAATAAAAACCTGCAAAAAATGATTTCTAGAAATCAATTTCCAAAAAGAGAATATTCTACAAAATATGAAAACCCCTTAAAAAAAGAAGAAATTGAAGAACTATTTCAAGAAGAATTATCTGCAATGAAGAACACTGAAGAATAGTATAAAATTTTAATTTATCCTCAAAAAACT
>JAHJSW010000038.1 GCA_018830245.1 Nanobdellota archaeon | reverse complement strand
AATAGATCCAATCAAAATAATTGCAATTATAATAAAAATAGTAATCTGTCCCCTCTTTTTACCCATGAAAAAATAATGGAAATCACGTATATAAAGTTTATTGAGAAACAGGCTATTTGTTTATCTCCTCTTCGCTTGAAAATAATTTATCACTCCAAAAATTAATAAAACTCCTCCAGCAAAAATTATCCAAGAATCATAGTTTGAAACAAATTCTGGGATAGAAATAAACTTAAAAGGATAATTAAGAAAATAAAATCCAAAAACTAGGAACCCTAAAACTACAAACAAATTCACACTTTCTTTTTCAGGATAATACTCCTGCCTCTTTCTTCTCATAAATTAAGTTATTTAACATTATATTTAAATATATCTAATCATATCTTTTTAAAGGTCCTGTAGTCCAATGGTTAAGACGTTTCCTTGACGTGACAAAGTTTCAAAAAGATTATATTAGTCTCAAAATGGAAATAATCGCAGTTCGATTCTGCGCAGGACCATTTTTATAAAACCTTAGATTTAAAAACTCATTTTTTCTCTTCAAAATATGAAAATCCCAAAAACTACAAACAGATATTGTCCATATTGTAAGAAAAAAACAAAACAAAAGATAAAATCAGTTTCAACAGGAGCAAAAAGAGGAACTCTTACAAGAGGAAGTATTACAAGAGCAAAAGAAAGAGGGTTGGGAAGAGGGATTGGAAATAAAGGAAAATGGGGCTCAAAACCTGCGATAAGCAAACACAAAAGAAAAACAAAAACAACTAAAAAAACTAATTTTATGTATACTTGTACTGAATGCAAAAAATCTAAATATCAGAAAAAAGGAAAAAGAACAAGTAAGGTGTTACAAGAATAAAATGGCAATAGCAAAAAAGAAAAAGAAATTTTTTGATGTTGAAATGCCTGTAATAAATAAACAAACACAATTACAAGCATTTGAAATAAAAGAATTAAATGGAAAAAGAATAAGTTATGATTTAACAAGAACTCTCAGAGGGAAAAGTGTATTACTTCAATTAAAAGTAGAAATTAAAGAGGAAAAAGCAATTGCAACTCCTGTTGGAATAAAAATTCTCCCTTCATTTTTAAGAAGGATGATTAGAAAAGGAACAAATTATGTAGAAGATTCATTCTCTACAAATTGCGAAAACGCACAGATTAGAATAAAACCATTTTTAATTACAAGAAGAAAAGTTTCAAGAGCTGTTAGAAAAGCCCTAAGAAATAAAGCAAAAGAAGAACTAATAAATTATGTAAAAGATAAAAATTCCACATTTTTATTTGAAGAAATTTTAAAAAATAAGATTCAAAAATCCTTAAGTTTAAAACTTAAAAAAATCTACCCTCTCTCACTTTGTGAAATAAGAATTCTCAAAATAGAGAAAGAATTTGAAATCAAGAAAAAAGAGAAAGAAGATAAAAAAATCTCCAAAACTACAGATGAAAAATGATTCCTCTGAAACAAGATGTGAATATGAAGAATTAGCAGCGTTAGGTCAAAATCCTTACACAATGTTAGCACTCTATGCAGGACTTACAATTATTGGTCTTGGAGTGATGACCATAGAAAAACTAAGTGGCTTAGCAAAAAGAATAACCCAAGAAGAAACTCAAAAAGAATAAATCTTTTAAACCACTTATCATTCTAAAAATCATGCCTGTATAGCTCAGTGTTAGAGCGGCTGCCTTGTAAGTAAGATTCTCTGAATCTTTCATTCATCCTTCTTTACAGAAGCGAGAAAGCAGTAGGTCGGGGGTTAGAATCCCTCTACAGGCTTATATCTTTTGTGAAAAGCTCCATAATGTATAAAAACCAAATTTTCTTTTAATGACAAATGAAAAATGATGATTTTTATTTATCCATACTCATAGGAGTTGTATCTGGTTTAATCGTAGCTATATCTTCTCTTGCTTCTAATTGTGTTATTAATTCTTGTTTCATTATAAATTTTTCAATACACTTAGGAATTTTAATTTTTTTTACTTTTATCTGTTTTATTTGTTTCATCAAAGTCTTCATGTTTAAAATTGAAAGAAGAAGAAAAAAATAATCTTGACAAAATGAAAACAAAAAATAACACAAAAAAAGGAAAATCTCCTTTTTATTTTGAAGAAATTTCTAAAAGATTTACAAAAAATTATTTAATTGCAGAAAGAATTTATTTTGAAACAAGTGTTTTAATGAGGACTTCAAAATTCCCCCAGGGTTTATTGTCTAAGTCCTTAAAAAGAGAAGAAAATTTAATGATTAAGGAAATATTTAATAAAGTTATAGAAAGCGATAAAAAACTAAATTTATTACTTAGAAAAATAGATAGAGAGAAAATTAAAATATAAAAATTGATTTTAATCCCAATTCAGCTCACTTTTCGTTTAACCCCTCTGCAGGCTTATTTTCAAAAACACTTATAAAACCCTATAAACTATTCATACTATGAAAAAATTTACTTCAAGACAAATACAAGGAATCTTATTGCTAATTGCTGCAATTCTTATGTTTGTGTCAATACCTTTTATAGAAGGAAAAACAATTGGCGCGATTATTGTGGTAATAATCGGACTTTATAATTTGTTTAAATAAACAAATAAAATTATTTTCCAAATTTCAATGTTTTTTTGAACTTGCTCCAAAAACGTTTATCTTCTTTTTCTCCACTTAATTTTGCAGCCAATTTCTTATAAGCCTTGCTTGCTTTTGAACGTGGCCTAAATAAAACTAGTGGAATACTTTCTGAAATTGATTGAGACATTTTTTTATCAAAAGGAATTTTTCCGATAACATTTACCCTAAGAGCATCTTCTATTTCTTCTTTTGTTATCTCATATTTTTTATTATTTACTTTGTTCAACACTATTCCTCCAACAGGCATCTTTAAACTCTTTGCATATTCAATTGCCTTAACAGCTGTAACAATTGCAGGATATTCTGGATTTGTTACTAATAACAAACCTCCTGCAACATGCATTGTAGCAATCGCTTCAATATCAAAACCCGGTGCACAATCAAGCAAAATTAAATCATATTTTTTAGAAACATCTTTTAATAATTTATCATAGTTATTAATTATTTTTTGCACATTCTCTCTCATTTTATTCAAATTCCTATCCTTTTTTTTAATTTTAATTGATGCAGGAATAATGTGCAAATTTTCACTATATGGATAGATTATTTCCTCTACTGAAAATTTTTTCTTATTAGAAATATCATTTATACTTGTTTTTGGATAAAACATATTTAAATGCAAACCAAGTGACGCAGTGGAAACATTTGTATCTATGGCTAATATTTTTTTATTAAATTGTGATGCTAATGCTGCAGCTAAATTCGCAGTTGTAACAGTTTTTCCCACACCCCCTTTTGGAGACATGACCGCCAATACATTTGATTTTCTTACCATTATATCTCCTTCTTTATATATGATATCAACTTATTTAAATCTTGTTTTTTCTTAAGGGTTTTCTTTCTTTTCGAAAGTAAATGTTGCAGTAATTTTTCCTTATGTTTTTTGTGTTGAATTTCTTCTCTTATTCCACGTCTACGAAGATTTTCTAATTCTTTTAAACTTCTTATAACTCTTCTTTCAGGTCTTGCGTAAACTCTTCTCTTTTTCTTTCTCATTCTCAAAATCAGAGAAACTAATAAAATTGCTAATGCTATGAAAAACACAAATAACCACCAATACCAACAAACAATAAACTTAAACCAACAAATTCCAAATAAGCAACATGGACCTAAAGGAGCTTCTTCTTTTTCAACAACTCTGAATTTTCCATTACCAACAGCATCTTTATTTTCATAATTAAATTTAGCAACAATCCAGTAATCTCCTGCTTTCAAATAATCTGGAACAGAAAGTTCTGCTAATACTTTCTTTTCCCCAGTAAATGAAACTGATTCCTTCTTTAAATTAAAAGTATTTCCTTTAGAATCCTCAATAAAATATTCTAAATTTCCATTTACTACTTCTGTCTCAGTTCCAACACTTTTAATTTTTATGTCTGCAACAACTTCTTCTCCTACAAAAACTTCAGAATATTTTGGTAAAACTCTAACTTCTAACTGGAAAACATATGGCTCTGCAGGAATTTCCTCTTCTTCTTCAATTATACTAGGTGTAATAGGCGCAACTCCGCCTCCTCCACCGCCACCTCCAGCAGTAGCACAAGCACCGCAATCAGTTGAGCAGCTTGAACAAGTTTCAGCACCATTACAAGTTCCGTCCCCACAAACAGGAACTTCTGCAGAAACTACTGTAAAAGAAGATAGTCCAAAAGCAGTCTCAGTTGCACTAATAGGTCTTACCTGAACTCTGAAATAATAACTACCAACATTTGAAACATTTAAACCAGTTAAACTTACAAGTTTTAGTTCTTTAGATAAGAAATATTCTGTTTTAGTTGCTATGCTAATATCATCTGTTCCTCCGCAAGTATTTTCAGGAGTTTCAACAATACAGTAAACAATTTCAAAATCAGAACCTGCTGTTCCATTATTACTTATATAAGAAGTAGCACTTATTGTAGGAATTGTATTATCTGTTATAGTTGGAGGTGAAACATCTGCGTATGTTGATTCCAATTCCCAACTTTCTGAAACATAATAAACTACTCCATCAACAGTGAGATTTGCCGTAGTTTTCCAATTCCCCGCAGTATAACCTGTAGTTGCAAAAGAATATGTATATGTTCCAGTACTTTCTTTAGTCATAACTGCACTTGGAACAATAGTGTTATTATTAGGATCAACCAAAGTTATAGTAGGTGTTGCATCAGCATCTATTAAAAGCCCATAAGAATTGTAAATTCTTAAAATAGTCTTATAATCATTTCCTGTAGCAACTTCTCCTATATCTAATAAATCTGCACTAAATCCTCTAGTTACAGAAAACACATCTTCTCCATAAGAAGTATCTCCAGAAATTGCGCATACAACAGTTACTAGATAATTTGAAGTATTAGTTGGATTCCATGTATAATTATATCTTCCTGTTTCAAATTTAGTCATAGCCTCGTCTGATACAACATAAGTTCCTCTAATAGTATCCCTAATAGACACTGCTGCACCATCATCACAATTTACAAGATTTCCTAAACTAGAATATGTTGAAGCAATTACACTCACACTTTGATTTATATCAGCTATGTCAGGGGTTACTCCTACATTTACATAAGGCTGAGCAGAACTTCCTACACCACTTGCTACCATAAACACTAAACTTTCATGAACTTCATTTCCAGAATAATTTGCATCAACTTCTATTGTATAAGTTCCTTCTGGAGCAGAACCAGCTAAACTATAATTATATTTTGTTCTTCCTTCAGAAGTTTGAATTGCCTGTCCAGAAGACATTAGGCTGTTATTTGGATAATATAACGAGATATTCACAGTAGCATTAACTAAAGCTCCTTCTGAATTTATTGCTGTTGAAACAACATAAACAGTATCTCCTGGTTCATAAGTTGAACCAACTCCACTCATAATATTCAAAGGCAATCCTCCTGTTCCACTACTTGAAGCATTTGAAACTGAAAATACTTTTATATCAGAAGCATTATATCCAGAATAATTTGCATTAATTCTTACTAAATAATCTCCTTCTGGAGCAGAACTTGGAATTATAAAAGTATAATTATATCTTCCTGTTTCTAACTCTGTTGGACTTCCTGAAGTTAAAACACTTGAATTGGGATAAGTTATATTCACGCTAATACTTCCTGTAACAAGATTTCCAATGTGGTCATAAGTAATTATCTCTAAATTTGCAGTATCTGATTTATGATATTCTGACCCTATGCTTGACAAAACAAAAAAGAATCTTCCGGGATTGCCTAAAAGATAATTTTTTATTTCTTTTTCTAATGCTAATTGTTCCCAATAAAATCTTGCCTCAAAAATTCCATTTGTTTTTTCAACTATGTATGGATCATTAGGATATTGTGCCAGCCATTGTACTGCTTCTGCATAAAAAGGAGAAGCAGAACCAACTAAAAAAGCTCTTTTTTCATTCGGCTGTAAAGTATACATCCCATCTCCATTCCACCAAAAAAGATTATAATAATCTCCGACACTTTTTGTTCCAGTATGTGCACTATCAAAATAGGCATATCGCTTATATTTTATACTTGCAAGATCTACCTCAATAATTCCTGTATAATCACTTTTTCCAATAATTTCAATTTCTATATTTGTTATATTATCTGAATCAGGATTTCCAATTTCTTCAGATTTGTCTGAATCATAATAAGGCTCTAAAAACTGCCAGCCATAAGTCCATATTCCCCATTGATATATTGTCCTGTTTTCCAAGAAATAATCATTTTCAGTTGTTTTGTGTTTTACTAAAATTCTATCTATTGAATCCAAATAATTTTCTGGTAGATTAATAGTTATGTCTGTATTAGCTTCTTCAGTATCCCAGTCATAAGTCATGTTAAGCCTTGTAAAATTACGAGATAAAATTGCATTTCCTCCATCAGTTAAATTAATTGTTATATTCATTGCACAGCCTCCAACATTATAAATTTCACAATTCCCACTTATATTAGTTATATTCCCACTATATGTCCAGGCACTTATATTTCCATTAGTAAAATTCTCAATTATTATCTCTTCAGTTATCTCGCTTGCATACCATGAAGAAATTTCAGAATTGAACTGACTCGGCAAAGACACAAAAAAATTACGAGTATAAAGGTCATTTTGTGAAAGAACTCTAAGAATGTCAAGGTTATTTACAACTCTTCCCTCTGTTTCAATTAGAGAACCATCATCCCAAACTTTTGCATTAAACCATGTGAAGTAATCAGTATTAAGTTCTTTTGCTCCCTTAATTACAATATCTGCAAGAGGAATATACTCAAAAGTCCTTACTTCATTAATTCCTGTGGAAGTTATATGCACTGCATAAGCCCCATAAGGAGAATGATCTATTGGAATTTGAAATTCATATTTATAAAGTCCATAAATTCCAATTTCTGTAAATACCGTATTATCCAACCAAACACTTCCATTAGGATAATGCGTCATTCCGTAAATAGTTCTTCCTGTTACTGGATTTCCTAAATTATCTGATAAACTTACAAAAACAGTCTGCCACTCTCCTTCTTTAATCTGGGCTTTGGAAATTTCAATTGCACCTATTAATCCTGTTCCTCCAACACCTGCCAAATCAATAAGTGCTCCGCCGTCACCAACCACAACATCATAACCTTCTTCAAATTCAATTGTTTTGCCTGCATCTTGAAGACTTCCACCAGCAGTTTCATTACCAACTAACAAATCAATACAAAAAGTGTAAGTGACCCCATTAACAGTTGTTAATTCCTGGGATAGATTGGTTGTTGCAGAAGCATACTGCATATAATCATATAAATTACTCATTGTAAATGCATTTGAAACTGTAATTCCGTTTGTAATTGATAAATTCCCTCCATAATAATAAGTTGGCGTAACATTATAACCAGTCATATTTGTGACTGCAGGAAATGTAACTGCCCCAGTCTCATAATTTAATGTATAATTTGTTCCTTCTACAAGTTTTGTTCCATTTGCAAATATTGCATAATACTGGCACTGATCAATCGGCGAGTGTGCTAAAGTCATAGAAGTTGTTACACTTGCATTGCTTTCTGTTCCATATTGGACCCAACTTGGTTCTGTATATTGAATATTTGTTAAAGCAGATACTCCTGATTCTGATAATGTTGAAAAAGTATTTGTTGCTAGTTGAGCTGTTTCTATTGTTGCTGCTGAAAATTCTTTGGCAACTGTTTGGAATGATTTTCCATATTTTTTCAGATATAATCTATGTGGTCCTTGATCATTTCCAGATTTATGAGAGTAATCATAAATTGCTCTTGTTATTTCTTGTTGAGAAATCTGCCCTGCAGAATCAGTAGTTAATCCAAATAATACATTTCCCCATTTATCAATAAGAACAATTGTAGTATTTGCGAGAGCATTTCCTACTGAGTCTGTAACAGAAATATCATAAGTATGCTTTCTATTTATCTGTCCAGAATAAGTTCCTGTTGTCCAATTAATAGAACTCCAGTTTACAGAAGGATTAAGTAAAGTTGCGATTCCAGTGTAATTAATAACACTAATATCTTCCCCTTCTGTTTCAGTTATTTCTAAACCTTCAATAGTAATCTCTGTATCATTATAAAAATAAACTCCTTCCTGTGTAATTTTTCTTGGTTTGATAGTGTTTAAATTCCCTACTTGAGTGATTGTAGGATAAAATCCTTGCCCAATATTTGTCATTACAATATCCTCTAAAGTATTATTTGAATTTCTAAATCTAATTGTCCACCAATTTTCAAAAGAACTTCTTTTAGCTGTAACTTGTCCATTCCAGTATAAACTCCATGGATTTAAATTTGATTGATTAGGAGAAATTGTATGAGTTAACAAACTATCATAAAATTCAAGATAAGATCCTGGAAGCATGTATAATAATCCTTCTTCTGAACTAACATTAGTTGTTCCTGAAAAAGAAAGTGTTGAAGCAGAGTAAGGATTTGTTTCATTACTCAATAACCCAGAAGTAAAATGCGAATTTGTATTTAATTTAACTTGTTTATTAAATGAAATTGATTCCCCTGAAGTTTTTAAGTAAGTTAAATTTAATTCTGATGTAGTATTTCCAACATCCAAATTTGTAAGAACAGCATAAGAACCTGAAGCAGGGTTTGTTACTGCGCAAATACCTCTTTTTGCTCTTCCAAATTCAAACAAATTAGCAAAGGTTATAGGTACAGAACTATTAGAGCCCATTGCAGCATAATTATCACTTCCATTACTTCCCCAAATAGTAATAGTATCAGTAGTGTTATCATAACTCATTGGATAATCTAAAGCATATGAATAATCTGAATCTGGAGCACATAAATCTAAATCAAACTGCCAAGTGTCTGTAAATGAAGAATTTTGACCTTCAATTCCTGCTTTAACTTTCCAATAATAAGTTCCTGAAGATAATCCCCACCATAAATACTGGGGTTGAGTTACTGCTCCCAAGAATGTACTTGCAGTTGTATCATCCCCATAAACAAAGTAAGAGAGATTATATCCCTCTGGTATTGTAGGAGTGCTCCAAGATAAAACAACTGGTAAACTCAGCACGTCTGAATTATTAGTAGGCAATGAAAGAGTAGGAGCTTCTAATGAAAAAACATATGTTTTTATGTTAATAAATAATGGATTACTCTCTTCAAAAGATTTTCCTGTTTTCCATGTATAACCAATCTTCTCTATTGTAACATTTCCAATATTATCTTTTGTTCCATCTGTATAACTCCTAAGATTAATTGTTCTAGCTTCACTCACAAAAGAATCTCTGTCTGATGAATCTATTGTATAATTAACCCAATTAGCTTGATTGGTTGCATCATATGAATAATTTTGCCATATGATTTTTTGATTTCCTGAATCATCTGTAAAGTTAACATATCCTTCACCCAATGTCTGTTCATAAGCAGTCCAGTTTGAAGCTATGTAAAAATCAGCACTAGTCATTTGCTCATATCTAGCATTACTTGGTTTAGTAAAACTAAAACTAGTTGAATTATAACAATTAGCTCCTGCACAACTTACTGCAGTATTTTCAATAGTTGTTACATTAGCTCTTGTATCATTAACTCCTGTAACTTTTAATTCATGTCTACCTTCGCTAGTACAATTCATATTAAAACTACCTATTGTAGAAGCTTTTGAAGCTAAAGAACCAAGTTCCCATGTTATTTTTCGAGTTGATTCACTCCATGTTCCATTATTAAACACATTACTAATATTACAATCAGAAGGAATATCAAGAGTAATATTCCATGTTGAATTTGCAATTGCTAAATCTCCAAGATTAGTAATTGTAAGATTATATGCTTGATCTTCTGCTGGTTCTGCTGAACGATTATTATAACTATTATAAGCATTTATTCTAAAACCAAGATGAGATTCTTGAGAATACCTAGAAGTATTCATTTTAAATAATTCGTATTCATACAAATTTCTGCTACCCCATGTTAAATTATATCTCAAAGTTCCACTATCTGCTTGATCAATATCTGAAAGTATTTTATATCTAATTATCTTATATTCTCCAGCATTGATTGTATCAAAATCAGTAGCAGAAAATCTCACTTCTCCAGATGGTAAATCTGCTTCTCCTGCAGAACCATCATCAATAGTTTGACTATATGCAGTCCATCCAGTAGAAATCGCTTCTGTAAGACTAATAGAAGAAGCAGTAGCGCACCCCTTGTTATAAACTACTAACACAGAAGTAAATTCAGTATAATTTCCAGCAAAGTTAGGAGTTTCCCTAATTATTTCTAATATCGGTATTGATAAATTATTTTCTATTGTTTTAGAACTACCCTTAAGTTTGTAATAAGGGTGTGAATAATTCAATGTTGCATTAATTAAATTAGATCCAGCTGTTTCATTAGAAGTTAAATTAAAACTAACTGTATAATTTCCTTGTGAAGTTGCATTAACAATCTGTGCTCCTGAATAACTCCAGCCTCCTGGCAAATCTAAACTGACATTATAATCTATTGTATCATTAAACGGATGCCTAATTGTAACATTAAACCAATCTGTTGTCTGGTTGCACATGTAATCTGATTCAGATCTTGCTGTAACCATAACTGATTTGAAAATGAAACTTTCTGTTCTAGTATCTGATTGGTCTCCTGTCATGATTGCTGTAATCACATAATTTCCTTGACTCCATCCAGAAGTTCCAATGTGAGTAAAGTTTTCAGTAGTGCTTGAATAAGCTGCAATATTTACACCTGAATGTGTTGTTGTGTTTACAACACCTCCTGTTGAATTTGTAATATTTATTGTTACATCTACTGTGTATGCACTACTAAAAGGATTTGTAATATTCACACTTATGTTAAACAAAGATTCTGATGGTTCTATTCCTGTTATAGATACTCCATTAACAGTTGTATCAATATCTTTAATCCTGACATGTTCCTGATGATATGCCTGCAGTGTTGCATTGCTAATAGTTAAATTAGTATTTCCAATATTTTCTATTTTTACCTTGCAGTAATCTGTTGCATTTGGATAAATTTGATTTCTAAGTATTGCTACAGAATATTTCTCAGAATTTCCACTTGTATTTACAAATTGGCTATGTATTATATCTTCCCACTTAATTCCATTATAACTAGAAATTCTTACTGTTGTTGAAGCATTCCATGTTAAAGTTAAATTAGCTATTCTATAATTGCTTGCATTACAATTCCAGCTAAAATTAGTTGAGTTTGTTGCCTGAAGTGTAATTGGAAAACTATCTATTGCAGTTGTCTCATTATAAAGTTTGTAAACTGTAAATGAACTTGAGTTTCTGGTGTCATTTCCTGCATTAGAAGAATTCGCAAATACTTCTAACTGATAACTTCCAGAAGTTGTTGGATTAACAAACCATTTAACAGGTTCGTAAGTTCCTTCGCTAATATTGCCAAGAGTTCGTGTCTCATTAAAAATATCCCAAGAAGCAATTGGTTTATTTAAAGTTGCATTAACATATCCTGCTGTTCCTTCCCAAGCAGTAATTGTTGCATTTGTTGTGAAATTCTTATACTGGAATACTTCTGATGGAGTATAAACAGGGTCAGTAACTTCTATTTCAACTTGACATCCTGGCTTGATTAATTCAATTGTGTAATTTTCTATATCACTCGTAGTACTAATGTTATAATTACTATCAGTTGCATTAATTTCTGCAGTCCAGTTATGAATTCCTTCTGCCCACCCAGTACAGCCCTCAAAACTAAAATTAAATTGTGCATATCCAGAACCATTTGTAACATTACTTCCAATTATTTTTTCGTCACCATCATAACTACTATGTATAAGCTTGAAAGTTACTGTTGCAGCAGGATTAGTCATATTAAAAGAATTTCTATCCTTGTCATAAACTCTAACCCTCAAAACTTGTGATGTGCTGTTTCTAGTAACATTAGAACTATTTCCTACTCCTCCATAAGTTATATTTGTATCATCCTCTGTAATGTTTATTGATTTAATAGTGTCTTCAAAATAATCTCCTACACTAAATCTATAATACCATATTCCTTGTTGAGTATAACTGAAATTTCTTATCCAAGATTTTGATACATTCTGACATCCGACGCATTCTATATAAGTCTGATTATAACAAATAGTACTATTACATTTTTCTGCAACACCTGGTGGCCATGCAGTTCCCATATAAATTGAAACATTGTATGCTGTTAATGGATCTCCTGAAGAAGCAAAAATACTAAAATTCCAATTAGGATGTCCCCATCCTTCTGAACTCGGACTAACAGCAGGGGTTTCTAATTTTCTAAGTAAATTTAGATAAAACAATCCTGGATCTCCTGTATGTTCAATTGTTTCATTATAGTAATAAGATTTAGTTGCATTCATACTCGTATTATACCACCCTATAGGAGAATCTAATGTAGTAGCCCAGTCACAAGAATATGCATTAGCTCCAATTTTTTTTACTTCAGCTGTATCATTACAATCAAATACAGCTGTTCCATTATTTGCATAATAAATTACTTCATCTGCTGAAACATTTAATGTTAAAGCATCTTCACAATCATCTATTGAAGAACCCAAGAAATCAACAGTCCCTCCCTGAGTATAATTTCTCGCTCCATCTGGTTTATCTAATGATAATGTTATTTCCCCCCAAGTTTGCAAAGTTTGCGTTGCAGTTGCATTACTCTGATAACAAGTCTGACCAGTTACATTTGCCTGCCATGATTGAACACCCACATAATATTTAGGTAAACAAATAGGATTAAAATAATACACAACATCTCCTGTTGTGTTAGTAGTATTTGCGGTTCCTGAATCCCAATTAGTTCCATCACGAGTAACACTAAACACAACACCTAATCCACTAACAATTGAACCATTATTATCTTTTACTCTAACGCTCAATAAATCTGTCTGCTCATCTGTTCTGTTTGCAACACTATTATTTCCAATTATATTCTCAAAACCTACATAATCTTTTGTCAAAGTGTAATTATCTTCTGCTGACGCAGTTGTTGTGTAAATGTTTCCAACACTATTACTTGAATTAAATTTAAAGTACCATATTTTATCTGCTCCAGATATTCCTAATTCTGAACAAGATGGTGCATATAAGAAACTTAAATTTACAGATTGCCCTGCATCTGTATAATTCTGAACATCTACATAAGTCCAAGGTCCTGTAACTAATTCTGCCCTATACAAATAAACATCTGCTGTATGATTTTGATCATAGATAGTAACATTAAACCTTCTTTTATCTCCCCATCCTCCACTAATTGGACTTACTTGTTCACCTGAAAGTTGAGGTTCATCACTAAGAGTTGTTACATTATAAACTCCAGATGCATTGTATTTATAACAGGAAGGGCTTTGAGTTTCATCAATATATCCAAGCCAATTTTGTTTCTCGGTATTAAAACTAGTATCAGCATAGAAAACATAAGCCACATCTCCTGTTGCATTTGTTGTGTTAGTATTCATTTTTGAATATGCATTTCCAATACCTTCTTTTGTCACATTAAAAGATACATACGCCCCTGGATTAAGATGATAAGTATTATTATCAGTATCATAAACTCTTACAATCAGTTTTGATGGAGCACCTCCTACAGTAGAATTTGTTTCATTACCTGTAATATATTCAAAATATACGTCATTCTTTTCTATAATAAATGTATCATTAGAGCTAACATAATCTGTTCCAGATGTTGTATATGTATTTCCTTCTGTATCTGTTGCATTGAATTTGAATATTTTTGTCCCAATATTTAAACATGTATAATTTTTAGTCCAATTTAACATTGTATTTGAACAATTATTGCAAGTTCTATTTGAATCTATTTCCACCCAGTTTTCTGTTCCAGAAGTAGCTTCCCACAACTTTACTGTTACATTGTCTCCTAAATTATCTGTTACTAATACTGTGAAATTCCTTTCATAAGTCCAACCATCTGATCTTACTGAAATATTTGCATTTGTCAATCCTTGAGTTGCTTTAATATGAAAAGCATCTTCTTCAAAATCAGAATCATTATTATAATAAGACTTAGACGCACTCATTGTTATATTATAATCATTTACAAATTTCCCAGTTGAATCCCAAGTACAATTATATGTCCCACTTCCAACATCCCATGCAAGATTATCAGAACTATTACAATAATAAGTGGCAAGAGTTCCATTTATTCTATATTCAACTGTTGCTCCTTCTATAGAATTTCCACAACTATCTTTAAGAGTTCCTTTAATCTCAATACTATCCCCTCTTTCATAAATTGTTAATCCTGTCGGAGAATTATAAGTTGCATTTAAGTCTCCATAGATGTTTACTGCAAAATTGCTTGATGAAGCATTCTTATAATAATCATTACTATTCACAGTCATGTTCCAACTTCGCTGACCCGGAACATAACTACAATTTGGATTAAAATCTACATAATAATATCCCCCAGTAGAATTAATTAATTCAGATTGTTCTACCCAACTACCTGTATCATTTGTCACATATAAATATACTGTTGCTTGAGATACGCTTGTTGTATAATTTCCCACATCAGTATCGTTAATATAAGCTGATAATCTTGTTGTGTTTGTTCCAGTTAAATTCACATTTGCATTATTTCCTTCATAATGATTAATTGTAACATTATCTAAATCAACAACATGACT
Organism: Nanobdellota archaeon; assembly: GCA_018830245.1. GTDB lineage: Archaea > Nanobdellota > Nanobdellia > Pacearchaeales > GW2011-AR1 > JAHJSW01. The sequence goes on along the minus strand of JAHJSW010000038.1, from coordinate 3,580 downwards.
TCCACCATAAGTTTCAGCAGCATTGCTGTGATCATCTGTTGCATTGAATTTAAAACTCCAATTTTTAATATCTCCTGAAGTATAGCTATGATTGAAATCTACTAAAGTGTTTGAACAACTTGTACAAGTATCTGAATTTATTAACATCCAATTTCCACTATCTGTTGCATTTCTAAGCCAAAAACTAACATTAACAGTATCACTATCATCATCAGTTACATAAATCGAGTAAGTATAATTAGGAACTCCCCAACCACCACTCACAGGATTTACTGAAGGAGTTGCTAATGTCTGGCTTGAAGATAAAAAGAAACTTGTAGTTATTGTTGCATTAGTATGACTGCTTTTTCCTGCAGAAAATGTTACATTATACCAACCAGAAGCTTTTCCTGCTGAATTCCAGCTATAATTATAATAACTATTTTCCTCATTAGTCGCTGTGTATGTTTCTGAAAATGTTGTGTTTGAAATATTGAATGTGTACTTAGTCAGGGCCGTCATGTTGCTATTACAATCATCCAATACTCTAACTCTTAATGGAATTGTAACCCCACGAGTATAATTAGTGCTTCCATCAGGAGTTGAATATGTAGAATTCAAATCACCAATTATATTAACTACAAAATTTTCTGAAGAATTACTTTTATAACAATCAGCAATTTCCAAAACAGTCATGTTCCAATTCTGACTTCCAGCAGAATAACTACAGCTTGGGTTAAAATCAACATAATAATATCCTGTTGTATTTTCTGCTTCATCCTGTTCAATCCAAGCTGTTCCATTATTAATATACAAGAAAGTTTCAGTTGAGTTATCTGCATCTACAGTATAATTTCCATAATCAGTATCATTTATCTGCACTGCTAATCTTGTTGAATTTGTTCCTGTTCTATTAACATAACTATTATTTCCTTGATAATGTATAATACTGATATCATCTTCTTCAACTGCAAATGTTACATTAGCTAAATTATTATTTGCAAAATTAGATTCATCTGTTGCATTGAATTTATAACTCCAACCCCCTTTATTACCACAAGTAAAATTTACATCTTTTCCAACAGCATAACTACTGCAAGTTACACAAGTTTCATTATACTCTAAAAACCAGTTATTTGAAGAATTCCATAAATACAAATATGTTGTTGTTGACTGATTATTTGTAACAGTTACATTAAAATAAAATGGAGATTCGCCCCATCCACCTCCGCTTGCAGGAGTCATTGACTGGCTGGTCAAATTAACTGATGATCCGTGATAAAACGCATTCTCAAATGTTGTTGTTGAATTCCAATAATTTGTTTTATTACTTATAACAGTAACATCATACCACCCAAAGATTGCACTTGCAGGAAGAATATATGTTGAGTTAAGATATGTTTTACTTCCTGAATCATATGGAACAACCTTTGTTGTTGAGTAACTTCCACTACTTAAATTAAATGTTACTGTTGCATCTGTAATATTATCTCCACAATCATCTTTAATATAAGATTGAAGAGTTATTGCACTTCCAATAGAATAATTATCATCTTGTGGTTCAATATAAAAATTATACATTGTTCCTATTAACATAAAAGGTCTTATGCCTGAATAACTTCCATTAGCAGTTAGATTTTGTTTATATGTATCTGCACCTGTGACTCCACCATACCAATAATTTTGACCAAGCTTATAATCATAAGTTCCACCAGTATCTTTACACCATTGCAATGAGGCTGTAGTATTTTCAATTTCTCTAACTAAACTTCCTGTTTCATTAGAAGATAATCCTGTCGCACTATCATAAGAATTACTCTGCCCTAATTTAGAAATATAAATAAATCCTTGACCTGCATCATCTGCTCCTGAAAGTAAATATCCTGGATAAGAATTATTATCTCTATCATAAATATCAATAGTGAAATTTGTAAAGCCACTTCTATTTACTGTTGCATTTATTCCAGGATAAATATAATCAGCATTAATATCATCTGCTTCTATAGTAAATGTTCTTTCAGATACAAAATAAGAACCATCAGGGTTCGTTGCATTAAATTTATATGTCCAAACTCCGTCATCTGTTCCATTATAATCATAGGTAAAGTTAGCTTCTGCTGCTGCTCCGCAAGTTACACATGTCCAGTTTCCTATCTGAGTATAATCTAATCCTGATTTTTTATGCCACAAATAAACAGTTACATTTCTATTGAATCTATCACGTACACTTACATTAAAGTAAAATGATTCTCCCCAACCACCAATTGTTTTAGTTGAACCATTAATAGTTAATCCTGGATTTAATAATATAGGATCATAAACATATGTTTTAACTTTCACAAACAACTCCTGATCTTCTTCAAAAGATTTTCCTGTTTTCCATGTATAACCAATCTTCTCTATTGTAACATTTCCAATATTATCTTTTGTTCCATCTGTATAACTCCTAAGATTAATTGTTCTCGCTTCACTCACAAAAGAATTTCTGCTCGCTACATCTATTGTATGGTTAATCCAATCAACATTATCAACAGGGTCGTATGAAAAATTCTGCCAAATTGGAATTGAAACTCCGTTATCATCAGTAAAATTAACATATCCTTCACCCAATGTCTGTTCATAAGCAGTCCAGTTTGAAGCTATGTAAAAATCAGCACTAGTCATTTGCTCATATCTAACATTACTTGGTTTAGTAAAACTAAAACTAGTTGAATTATAACAATTAGCTCCTGCACATCCTAATGAATCACCTGATTGGGTGTAAGTATACTGGGTAGTATTTTTTATTCCTTTTGCTGTAAGAAGATGTTTACCTTCTGTTGTACAATTCATTGTAAAATTCAAATTTTGTGTATCATATACAGCAGTGTCAGGCAATTCCCAAGTTATTATTTTATTTGTCTCATCCCATGTTCCATTATTGTATGAAGCATTTGTAACATTACAATCTTGAGGAATATCTAATGTAACATTCCAGCCACTTGCAATTACATCCCCAATATTTTTAACCTCTAAACTAAAATTATAATCTTTGCTTAATTGAGCACTTCTTGTTTCATTCCAAGGAAAATCCCCTTGTTGTATTGAAATTAAATCAAATTGAAGGTGAGCTTCTTCTGAATAATTAAATGTTTGAACTTTAAATGTGCCATATTCCCTTAGATTTCTTGAACCATATGTTGCATTATATCTTAAATTTCCAATTTGTGCTGCAGATGTAGGTGTTTTAATTTGATAAGTTAGAACGGCATATTCATTAACTCCAATTTCTCCTAATTCCCAAGTAAGTATATTAGTAATCAAATTAGTGCCGGCAAATTCTAAAGTTATTTCTCCCAAAGCATCAGGATTAGCAGGAGTCCAACCAGTTGATAAGATTTCTTTTACTGTTGTTGTTCCAGAAGTTGCGGCGCATCCTTTGTTATGAACACTTAATTGGGCATCAAAAACAGTATCATTACTAATTAATTTAGGAGTTTCCCTAATTATTTCTAATATCGGTATTGATAAATTATTTTCTATTGTTTTAGAACTACCCTTAAGTTTGTAATAAGGGTGTGAATAATTCAATGTTGCATTAATTAAATTAGATCCAGCTGTT
>JAHJSW010000040.1 GCA_018830245.1 Nanobdellota archaeon | reverse complement strand
GGGCAACAGCTTATGTTGAGGTCCAGAAATATTTTGACTGGACAGCTTATAAAGCTGTATCTATCGATATGTTTTTACCGAGCGAAGCGCCCGTCGGTTTAAAGGCAAAGATGATCTTGACTATTGGGAGAGATTGGACATGGACGGAAATGATTAATTCTATCAGCCTTGTTCCTGGAAAGTGGACTACGATTACAGCAAGCATTGTCCCTGGAAGCATTGATTGGAGAGGCGCAAAAATTCTTGATGAATTTCGAGCTGATGTAAGAAAGCTGGGAGTAAGGATTGAGTCGAACAAAGCTGCTTATAGCTCGCCGGTTTATATAGATAATGTGCGCTTAGAGGTTAAATAAAAATACAGATTACGAGATCTGTAATTGTAGGGCATTGAGGTATTTTTTCAACGCCCTTAAGGAGAGTTTATGGCTAAAAAAAATCTTTTTTACATTTTTATCGGCGCAATAATTGTCGTGGTTTTGGGTTTCATAGCCGGTAATAAGTTTTTTAGGACCAGCGCAGCTCCGTCTAGATTTGAATTTCAAAAGGGGATGACTTATGTTGCCTGGACAAAACACGGTTATGGCAATGTCAGTTCAATAAGATCTATAGGGTCGCTGGCTTCCTTGGGGGTAAAATGGACTGCCTTAGTTACCACGTGGTATCAGGATAAAGCTGATTCTACAGAAATTCATCCTCTAGATGCAAAGACGCCGTCGGATCAGGACCTGATATTTTCTATTCAAAAACTGCATGAATCCGGCATTAAGGTTATGCTTAAGCCCCATCTTGACATTGTTGCTTCTGATGGCAGATGGAGGGCCGACATTGAATTTGCCGGCCTTGATGACTGGAATAAGTGGTTTGAGAGCTACGGCGAATTTATTCTCCATTATGCGCGTTTAGCGCAAGAAGAGAAAGTTGAATTATTTTGCATGGGGACAGAACTTAGCAGCACTACTCTTAACCAACCTGACCTATGGAGAGATCTTATAAATAAGGTAAGGAAGGTATATAAAGGGCGCCTGACATACGCTGCGAATTGGTACGAAGAGTTTGAGGGAATTAGGTTTTGGAATGATTTAGATTATGCTGGAATCGATGCGTATTTTCCTTTGTCTACTTCTCCTGCTCCAACCAAGAGCGAATTAAAAGACGCTTGGAAAAGCTGGCTAGAGAACATACGTTATTGGCAGGAGATTATAAAGAAACCAGTTATTTTTACTGAAGTTGGATATAAGAGTTCTCAAGGCGCAGCCGGGGAGCCATGGCAGCACGACCCATCCGGAAGCGTAGATTTGCAGTTACAGGCTGATTGTTACGAGGCGCTGCTAGAAACCTTTTGGGATGAGCCATGGTTCTACGGAGTATACTGGTGGTATTGGGGGGATAATCCAAACATGGGCGGAGAAACTCACCGCGGTTTTATACCTCAGAATAAGCCGGCGGAAGAAGTGGTTGGAAAATGGTATAATAAGTCAATTTCACAAAAGAATTAGCAAGTCATAGAATATGAAATACGGATATTTTGACGAGAAAAACAAAGAATACGTAATTACACAACCAGATACGCCTACTCCTTGGATAAATTATCTAGGTTTAGAAGAATATTGCGCAATTGTCTCCAATACTGGCGGCGGCTATAGTTTTAATAAAGACCCTCGTGATAAGCGAGTCTTGCGCTATCGTTATAATAATATACCTGTGGACCGGCCAGGCAGATATATTTATATCCGCGATGAAGCAACAGGTGAATTTTGGTCTTGTTCCTGGCAGCCAGTAATAAAACCTCTTAACAAATACAAGTATGAATGCCGTCATGGGTTAGGTTATACAAAGATAAGCGCCGCATATGAAAATATAGAGAGCGAGGTTACTTATTTTGTCCCAGAGAAAGGGAGTCTGGAAATTTGGGCCTTGGGCCTGAAAAATTTAAGCAAAAAGCCAAGGAGTTTGACTATTTTTTCTTATCTTGAATTTTGCCTTTGGCAGGCAATAGCTGATTCTAATGACTTTCAGTATACTTTAAATATTGCCAACTGTTTAAACGAGGACGGCATAACCTATCATCTAACCAAGTATTATCCAAAGGCAGGGCTATCGTCTCTAGCTTATTTTGGCACGAATTATAAAGCGCAAGGGTTTGATTGTGACCGCGAGGAATTCATAGGCCCTTATCGCAGCGAATCCAACCCCATGGCAGTAGAAAGAGGCGCTTCTTTTAATTCCAGGGCCTTAGGCGGAAACCCAATCGCTTCGCATTCATTCCGAATAGATCTTGAACCAGGTAAATGCGGCAAGGATATAATATTTGTTCTAGGAGTTGGGCAGACTAAACAAGAGGGCAAAGATAATATTTCTAAATTTAGTAACCCAGAAGTGGTTAAAAAGGAGCTAGAAAAGATCAAAACAAACTGGCGGGCTTATCTCGATAGTTTTTGTATTATAAGCCCGGACAAAGATTTAAACACTATGATAAATACTTGGAATGCCTATCAGTGCCGCATAACCTTTAACTGGTCGCGTTCCGCTTCTTATTACGAGTCAGGCATTGGGCGGGGCATGGGTTTTCGCGATTCAAATCAAGATTGTTTGGGTGTTCTGCATCGTATTCCAGATAAGGTGAAACAGAGGATTAAAGATTTAGCCAGTAATCAATTTAAAAATGGCAGCGCTTTTCATCAGTATTTTCCTTTAACTAAAAAAGGAGACAAAACCGATTATTCCGACGACCATTTATGGCTGATTCTTTCCACCACAAGCTATATTAAAGAAACCGGAGACGTAGATTTTTTAAGCGAAAAAGTGCCTTTTGCCGACGGAGATACTGATACGCTTTACAAGCATCTAAGCAGAGCTATTGATTATTCCTTCAAACATACAGGCCAGCATAATCTGCCGCTGATTGGTTATGCAGATTGGAATGACTGCCTTAATAATATGGGCCCTGGCGCAGAGAGCGTTTGGGTCGGGCAATTCTTGTGTTTTACTTGCAAAGAGATGGCTAGATTAGCAGGGTTTATTAATAAAAAGGCTGATGTCTTGAAATTTGAGAATTTGGCTTCAGCCATGGAAGATACGATTAACCGCGTTGCTTGGGATGGTAACTGGTATGTCCGCGCTTTTGACACAAAGGGCAGGCCAATTGGTTCATCTAAATGTCGCGAAGGCAAAATTTATCTTAATTCTCAATCGTGGGCAGTATTAGCTGGGATTGCTCCTAGAGAGAGGCTGATTAGATGTATGGATATGGTGGCAAAGAATCTTGCTACTAAATATGGGATAATGCTTGTTAGCCCGTCCTATAAAACCTTTGACCCGAATGTTGGAGCAGTCGGCACGTTTGCTCCTGGATTAAAGGAGAATGGCGGTATTTTTTGCCATGCTAACCCTTGGGTTGTCATTGCAGAGGTTATGTTAGGCAGGGCAGAGAAGGCGTTAGATTATTATAAAAGGATAGCCCCTGCTACGCATAACAAAATTGCGGAAGTTCATGGTACCGAGCCCTATGTCTATTCTCAGTTTGTCGCTGGCAGGGACAGCCCAGAGTTTGGGCGCGCAAAAAATTCATGGTTGACTGGTTCAGCGACATGGAATTTTATTGCTGCTACATGGTATATTCTGGGAATTCAGCCAGATTATCAGGGATTACGGATTTCTCCCTGTATCTCTAAAGAGTGGAATGGCTTTAAGGTAAAACGGCTATTTCGCGGAGCAGAATACAATATCGAGATAACTAATCCTAAGAAAGTGTCTAGAGGGATAAAGTCTATTAAAGTAGATGGAAAAGAGATAAAAGGAAATATTTTGCCGGTATTTAACAGAAAAAGCAGCCATGAGGTTAAGGTTGTGCTGGGATAAGAAATTAACATGCAAAAGGAGGGTGAAAGATGTCAGGTAAGCCGTTTGTTTCTATAATTAATCCGATTCGCAATGTAGAAAGGACAATAGAAAAATGTCTTCAGTCATTAATAGAGCTAGATTATCCAAGAGAGAGCTTGGAATTTATCTTTGCTGACGGTGGCAGCACTGATTCTACTCTTAGGATACTCGAAGATTGGAAAAAAATATATCCTCAGGTAGTAATAGTTTCTGTGCCTAACTGCAAGTCCCCGGGGCAGGCCAGGAATGCGGCTTTAAAAATAGCTCGAGGAGATTATATTTTATTTACAGACGGCGATTGCATTGTGCGCAAAGACTGGGTTGATAAAATTTTAGAGGTGTTTTTAAAAGACAAAAAGATAGGCATGGTTGGAGGGGAGATCTTCACACATCGCACAGACAAGAATAATAACGTAGAGGCATATTGCGAAGAAACTGGATTTTTATCTGTCAGCGGTCGCTGCCGTATGAAGGCCGCAGGATATTATCCAAATATAGAAAAATGGCTGCCTCATGAAGTAAATGGCAATATAGATTCCCCATTTTTTGCTACTGCAAATGCTGCAGTAAGTAAAGTTGCAGCCGATGCTATTGGACGCGAGTTCTGGCACGAGATAACCAACGAGGATGTAGACTTCTCTATTAGAATTAATAAGAAAGGATATCGGCTTTTCTATCAGCCAAGCGCAATCGTCGATCATATGCACAGAGTGAGCCTAAAGGATTACTGTAATCAGTTATTTGGCTATGGTTTTGGCCACCCTTTGCCGGTAAGAGAACACACCAAGAAGGTTTTTGAAATCTGCCTGCAATATTTTGGCTATATCTATATACCCATACCGTTTTTTGTTAGAGGCGTACTTTATATTGGGAATTTTCATTTGATGCATATTTTTGGCGTTCTTTTTTTAGTTCAACTTATTTTAGGTTTACCCGCCAATATATCAGGCTTACTTTTCCTCTTTTTTACATTCTTGTATTTTAAGCCGGTATTTAAGCTTAATCCAAAGACTAAATTTCTGACTTGGGCTAAGATCAGGTATATCTCTAATTGGGCCTTGATGCGTGGTGGCTTTAAGGGAATGAAAACGTGGGGTGTTTTTTATATTGAATCGAGTTGGTAAAGGCGGTATATGTTAAAAACTAGCATAAGGTTGTGTACATTAGTAGCTGTAATTTTTTTTAGCTTATTTGGTTGCGGACAGAAGGAGTCAAAAGAAGGGCCTCGGAAATTACTAATGTGGCTGATTGGCTCAGAAAGTCAAGCAAAGGCAGTCCAGAGCATCGGTGATGAGTTTTTTAAGGATAAAGGCGTTACATTTAGATGCGAAGCAATTTCATGGGGAAACGCACATACCAAATATTTAACCTCTATTGCCGGAGATGTGGTATCGGATATTGGCACAATGGGCCTTACATGGGGAACAGAGTTTGGTAATTTGGGAGCGATGGTTGATCTGGCTAAAAGATTTTCATCGGATTTGAAAAACATTAAAGAAATTACGTTTCCCGGCCTTAGCGAATCTATTGATTATAGAGAAAAAGTTTACGGGATTCCTTTTGATATGAGTCTGCAGATCATGTTCTATAGGAATGATATTATTCCTAACCCTCCGAAGACTTGGATAGAGTTAGCAGATTTGTTAAAGACTTTAGAGATTCAAGAAAAGGGCATGATTATTGATTGGGGTTCAATGAGCTGGATTGGCTATGCTCCATATCTATGGCAGGCTGGCGGAGACTTTTATAATAAGGAGGGCACAAAACTAGCCTTGGATTCTAAAGAGGCGGTTGAGGCATTGAAATTTTTTGCAAGTCTTTATACTGATTTAGGAGTTCCTAGGACCAGTATTCCATTGGAACAAGGGATGCGTATTGGAGATTTTCCTCTGGCAATCTCTGGAAACTGGAAGATTGACAGCTTAAGGGCGAGCGCTCCAGAGATAATGGGGAAGTGGTCAATTGCGTTATTGCCAGCCGGGCCAACTGGCAAACAGACAGCTTTTGTTGGCGGAAGAACAATGGGGATTTTTAATAAGTCTAAGAATATAGATATAGCCTGGGAGTTTATCAAGTTTTTATTTACGCCAGATATTCAAGTAAGGCTGTATGAGGCAGCTTGTGAAGCGCAGGATTCTTATCTTCCTTCTAATATGCTTGCATGGAATACACTGCCAATGGAGCCAGAGTTTAAAAAGATCTTGAAGCTTCAGGCGCAAGATACCAAAGGACCGCCTTCAGTCTTTGGTTGGGATGAAAGCACTCGTTTTATAGAACATGCGATTCAAAAGGTAATCCTGCAAGGTTCAGATGCGAAGCAGGAGCTTAGCAGAGCTGTTATGGAAATAGAGGCATACGCTAAGAGGTAATTATTTTTTTGAATGGGTTGACAGGAAAACGTTTTCGTGGTATACTTCTTTATAGAAAGATAGTTCTTTGAAACCAAGTAGTTTAGCTAATCAATCGAAAAGGCAAACCATCTGAAAAGATGGGACGCAAAGCTAACGGACCTATGGTTTAATTAACCACAAGGTGGCTGGGCTCCCGAAATTGATATTGTAATTTTAGGATTTTTAGTAAAGAGAAGCCAACCTTGTAGGTTGGCATTTTTTTTGCCCTATTTTTTATGAAAAAGGCAATCTCATTATCAATACTAACAATCCTGGTTTTATCCTGTATAGAGATGTTTACCCCTGCATATGCTCAAGGAGAACTATCTTTTCAAAAAGGTATTTGCTATGCAACATGGCAGAAAGAGCGTTACCTGTCTACATATTCAGACAAATCATTAGAGATGTTAGCTCAAACTGGTGCTGAATGGGTGCAGATTGTAACTACATATTACCAGCAGAAATTTAACTCTGTTAAGATATTTCCTACAGATAAGACACCGAGCGATGCAAGCATAATTCATGTAATTAATAAAGCCCATCAGCTTGGTTTAAAGGTAATGCTTAAACCTCACGTTGATTTGATTGATAATTCAGATGGCTTATGGCGGGGTGATATTGGTTTTCAGGATGAAGCAGAGTGGCGGGACTGGTTTTCTCAATACCGCAGTTTTATCTTACATTATGCCAGCTTAGCAGAAAAAACTAACGTAGAATTATTCTGTATTGGCACAGAGCTTTGTTTTGCTTCTACGCAGGCTGAGTTTTGGCAGGAAGATATTATTCCACGGATAAGAAACGCTTATTCAGGAAAACTGATTTATGCGGCAAATTGGAATGAATATAAAAAGATTAATTTCTGGGGCGATATTGATTATGTGGGAATAGACGCTTACTTCCCTCTCGTTAACAAGAAAAACCCTGAATATGAAGATATAAAGGCTGGCTGGGGAAAATGGGCAAGCGAAATAACCGATTGGCACAGAGGGATAAATAAACCAATCATATTTACTGAGATAGGTTATAGGAGTTCTGAGTTTTCCGCGGCAAAACCATGGGAATATAATTCAGATGCCAATATTGACTTAGAGGTTCAGGTTGCTTGCTACATCGCAGCTTTAGATATATTTTGCAATCAATCCTGGTGCGACGGTATCTATTGGTGGTATTGGAAGACTTCTCCTTATTCAGGGGGATTGAATAATAGAGATTTTACTCCTCAAGGTAAACCTGCAGAAATAGTCCTTAATCGTTGGTATACAGGCAATAGCTCTTTACTTACTACTCGATAGAGATTAGATGAGATTAGAACCAGCCATAAATGGCAGAATAGAATTCTTCAGCAGCAGTGGTGTTTTTCCCAAACAAAGTTATTCCATAGCCGAATTTTAGATTTAGGAGTCCAATCCGGAATACAGGGCCTATGGTAAACTTAGCCCAATCTTCAGCAACTTTTCCAGCCTCACCTAGACCTTTTTGCCCGTCAAGACTTAATTCTATGAGGGCATTGTCAGATATGTTATACGCAAATTGCGCGAAATAAGGTATTTCATTAGTCGGCTCTTCATAACGTTCGCGGAAGCCAAATTCGAGTTTTGTATAGCCATTCAATTTTGGCCATGTCTGTGCAGTCATTAGCTTTATTTCGGCATCGATTTGATGCGTTCCTATAGAGGGAGTTGTGTGTTCATCGAAATCAAAAGGGAGTTTTAATTTGAACTGAAGATATGCCAGGTAGGGTTTTTCGAATAAGAGATATTTTAAACCTGGCCGTATGTACACAAGGCCACTCGTAGAACTTCTTTTAAAGGCATCTTCCCAAGTGGCGTCTTTATAATTGACAGAAACCATGAGGGTATGTTTATTAGTAAGGCCGTGTTCTAACTTAAGCTCTGTTTCTGTTTCATGGCCCTTTCCGCTGTAACCCCATCTATGCTTGTCGCCATTGCTGTCAAACTGTCTGTTATGCCAGTAATATTTTGAATAAATCTCAGCATAGGACTCGCCTTTTTTTAGGAACCAAACGCCTTGCCTTAATCCCCATGCGCCTCTTTCCGAGAGTTCATTTTTCAGTATATTTTTTATAGAGCTTTTCTGTAAAAATTCTGAATCCTCATCAATCTCAGCAAAGATTCTAGGAATAAAGGCAAGACTTAATAATGTAATTAATAAGATAGTTTTAAATTTTCTCATAATTGGTATAATTATAATAATAGCATAATTTTTTTAAAAGTCAAATTTATTAAACTTTTTTAATTGGTGAATTGTAACTCATATTGCGAAAATTTTCAATTCAAAACCCCTGACCTGTTATTTGTAATATTTAAAACCAACTCGTTTGGTGTCTTGTAACCCAGTATCTTACGAGGATAGTCATTCATCCAGCTTTCTATCCTTTT
>JAHJSW010000037.1 GCA_018830245.1 Nanobdellota archaeon | reverse complement strand
TTTATGATTTTTTTATTTTTTACCATTTCCTTTAGAATTCTTTTAGTAAATTTTGGAAAAAAACAAATTATTATTCCTTCTATTAGTGCTAAAATTCCAAGTGCAAGAAGAATTATGCAGAGTGTTGTCATTAATATTTAATGGCTTTCTGATATTTAAACTTAGTTATTAAAAAGGAATTGAGTGAACTAGCACCTCAAAAACATTTGCTGTATCTGGGATAATTATTTCACCTTTGTTTGTAAAAGAAATTTTCCTCTCTGGCACTTCTAATCTGTAACCTATTCCTCCTTTTTCTGGGAATTGATCAAATCCATATTCTCTTATTTCTAAAGTGGGTGTGCTTTGAAGCACTCCATTGGGATGAAAAACGTTTTTACCAATTAGTTCGTAGGATTGTCCTGGTATTAGATCCTTTACTCTATGCGCCTTTATTACACTCATTTTAGAATTATTTCACACAGTTACAAGGTTTGTAACCTTTGTTTAAAGCAGTTTCCCTTGTTTTAAAAACTAATCTGCTTTTTGGCATGATGTTTTTTGCAAAAGGACAATTTGGGGTGTGAAAGTTTTTTCCTGTTTTAGAAGCAAGATATCTTTTTTTAGGTCTTTTTGTAACTGTTTTTGTGATTACTCTTGTTTTTGTAACTGTTTTTGGTTTTTTCCTAACTTCTTGTACTTTTTGAGCTAATTTTAATTCATCAATTCCAAGTTTTTCTATTTTTTTTAGAATTTCTTTCTGAATTCTACTTACTTCAAGAACTTCTTCTTGCAATTTCATAATATCATTCTTTACTAGTCTGAATGAGTTAATAATGTTAGATTCTATTCCTTTCATTTTATGTAGTTACTACAATATAATGGTAAGTGTATTTAAAGATTTCTATTGTTGAGAATATGTTTTATAAGGGATTATTCTCCCCAATCTGCTTTTTTTTGCCTTTTTATCTCTGCAATTTCTTGGAGAATTTTCATTTCATTTGGTGAAAGAAGATCTTTATTTTTTTTGAAATTTTTAAACTGAGAGGAAGATATATCTGAGTAAAGGTTTTCTTTGATTTTTAACTGTCTTTCATAATTTACTCCTGGAATGGAGATGGCGACTTCCATCTCTTCTTTTGCTTCTTCAACAGATTTATTTTCTGATTGAATGTTTTTCACTCTTCCTATTTTTTCTCCTTTTTCATCAAAGAGGTTTAGTCCTGAAATTAATTTCCCTCCTTCTATTTTGACGCCAAATATTGCTGGCTTAGTATTTCTGAATACATGTTGGTGCAAAATCTTTAGTTTGCATATTGTTGTGAGTTTCATTAATCTTTTCTTTTCTATTTCCTTGCTTTTTTCTTTTCTAAAATCTACTAAGTTCTCTATTAATTTGTAAATTACTTCATCAGTGATTATCTTAATATTTTTCTGAATTTCTTTAGCTTCATCATCTACTGGTACATTGAATCCAACCACTACTGAATCTAATTCGTTTATTTCAAGATTGGCTTTTGCAGAGATTATATCTGTTTTATTTATTTTTCCTATTCCTGCTTTTACTACAGGAATATTATTCTCTTTTAGTAAAAATAAAAGTGCCTCTAAACTTCCTAAAGAATCTGCTTTAGCAATAATTCCTTGTTTTTCTGTCTGGATATTTTTGGAAATTTCCTTCTGAAAAATTTCTTTAATTTTTTCTTTGTTCCTTTTATAAATTACAAAAGGCATCCCAGGAAGAATTTCTGTTTTTTCTACAAGTTGCATTCTGATTCCTGTTGAAGCAGTGGTTTTTTCTTTTGGTTTAAATTTTGAAGAGAGAGGTTCTATTTCTTCAAGAATCCTTATTTTTGTAATGATTGGTTCTCCATTGAAGTTAGCTACAGCAATTTCATCTGTTTTTGAAAGCGTTCCATCATGCAAAATTGCTTCTATATAATTATTGGATTTCTCTTTTTTTACTTCGAGCATAACTCCTCGAGCTTCTTTTCCTAAGATTAATTTATTCTCAAGATATTTTTGGCTTAATCCACATAACATCATAATTAATTCTGGAATTCCTTGTTTGGTTCTTGCAGAACAAGGAATTAATGCTATCTTTTTTGTGAAATCCTTTATTTTATAGAATAAATCAGAATCAAATCCGTGATGATTAAGAGCACCAATTATCGTCATATACCTCTCATCAAATATTTGTTTTACATGTGGTTGTTGTGAATCAATGTTTTTTTCCAATGAGTCATCTGATTTTCTCCATCCAGAAATGTTATCTATTTTATTCAAAGCGATTAAAAAAGGAGTTTTATTTAATTTTAGAATTTTTATTACTTCTGCTGTTTGAGGTTTTATTCCCTCATTTATATCTATTACAAGTACTGCAAGGTCTGCCAAACTTCCCCCTCTTTTTCTTAAATTAGTAAATGCTGCATGTCCTGGAGTGTCGATAAGCAAAAATCCTGGGATGTTTAATTTTATTCCTGATTTTTCAATAAGAGGGCAGGCGATTTTTAACTGTTCAATTGGATATAGTGTAAATGAGATTTTTTGAGTAATTCCTCCTGCTTCTCCTTCTTGAACACAGCTATCTCTAAGACAATCAAGGATAGATGTTTTTCCATGATCTACATGCCCACAAACAGTCACTATTGGTTGTCTTATTTTTGTCATAATTATGAGGAGAGAATCATAGTTAAAAGGTTTTTGATTGTTTTCTTTAAAATATATATTCTGGTTTATAATTCTTTAAATATGGTTTTTTATTAGATTTAAAATGAGAAAAAGAAGTAATTTATTAAAAATTGTATTGAGTTTGCTTTTAGTTCCAGCAATTTTTCTGACAGGATTTCAGTTCACTCCTGAAACTTTGAGAAATTATAGGTTAAAAGGAGAGATTATTAGAGAATTAAATGTGGATTTTATTGATGTTTATGGAAAAAGAACTTCTTGTCGTCAGATTGAGTTTGATCTTGACAAGGATGGGAAAAGTGATGTTCTTGAAATAATTTCTGAAGATATTTATAAAACAGATTTGTATCCTGTTTATTCTCCTGAAGCTCTTTTTTATGGATTTGATAGAAATGAGGATGGCGTAATTAATAGAATAACTGAAACATTTATTGATCAGGATTTAAATGGGTTTGATGGCGATGAAGAAAGAGTAGTTGATTATATTCTAAGGAAAATTAAAGAAAGGGAAAAAATGATAAAGATTTAATTACCTTACAAAAATCTCTCCTTTTTTGTGTATGATTTTTAATCCCTCTTTTTTTAATAACTTTGCTTTTGATTTATAATTTTTTCCTGCATATCCTCCTAAACTTTTGTCTGAATTTATAACTCTGTGGCATGGGACTTTCGGAGCGAATGGGTTTCTTTTTAGTGCTTGTCCTATTGCTCTTGGAGAAGTTTTTAGTTGTTCTGCGATAGCTTTATACGTAGTTGTTTTTCCTTTTGGAATTTTTTTAACAATTGAATATACTTTTTTTTGGAATATTGTTATTCTTGACATGCGTTTTATAGAATAATAATCTTTAAATAATATTAGTGTTTAATTAAATTATCTGTTAGTGTAGGAGTAATCTGAATAACGAGGCGTGTGGTTTATTAATATAAGTTAAATCCTGAGACGCCTACAACCGAAAGGAGAGACTAACGCTTTGGGGGTATCTTAATTAATT
Organism: Nanobdellota archaeon; assembly: GCA_018830245.1. Taxonomy (GTDB): domain Archaea; phylum Nanobdellota; class Nanobdellia; order Pacearchaeales; family GW2011-AR1; genus JAHJSW01. The sequence goes on along the minus strand of JAHJSW010000037.1, from coordinate 10,733 downwards.
TTAAAAACTAATTATTTCTCTTTTAATTATGAGAACACTGGCTGATTTAAAAGAAAAATATGATTTTGAATTTGAGAGGATTATTTCTGAAATTAAAAAGAGCAAAGCTAAATTGGTCCTTTTGCAATTTCCTGATGGACTTAAGCCTTATGCAACAAGTGTTGCGGATTATTTAGAACAAAAAACTAATGCAGAATTTTTAATTTGGTTTGGAAGTTGTTTTGGTGCGTGTGATGCTCCTGTTGGATTAGAGAAAATAAAACCTAAAATAGATTTAATTGTTCAATTTGGGCATAATGATTTAATGCCGAGTTACTTGTAGGACTTTATACTATCTTATTTATTTCTTCAAGTCTTTTTTTAACCCCAATAGAATTATTAAACATCTTCCAAAAGATTCGAGATAACCATTCTACCCATTCTTTTTCTTTGATCGTATAAAAAATAAAAATTTTTTTATCAAGTTCTTTTATCTTTCCTGTTGGTTCTTTTATCTCTTTTATCCTAAAAATTTTTTTATCAAAAATAATTGCTCTTAATGGTTGTTCTCGGTGTTTTATTTCGATTAATTCTTGATTATACTTAAAATTTAAAGAGAGCATTTTTTCTATGTTTTCCTTTCCTTCAATATCCACCCTGCAAATCACTTTTATTTTTACATTTCTTTTTATGAGTTCTTCTATTGCATCAAATAAGTCGATTTTGTCTTTTTTTAAATTAAGAAAAGAAAGATTTCCTGAGAAAATTTTTAATTCTTTTTGGGTTCTTCTAAATAAATCCCTTAGTTCCTTTAAGTTAGTGGTATTTTCGTTTATTTCTTTTTCAATCGTTGTTTTTTTATTTTTATCCTGAATATGTTGGAAAATATCAAATGCCGAAAAATCTTTTTTATTTTTCCCACGCATCATTTCTTGTTCTAATGTATCTTGGAATGGAGAATTACTGATTTTTTCTACAGAAGAGAGATAAACAATTTTTAATGCTCCTCTGGTCCCTTCTCTGAATGTTCTTGTAGAAAGCGTTCCAAAATCTTCTTCTATTTTTTTTACATAGCGATCGATAGTTCTCCAGTTCTTATTTAACTGAATTGCAAGCTCATGAATGCTTCTCGGTTTAATAGAAACAAAATCCTCTATTTTTTTAATCATTCTTGAATCAAGCATGTTCCTATTAGTGGTTATAATTATTTAAGCTTTTTCTTTTGTACAACTATAATGACAAATTTAGTGCAGTAAAATGTATTAAAAATACAACTCCTATAGATTATATGGATGAAAAAAATAAAATAAATGAAAGAGAAGAGAATGTTTTTTTTGTGAAAGGGTTAGTGGAAAGAATAAAAGAAGAAATTCAAAGAGGAGAGTTTGGATGTTGGGGATGTTAGAAGAAGAACATTTTGTAGATGAAAGAGCGATTGTTGCAAAAGAATTATTTTTCCTTTTGGAGAAAACATTGAAGCTTGAAATGGAGCTGATGAATCTACAACCATCCAATTAATAAGGTAAATCCTACTAAGAACAATAAAATTCCTGCAATAAGATGAAGAATTTTTATGTTTCTTTCTTTCCACCCTGAAACTTCTTCAACTTTTGAAAATCCATAATAAATCATTCCTACAATCACTAACATTGGAAGAATAAAGATTAGGTTATAATATAATAACCATGGAAGAGCACCTGCAATTCCTAATTTTGCTAATAATCCTGATGCGATAATATACGGTCCGATAGTGCACGGGAGTAAGAAAAGAGTTACTAAAAATCCTATTATAAATGCTCCAGAAGGAGAAACAATATTATCAATAATTTTTTTGACTTTTGGTCTCATCCAGATAGGCATTTCTGTTGCAATTCCTCCTCTGTTATACATAAAAAAATCTTTTATGTGGAGGGCTCCTAAAAGCATAGCAAAAATAGCTAATCCATTAAAAACAGTACTTGAATTTTCTCTGAGGATTTCTGCAAATGATTTAAAGAATTGAATTATAATAATACCATAAATAAGATATCCAAGATAAATCGCAGTAACAAATGCAATCCCTGTATAAAGAACTTTTTTCCTTTTATCAGGATTTTTTATTAAAATAGATGTTAAAACCATTGCTAAAATTGCAATAGCACACGGGTTAACAGAATCTGCAAGAGCAAGGGAAGTTATTTTCCAGAAGTTTGTTAGTTCCATTTCAAATTTAAATTAAGATTACTTATATACTTTTTTCCTATGTTCGAATTTTAATAATATGAGTTCATTTTCTTTGATTGCATAAATTAGCCTAAAAGGTTTAATATAAAGACTTTTTTCACCTCTCGCATATTTGAGAGGTTTTCCCACAAAGGGATTTTCAATAATCTTCACAATTTGTAGTTTTAATTTTTTTAATAAAAAATTATCAAGATGTTTAGTTTGTTTTATGAATGTATTTGAGCGAGTAATTTTTTTAATCATCTCACCAGGCATTCATCTCTTTAAGAAAATCTTTTTTACTCATACTAATACTTTTTCCTTCTTCAATTTCTCTCCAAATTTTGTTAAGTTCTTCTAATTCTTTTTGTTCAGTTTTGTTTAGTCCCTCAACTTTTTTCAGAATTATCAAATTTTCTTTACGAGTTACAATGAAGGGAGTTCCTTCTTTAATATCTCTTCGTATTCTTTCAGGAATTATTATTTGTCCTTTTGTGCTGAGTTTGGTTGTTTCCATTTTAATAAATGTAAGATTTTCTTACTTATAAGCTTTTCCATTTAACATCCAGTTAGTTCTTTTAATTCTTCTATAGATTGTACTCCTTCGTGTATTTCTCCTTGAATAATCCATGTGGGGGTTTTAAGAATTCCTGCATTTCCGCATGTTTCTCTTTCAAAAAAACAATCGATTGTTGTTAGAAATTTATAATGTTCTCCAAACATCTCTTCTTGTGTTTCACAAGCATGACATCCAAGTTGGACATATAATCTAGAATTTTCTCCAATACAGATAGTGGTTTTTTTATCAATCTTTTCGGAAGAATCCATTAAAATTAAAATAGAAATAACTATTACTGTAATAATAATTAAAATTGTCACCCATTTTTTGTTTTTCATGAATGATATTATAGAATTATTTTTTTAAATGTTTGTGTAATCAATAATCTGGAAGCTCTTGTTTTTGAGAATCTTGTTTTTTTGGAGATTGTTTAAGTGTTTCTTGGCCTTTTTCTGGTTGTGGTTCTTTTTCTGAAGTTTCTTGACTGTTTAAATCTTTTTCAGTTATAGAATTAATCATCTCTTTGAATTTTTGGAAATCTGCTGCAGCAATTTTTACTCCTGATTTTGTGAATCCAGTGTATCTCTCACTGGTTACGAACTCTCTTATGGTAACTCCTGGTCTTCCTCCAAAGTCATCAATTCTTATTACTATATCAGTCATATCGTTTTTATTTATTTTTCCAATATCTTTTTCCATTTTATAACTTAGATAACTGTTTTTATAAATTTATTGGTTGAATTTTCTTGCGTAGAGGAAAGTATTTAAACTTGTTATCCTACATTTTTTTATAAAAAAATAGGTGTTACCCTACAGTTTTATAGGTTGATAAAAAGAGATGGTTTATAAGAAGTATATTACTCGTGATGGTGAAAAATATGGTCCGTATTATTATGAGAGTTATCGTGATGAATTTGGAAATATAAAAACAAAATATTTAAAAGATTATAAGCCAGTTAAGCATAATAAATTATTTTTTATTTCTATTATCGGGATCTCTTTTTTCTTGTTTGTTCTTTTATTTTTTTTAATTTTAAATTTTTTTCCTGATTTTAAAATGGATTCTTCTAATTTTTTTGATTTTTCATTAAATTCAATAAAATCTCTGACTGGTTTTGCGGTTCAAGAGGACTCAGGAGAGGGTGTGAGTGAAGAATTAGAAGAACCTCTTTCTGTTGAAGAGGAAATTCCTGAAGAGATTTCTGAAGAAGAACCTCTTGAAGAAGAACAAGAACCAGAAACTGAAGAAGTTCTTGTTGAAGAAATAGATTTGTCAGAAGAAGATTCAGAATCAAATAAAACTGATGAATTTGCGCCTGTTGAAGAAGTAAATAATGAAACAGTTCAAGAAGAATTTGCATTAAATCAATCTAGTGAAGAAGAAACCAATGTTTCTAATATTCTGATAGAAGAAGAACCAAAAGATAGTGATGTAAGGGAAGAAAAAGTTTCTCAAAAAGAGAATCAAACTGTTGAAGAGGATATTTCTGAAGAAGAAATTTTTATTGAAAATTTAACTGAAGTTCAAGATGCAACAAATTTTACAATTAGTACAATTCAATATGAAGCAGTTCTTAATCAACCTGTTAAATGGAAAAAAAATGTTAAACTCGACAGAATAGAAAAAATAACAATAGAATTGCCAGAAGAGGCAGAAAATATTACGGTGTTTATGTTAAATGAAGAACAAGAAGAGTTTGTAGAAGAAGTCATTGAAGGAGAAACTAAGAAAGTTAAGCAAGAAGTTCCTAAAAATAAAATAAAAATTACTGGGAATTTTATCGCTGAAGGTGGTTCTTCTGAAGAAAAATCAAAGATTTATAATATTTTAAGAAAGATTTTTTCGTCAATCACTGGAAGAGTAATCGAATTACAAGAAATAGAAGGTGGAATAGAAATTTTAATCGAAGAAAATTCAACAGAATATGATATTGAATATGAAACTCCTGGACCTGTTTCTTTTGAAGAAGAGATTTTAAAGGGGAAGAGAATTATTATTTCTTCTGACTTAGAATATCAAAATATTTTATCTTATACCTCACTTCCTGCGGAGATGTCAAATATTAATTCTTTAAAGCTTTATCATATTGTGGATGGTTCTAGAATTGAGGTTGATTTTGAAGCTTATGATACTAATAATAATAGTCTTTATGATTTTATTGAGTGGATTGTTCCTCACCTGAGCAACCAGACTTATGAGTTAGAGATTACTATTTTGAATGTTCAGAGTTATCCTGTGGTAGATGGAGAGTGGGAAATTAAATTTACTACAAGTGGAGAATCTAATTTAACTATTCGAGCTGTTGAAGGAACTACGTGGAGTGATTCTAGTAATAATGAAGATTTGAGATTCTTAGAAATTAGATGTGGAGAGGATGTTTTGGATTATCAGTGGGTTGAAAATGAGATTTTTATTCAAGATTATGAATGTAATGAAGTGGGATATGAGATTTCAAAAGTTTTGACTTCTGGAGTTCATGTTCTTGAGTTTGAATTTGGAGGGATTATTGCTAGAGCTTATAATTCTGCGACTAATTCTTCTATTCCGCAGACATTAAATCTTCACGGAAAATTAACTGATGAAAATGGAACTGCTTTAAATGGAACTTATAACATGAGTTTTAAAATTTATGATAGTTATACTGGTGGAAGTGTTTTATGGGAAATTGCAAATCAAAGTATAACAGTGGATACCAATGGGGTTTATAATTATATTTTGCCTGATGTAAATATTGGGTTTGAAGGCCTAACTTATCTTGGAATTAGTGTAGGAGAAGATTCTGAAATGACTCCTAGGATTAATTTAACTTCTACTCCTTATAGTTACAGGGCGAAGACAGCGGATTCTCTTAATACTTCAAATAATTATCAGATGCAAAATTTAAGTTTGTCAGATAAAATCACTTTTGGATTTGGAGAAATGATTGATAATTTAGTTAATGATTGGTTAAAAATTACAGGAAATTTAAATGTAACTGGGAATATAACTGCGCCTTATTATTGTAACTCTACAAATTGTTATACTATGAGTGATTTGCTTGTGAGTAGTGGGGAAGATAATTCTAGTTGGAATCAGACTTTTGCTGATGGTTTATATTCTGGAATTGAGTGGGATTATAATCAGACAACGCCTGCAATTACTTGGGCAAATGATACAATTCAAGATAATAATGCTTCTTGGAGTTCTACTTATAATTCTACTTATGAATCTACTTACAATGCAACTTATGATTCAAAAGTTACAGATAATGAATCTTGGAATCAAACTCTTGCTGATAGTTTGTATATTGAAGATTCAACAGAAGGAGATTTAGATGTTAATTCTTCTGGATATTGGGATAGTTTAGATACTTATAACACAACTCAGATGGAGCAGTCTGGAAGTACGTTGAATATTTTACAATCTTGGCTTGAAAGTTTGTTTTATTTTAAAGATACAATTGTTTCAATGATTTCTGGAAATGTCACTGCAGATGGTTCTTTAAATTCAACTTCATGGAATCGTTCTGGAACAGATGTTTTTTTAGCTAATGCAGGGGATAGTGTTGGAATTGGAACATCTTCACCAACTCATGAATTAAATGTTGTTGGGAATACAAATATAACTACAAATCTCACAGTAGAAAGAATAGTCCTTGAAAATGATGAAGGACATAATATCTATGATAATTCAACTTGTGTCATAATCAAAGGAGATACAAGCACGTTGAATATTTGTTGATTATTTAAGTTTTTTAAAGAGGGAAAATGAAATTTAAAAAAAAAATAAAAAATAAGAATTATTTGTTTTTTTTAGTTGGGATTGGTTTTTTGTTTGGTTTGATTTTGTTTATTAATGCTGGTTCTGAATCATTGAGAGTTTTTCTTTCTAACGTGGGCAAAACTTCTGAAGTGCCAGTTGAAACAAATGGAGTTGTCGCTATAACAAATGCCGAGCATTTAGATGAAAATAGAAATTTTATTTATGATGTTTATAATGAGGTAAAAGCTTTGGATGATGTTTGGAGTGAAGAAATTCCAGATAATGATTATGTTCGGGTTGTATTTGAACAGGAATTAGATTCTTCAAGAGATATTACGATTTATCCAAGAATTATGAATGGAACACCTAAAATAGAAATTTATGAGCTTAATGGAATCGAGTTGATAGCGGAATTTACAGATATTGCTAATGAGGAGTATAATAAAGTTTATCTAACAGGTTTATCAGGAACACAGGACACTTTTGATTTAAGAGTTATTGGTGGGAGTGTTGAATTTGATCATATTGTTGATCCTTCTGAAATTATTTTTGATTCTAATAGTAGTAATGCTTCTTCTGGAGATACTAATTCATTGTCATGGGAGCATACAATTGGTTCAGGAATGAGTAAGATTCTTCTTGTAGGAGTTGCACATGATGTTGGTTCTGCTACTCTTGTTAGTAATATTACTTATGGTGGAGCAAATTTCACTAGATTAAATGGAAGTGTTGCTTCTACTACTAACGGAGGAGAAATGTGGTATCTTGTTAATCCTGTTCAGGGGACAGATACTATCCTAGTTACTCTTGGCTCTTCTACTAAAGTTGCAGCAGGAGCCCAGTCATATTTTGGAGTTAATCAAACTACTCCTTTTAGTGCATCTGTAGCTGATGGTGGCACAGATGTTTCTGCTACTATAACAATACCAAGTGCGTCAGGAGAACTTGTTGTGGATTCTTTAACTAAACGTGTTTTGACTGAGGCAGTTACTCCTGATGCTTCTCAAACTCAAAGATATAATATTGGTTCATCTGGTGCAGGAGATACAGATGTTTATGCAGCTGGTTCGAGTAAGCCAGGAGATACCAGTGTTGATATGAATTGGATATGGGGATCGAGTAGAAGATGGGTTCTTATTGCAGGATCATTAACTTCTACAGATATACTTAAATTGAATTATGTCTCTCCTACAGAAGAATCAGGAGTTATTAGAAATAGAGATTATATTGAAGTAAATGCAACATCAGAACTCTCAGAAGGAACATTAGACACGATTACGATAAATCTGTATAATTCAACAGGATTTGTGCAGAATAATTCATCTTCATCCTCTCCTTTTTATGTTAATTTTTCAAATTTAGTGAATGGAGTGTATTATTACAATGTTACTGCAAATAGTAGTTTAGGAGATGAAGAAACTTTAGGGACGAGAACAATTACATTAGATACAATAAATTTGACTTATGTTTCTCCAACAGAATATTCTGAAGCTGTTAGAATTAGGGATTATATTGAAGTTAATATTACTGCAGAAGTTTCTATAGGAGAATTAGATACAATAACAATTAATTTTTATAACTCAACCCAAGATCTCCTTCAAATTAACACTTCTTTATCCTCTCCTTTTTATGTTAATTTTTCAAATTTAGTGAATGGAGTGTATTATTACAATGTTACTGCAAATGATAGTTTGGGAAACGAAGAAGCTTTAGAAACGAGAACTATAACCTTAGATACGACTCATCCTTTGATTGATTATAATACAGGGACATCTGAGAATCATGCTAATTTAACTCAATCAAATATTTATGTTAATGTGAGTGTAATAGAATCTGTTGTTACAAATTTTTTATTTAAATTATACAACTCAACAGGAGAAGTTAATACTACAAACTTCACAGATGGGACAAAAATGTATGAGATTGGATGGAGTAGTGATGTCATTTATCAATATATTTTATCTACTCCTTGGAATATTTCTACAGCTGTTTATGATAATATAAATATTTCAACTCAAGATTCTGGTCCAAGAGATTTATTTTTTAAATCAGATGGGTTGAAATTATATGAGATTGGAACATACTATGATAAAATTTACCAATATACTTGTACAGATGCCTGGAATTTAAGTTCTTGTAGTTCTGATAATATAAATATTTCAACCAAAGATTCTTCTGGTTCTCAGGGTTTATTTTTTAAATCAGATGGGTTGAAATTATATGAGATTGGATCAACTAATAATAAAATTTACCAATATACTTGTATAGATGCCTGGAATTTAAGTTCTTGTAGTTATGATAGTATAAATATTTCAACCCAAGATACTTCTCCCCAAGGTTTATTTTTTAAATCAGATGGGTTGAAATTATATGAGATTGGATCAACTAATAGTAAAATCTATCAATATACTTGTACAGATGCCTGGAATTTAAGTTCTTGTATTTCTGATAATATAGATATTTCAACTCAAGAGATCACACCAAGGGGGTTATTTTTTAAATCAGACGGAACAGAGATGTATGAGGTTGATTTAGAAGACCAATTTTACCAGTACTCTTTATCTACTCCATGGGATATCTCCACAGCTGTTTTTAATAATGAAAATTTAACAACTCAAGATAATAATTCCCAAGGTTTATTCTTCTCTTTAATTGAACCAAATGCAACAAGATCCGTTAACTGGACGAATTTGCCAGATGGAACATATACATACAATGTTACAATTGTGAACGGAGATGGAAATCAAAATACAACAGATACAAGAACAATTACTCTAGACACAACTTACCCTTTAATTTCATACGGTGAAGGAACTGCAGTTGATTATGCTAATTTAACTCAATCAAATATTTATGTTAATGTAAGCGTGACAGAAGTTAATGAAGTAAATATTACTTTTAGATTATACAATTCAACAGGAGAAGTAAATACAACAACCTTTACAGATGAAACTCGAACTATTAATTGGACTGGTTTGTCTGAAGGAATATATACCTATAATGTTACAATTACTGATGTAGTAAATCAACAAAATATCACTGATACAAGGAATATTAATTTGAGTTTTGGGAGAGCTGTAACTTTGAACTCTCCTGCAAATAATAACAATTCTGTTTCATTAACACAAAATATAATTTTTAATTGTTCTGCAAATAGTTCTGTCGAAGAGTTAAAAAATATTACCTTATACACAAACATTTCTGGTGTGTGGCAGGCAGAACAGACTAATGATTTAACAGGAACATCTAATTCAACTGTTTTTGAAATTGATGCTAAATCTTTGATTGGCTCTAATACATTTAGAGATTCTGTGTTTGATTGGAATTGTCTGGTTTATATGCTTGATGAAGATAGTTATTGGGCTAATAGTAATTATAGTTTTAGTGGTTGGGATTTAGGGAATTACACAAATGTTACTTTTAATTTTACTAATAATAATATTAGTTTAATTGCGAACTCAACAGGAGAATTTGAGAATATGACTGGAAGTTATCAGTCAAAAATATTTGATGGATTAGCAACAAAATCTTGGAAAAATATAAGTTGGGATGGAGGACCTGCTTGGAAAGATTTAGAATTTCCAAATGATCAGGTAACTGATAGTTATGGAGCAAATATGACTGGAAATGTTTTATTATACCATCTTAATAATAATTCTGCAATAGGTGAAAATGATACTAATATTTTTGACTTTTCAGGAGGTGGAAATAATGGAACCTGCACTTTTTGCGTTTTTAATTCTAGTGGGAAATATGATAATGCAATTGAGTTAAATTGTTCAACTGGCTTTGTAACTATTCCCAATAGTGCAAGTGGAAATTTGAATTTTTCAGTTAATGGAACATATACTCTTTCTGCATGGGTTTATTTAAAAGGAAATAATTCTGGGTCTTCAGATTACCAAGGAGTAATAACTAAAGGAGATGCGCAATATACTCTTCAGACAAAACCAGTAGGAGGAGGAATTTATTGGCAATTTGCTGAAAAAACAGACGGAGTTGGATGGGTAAGTCTTTTTTATCCTGTTGTTTATAATGAATGGTCTCATTTAGTGGGGGTAAGAGATGGTCAGGACATAAATTTTTATGTAAATGGTATATTGGTTAATAACACCCCTGCTTTTTCAGGAGCTGCTGTTGGGAGAGATACTGATTATAATGTAAGAATCGGATCAAATGATTATTATCCTCAAAGAGTTTTTAATGGAACAATTGACGAGGTAGCAGTTTGGAATAGAAGTTTGACAGATG
>JAHJSW010000036.1 GCA_018830245.1 Nanobdellota archaeon | reverse complement strand
AGGTAATTCTATTTCTTTTATTTTTTTACCGTTTATGTCTAATATGTTTGCTTTCATTTTAAATAATTTCAATTAATTCAAAATTCTTTTTTTTAGTTTGTTTGCTTTCTCTAAGAGGAGCAGTGAGAATTAGCTGTCTTTTTGAAGGCCCTTGGATTGAACCGTGGACAATAAGATAATCTGTTTTTATATTCCCGTATTTTTTTAGATTTTTAAAATCTTTTTCAGAAGATTTTCCCATGTCAATTATTTTATTATTATAAATCACCCTAGTGAACATTCCAAGTTGTCCTGCCATTGGTGCTCTAAAAGTAACTCTTGCAGGGTGCCACGGTCCTAAGCTTCCAGGCCGTCTTCTTCCTTTTTCTGATTTGCTTTGTTTAAGCTTAATCCCAAATCTTTTCACAGGTCCTGAAAGACCTTGCCCTTTTGTTAGTCCTCTTACATCAATAAGTTGCCCTTTTTCAAATATATCTAAAACAGAAATTTCTTTCCCTAAATTTTCTTTAACAAATTTTATTTTTTCTTCTAAATTTCCCATAAGCCCGATCTCAATAAGATCCGGAGTCTTTTTCATCCCTGTTTTTTTAGCTAGGGAGTAGCAGATTACTCTTACATCTTCAAATCCTTTTACATCTTCAATTTTTTTCTTTGTTTCTTTAGGGAGTTTAATCTTTCTTTTTAATTCTTTATCCAACTTTTCTGATAAAATCTCTTCCATTACTTTTTTATCCTTATAAAATCTTGTAGATAGAATCTTCATTGGAGGGCATTCTAAAATTGTAATGGGAATTGAGATTCTTTTTCCCTTGGTCATAGAATTAAGAGTATTATCTGTCACATTTGCAGATTTCATTCCAACTTTATAACAAATAAATCCTTTGAGGCTTTTTCCAGAATCAATTGCATTCCAGTTTACTCTAGGTAAAAACTTAGCAGCTCTTTTTCTCGGCCAAAACTGCAAACTTCCTTTTCGTGGTGATTTTCTTGTAGGCATTTCTTAAATTTCTTAATGTAGCGGAAATTATCATTTTATTTCTACCCTGGATGAGATATGAAGAAAATTTGGGTATTTAAAGTGTTCGGTGAGGAGAACACAGTCCGAAAAGTTTCAATATGTCCGAATAGATTTCTTTTTGTCCGAATAGAATTATATAATCTATAATGATAATTTTTTTAACTTACTTTGTTTTAAAGTATGTAAGATGGAAACTAAACCAAGGGAAGAAATAGCAATAGGATTATTTACAGGTTCAATCATTGCATTATTCATTATTATTGGAGATTTAGCAAAAAGTATTTTTCAAAAATTATTAATTATTTTTATATTAATTGAACTTATTATTATCTCTTTAAAGGTAATTAGATGCCGTTCAACAGATATGCACTTTATAGGAGATATATTAAAGAAAGTACGATTATAGTTATTCCTTCCCACTTTGTTAAGTTAGTTGGTCTTTTCTAATCGGAAGATTTTTAAAAAAAGAACTACTTTAATAGATTATGAATAGAAATCAATGGTTTATTCTTGGAGTAGGATTAATAATTTTCTCGGTTATTTTGTTTTATGAGCCTACTTCTTGCAGGATGGGGGTGGATGATATAACTTCACAATCAAATTTTTTAGCATGCGTTCTTCATTATCAAATTTATAAAATTGCAAGTTTTGTTAGCGGTTTTTTAGGTGTGATTTTTACTGTATGTGGTTTTTTAGAACCCGAGAAGAAACAATAAGATTCTATATTAATGCATTAAAAGTTGATAATTAACCTTCTCAGCATTTTTGAAGATGAATAGAAGATAATTTTTACTTTTTGGACTGTGTTGGTGAGGAGAACACAGTCTAAAAATAAAGGTTCTAATAAGGAGAGATAAAATAATAAGAAAGGATGATCTTTTTCTCTAAGAAGGGGCTTTTAATAGAAAAAAATCCTAAAATTTAAGCAATAAATTCAACTTCACTTACAATTTTCTCCCCATCAATTATTGCTTCTCTGGTTATTTTTCCCTTTCTTTTCGCCAACTCTCTAATTTTTGCAAAATCAGTTTCTCCTTTTGGAGGAATTATTTCTTCTATAAAAAACGTATGATTTGCCTCGGCATCCTTAAAATCACTTTTCTCAAAAACAAAACTTTTCCCAACTTTTTCATCAAAAGTAGTCATCTTACAAAAAGTTGGCGTTAATCTTTCATTTTCCTTAGATTTTGGCTTCCCTGATTTAGGGGCTTTTGGTTTTATCTTTAGCACTGTCTCATCTTTTTCTGTTTTAAAACTAAGTGCAAAAAAAGCTTTTGGAAATTTTTCCAATAAATTTAATATTTCCTGTCCAGATAATTCTTTTTCAATCAAATATCTTTTAACTCCCTGAAATTGTTTCTTGGCTTTAAATTCAATCTGACCAGTTAAATCATTTGTAGAAACAACTGCTCCAATTATCTTTACCTTCTCTCCCCCTACTTTTTCTGCAGCAATTTTTACTAATTCATTAGCAAATTCTGCACTAGTTGATATTGTAAATTTTCCCTTGGCCTGTTTAACCTTGACAAGTGCTCGGTCTCTAAACTCTCCTCTACTAAACTTTTGGAATTGTAAATGAACTGTCTCATCCGCCTCTTTATCAAAAATCTTCTTTATAAAATTCATAAATTTAATTATAAAATTTTCCTTATAAATCTTTGCTCCCCCTCGCAAAACTTTATAAATTTAAATTCCTTTTAAAAAACAGAGAAGTAAAAAATGGACGATCTTTATTTTAGAAAAATTATGACTACGCTTATTTTAATAGTTTTGATAGTTTTATCTTTTCTCCTTCTTAAACCTATTTTGATTTCAATAATAATCGCTTTTATTCTGGCATTTATTTTTACTCCTGTTTATAATTGGTTTTATAAATTAACTAACTCTAAGAATCTCTCTGCAGCTATTATCTGTTTTATTTTAATTTTATTAATCGTACTCCCTTTTTGGTTTTTAACACCCTTAGTGATAGACCAATCTATTAAAATTTACATGAAATCTCAGCAAATTGATTTTGTAACTCCTCTAAAAATCATTTTTCCTTCTTTTTTTGCTTCAGAAGAATTTTCTGCAGAAGTAGGGTCTATTTTATATTCTTTTGTAACAAAACTTACTAACTCTCTTGTAAACACTCTTTCACAGCTTATACTCAATTTTCCTAGTTTGTCCTTACAATTTTTAGTGGTCTTCTTCACTTTTTATTTTGTTCTTCGTGATCAGGAAAAACTTTTAGATTATATTAAAAGTTTACTTCCTTTTTCAAAAGATGTTGAACAAAAATTATTTACTTCTTCACGCGAAATAACTATTGCAGTTATTTATGGGCAGGTTATTATCGGGGTTATCCAAGGGTTGATTGTAGGAGTAGGACTTTTTGTCTTTAGAGTCCCTAACGCCTTAATCCTTACTCTGCTAGCATCTCTTTCAGGAATTTTTCCAATTATAGGGACTGCACTTATCTGGTTGCCTGTTGTGATTTATCTTCTTATAGCAGGAAATACTGCGCCTGCAATAGGAGTATTAATCTTTGGAATTATTTCCTCATCTATTGATAATTTACTTCGGCCTATAATTGTATCTAAAAGAACAAAGGTACACTCATCAATTATTCTTATAGGGATGATCGGAGGATTATTTTTATTTGGAATTCTTGGTTTTATTTTAGGTCCGTTAATATTAGCCTATCTTCTTATAATCCTAGAGATTTATAGGAATAAAAAATATCCAGGAATTTTTGTTCAATCTTCTTGATGCAAGATAAAATATAAAAATAGTCTTTTCAATTTATTTTAAATAGAGGTGATAAATGGAACTTAAGATTAAACTACTAAAATGGTCTGCAGGACTTCCTGTTGTAATGCTAGAAAAAAAAACTGCTGAAAAAATTGGAGTTCATGCAAAAGATAGAGTTTTTATTAAAACTCTTTCAAAACCTTCTAAAGAAATTTCAACAATTATTGATATAGTCGAAGGGTTGATTAAAGAAAATGACATTGCTGTTTCTTCCGAATTAAAAAAAAGATTAAGTTTAAGAGTGGGACAAAAAGTTAACGTGAGGATCGCTCAGGCCCCAAAAAGTTTAATTTCAATAAAGAAAAAATTAAATAACAAAAATCTTTCTGAAAAAGAAATAAATGAAATTATTCAGGATGTAGTTAACAATTCCCTTTCTGAGTCTGAAATAGCTCTTTTTATTTCTGCAATGTATCAGCAAGGAACAACTATGAAAGAAACGATTTACCTTATAAAAGCAATTCTTAAATCAGGAAATCAGCTCAAATTAAAAAGTAAATTTGTATTTGATAAGCATTCTATTGGAGGGATCCCGGGAAATAGAACAACTCCAATCGTTGTTTCAATTTGTGCTGAAGCAGGATTAATTTTGCCTAAAACTTCTTCAAGGGCGATCACAAGTGCTGCAGGAACAGCCGATGTGATTGAAACAATTGCAAATGTGGAATTTTCAACAAATCAAGTAAAAAATATTTTAAAAAAAACAAATGCATGCCTAATTTGGGGGGGATCATTAGGTATTGTCCCCGCAGATTCAAAGATAATTCAAATTGAAAAGATTTTAAAAATAGACCCTCCTGCCCAACTATTAGCGTCAATAATTTCTAAAAAACTTGCGATGAATACACAGCATATTCTTATAGATATTCCGTATGGAAAAGGAGCAAAAGTAAGTAGAAAAGAAGCACTAAATTTAGAGAGGAAATTTAAATATCTTGGAAAGTATTTTAAAAAAGAAATAAAATGTGTTCTAACAGATGGAAGGCAACCAATTGGAAACGGAATTGGTCCGATGTTAGAATTAATTGATGTGCTAAAAGTTTTAAATCTGGATAAAGAAGCACCAAAAGATTTAGAAAAGAAATCGCTTTTCCTTTCAGGAAAACTTTTAGAAATGGCAAAAAAAGCAAAAAAAGGAGAAGGATTTGCACTCGCAAGAAAAATTCTTTATTCAAAAAAAGCTCTTGAAAGATTTGAAAAAATAATCAAGGCCCAAAAAGGAAATTTTAAAAAATTACAACTGGCAAAATTCAAAAAAATAATCAAAACCAATTCATCTGGAAAGATTAAGGAGATTAGCAATAAAGAAATAAGTTCTCTTGCAAGAGTAGCTGGTTGTCCGGTTGATAAATCTTCTGGACTTTATCTTCATTTTCATGTTGGAGAAAAAGTAAAGAAAAAAGAGAAGATTTTGACTATTTATTCTAACTCTAAATCTAGGATAAATGAGGCAATTAAATTTTATAATGAGAAGCGCCCAATAAAGATAAAGTAACATAATTATCTTTTTAAACTTCCAAATAATTCTTAATTTATGGCTAAAAATGATTATAAAACAAAACTTGTAGATTATTTTAAAAAAAATTTATCAAAAGGCTATACTCCAGAATCTCTTAAAATTGCTTTAATTAGGCAGGGATATATGAAGCATGTTCTTGAAGAAGCTCTGGACAAGGCAAATAAGGAATTGGCAGAAAAAGCGCCACTTCTTAAAACAAAACCAATAATAAAACACGAAATAATTGACAAAAATGATAAGCTTATTCCAGTAAAAAAACCATTTTGGAAAAGATTCTTTTGAGTTTTATAGAAATCTTTAAAATCTTCTAGAATGTTCTTAAATCATGCCGCTGTCGCATAATGGTATTGCACCTGGCTTGAGACCAGGGCCCTTCGGGGCATCCCCGTTCGATTCGGGGCAGCGGCGTAAAGAATCTCCGAAGCGAACCTTCGTCGATTCAGGTACAGCACGTAAATTTTCTGTATAAATCTTTATAAACCATAAAATATTCTTCAAAATAAAGATGGTGAAAAAAATCTTTTTATGTTTTGCAATATCATTTCTCTTAATTACAACTGTGTCTGCACTAGATACTGAAATAACAGTAAAAACTCTTCCATTTCATGAAGTGCAATTAACAACTTCTAATCCTTCCACAAGTACTTTTTCCCCTTTTGAATCATTTAAGGAAGATTCAGACGAATATGGAGATGTCTCGTTTGTTTTTTCTTCAAATGAAGAAACTTTTAATATTATTATATATGTAAAAAAAGATGGTGAAAATATTTTTTCTAAGCCTACTCAATATTTTGATGTTCCTGCAGGAGAGCCCTTATATTATGAAATTCTTCCTTCAGGAGTTGAGCCAATTCCTACTCCTGTTCCCGTAAATGAAACAAATTCTTCTGAGGCAAATCTCACAATCAACGAAAGTGAACCAAATCTTTCTGTAGAAGAAATAGTTGGAGAAACTAATCAGACAAAAAGCAATTTTTCCTCAATGACTGGTTTTGTTACGTCTAAAGTAAAAGAAATTCCTATAAAATACCTTCTTGTAGGTGTTTTGTTCTTAGGAGGCGCGCTTATCTTTTTGGTGTATAATAAAAAACTAAGAAAAAAATTTATGGAAAAAGGAGATAAAAAAGTAGAAAGATCTTCTTTAGAAGATGAATTGCGAGATGCAGAGAAAAAAATAGAAGAGGCTCAGGAAGAAATCAAGAAGATAAGAGAAACAGGAAAAAGACAAGAGCGAATAAAAGAAGCTAAGAAAAAACTTATTGAAGATGAAAAAGAATTAATGAGGTTGAGAGGAGAAAGTTAGGTTTCAAAAGCTTCTAGAATTCTTGAATCAGGGCTCATTAAATAAATATAATCTCCTTTAAATCTTAAACCCCTATAAATTTTTTGCAATAATTCTCTTTTTGCTTTATCTTTATAAAATCCCCAGTAATATTGTGGTTTTGTTTTCTTTAAAATCCTCCAAAAAGGATCTCGAACATCTGGATTAGGATATTTTGTAAAAACTATACTATTACATTCTTCTCCTGGAAAATCAATTCCTCTTGCACATTTTGTAGAAAAAAGAACATCTTTTTCCCCTCTTTTGAATTTTTCAATAATATGGCCTTTTTTATCCTCTTCTTGTATTTCTCTTATTTTTTCTTGACTAAAAAGAAAAGATAAGCCCAGTTCTTTAATTTCTTGTTCAGAGGGCAGGTCTTTAAAACTATTAATATGCACTAATGTTGGTTTTTTAGATATCTCAACGCATTTGTTTAGTGCTTTTAGATAATGTTCCCTCTTCACAGTTTTATTTAAAAAATTAGAATATTTACAGTCTTTTTCTAGTCCTGTTCTCTTGACATAAATCTTTCCCTGATTTTCTGCCTCGGCTTCTATAACTTTAAAATTATCTAGTCCAAAAACATCCCTTAAAACTTGAGGGGAGTGAAGTGTACCAGACATTAAAATAATTGTTTTATTTTTATCTGCTATCTCTTTAAATCTTTTTGCGAGATTGGTAGTAACTAGATTTATTATGAGATTTTTTTCTTTTTTATGAAAAAACAAGTAAGTTTCATCAAAAAAATTCTCAAATATCCTCGCAGTTTCTTCAATATTAAATAGATAACTTTCATCATCAATTGTATCATACAGTTCTGAAGCATTTATAATTATTTTAAGCAATTCATAAATTTTCGTCTCTTTTAGAGGGATTATCTCTTTATTTTTTAAAGAGTTTAATATTCTATCATCTTTTTTTATTTGTTTTATAATCTGATTAAGTTCTTCTAAGATTTCTTCAACTTTATTCTCCCCAAATACATATATCAAAGAGTTTTGCAATCTATCAAGATTAATTGTTCTAGAATTAGAAAAACTATCTAAAAACTCATCGCACTCATCAATAATTTCTGCTTCTGTAAAAGGTTTTCTATCTAACACTGATTCTAATTTGTACTTTAGCGAATTAAATACAATTACATCTGCTTCAATGAATGAATTAAACTGCTCATAAAATCCACACCCTTTTTTTCGCTGGTGAAAAATAAATTCTTTATTATTTAATCCAAGGTACTTTTTTTTGTCCTCTTCTTTTATACTTTTTAATTCATACTCTTTAGGAAAAACAGGGCACCAATATGGGCAAGTAATTGCAATCGGGACTCTTTTTACATCTTTTATACTCCTAATTTTATTTAAGTCTACTTTTCCATTTTGTTTTAAATATTGTTTAATTTCTTTCCAATTTTTCTCTTTTATCTCTATTTTGCACGGAATATGCCGATTATCTGCAGAAATATCCTTTTTGATTTCGCTTCTAAATCCTTTTTTGATTCCTTCAAAAATATCGTATAAATTAGAATTTACTTCTTTTTTAAATTTAGGAATAGCGTTATTATTTTCTTCTAAAAATCTACATTTATGATTGTTCCTTCCAGTTATCACACTAATCTTAATTTTTTTACCATTTTTTAAAATATATTTGTCTCTTTCATAATCTTTTTTATACTGGTTTTGAAGATTTTTCCCTGGAACAATAATTGAGGTTTTCCCGAGCTTTTTTGCAATATTCAGGGCAATTGCACTTTTTCCAGTCCCACAAACTCCTCTGATAAAAATAACTTTATGCCCTTCTTTAATCGCTTCTAATACTTCTTCTACAATATCTTCTTGAGATTTTCCATTTGAAAAGACAAGTGGTTTAAGAAATTGATTATCTTGATAAAGAGACCATGCCATGAAATAAGAAAAATTATGAGTGGTTATAAATTTTTAGTGGTTTTTTTAAGAATGTCGCAAAGTATATTTGTCTACATCCTCTATTACTTCCCCAATATCTTCAACCATTCTTTTTAGAAGATCCAAATCCCCTCCTTGGCAATCTATTAGTTTTGCTTCCACTTCTAACATGCTTCCTTCTGCTCTTAAGATATTAGAAACATCATAAATATCTAATGCATTTATTCCCTTTTTTGAACCATGATTTCTTATAGTTACTTCAATCTCGCAAGGATCTTCTAATTCATTGGGATAGTCTATGCAAATATTCACAATTCTTCCAGAAGGCCCTGCATGTAAGCCCCACTTTCCTTTAATTTCAAAAATTCTTTTATATTTCATTTTCTTCAGAAATTTGCCTACTCATCTCTTTTCTCAGAAAAATTAACTTTTAAAAATTATTATCCCCTAGTGCTATCTAGAAAAAGTTTCAGACTTGTCTGCTAAAATAATAATTTAACCGAATAATGCAGACAAGCCTTCTGCTGCAGCTTCTTTCTTTTCTTCTTTTGGTTTTGCTTCTGGCTTTTTTTCCTCTGCTGGCAAAGCGCCTACAGGAGCAGCAGCAACCAAACTCGCATTTTCTAATTCTTTTGCGATATCAACACCTTTTAAACTGGCAACAAGAGATTTGATTTTAGATTCATCAACTTCTGCACCAGCAGCTGCAACAACACTTTTTATTCCTTTTTCACTAATGTCTTTTCCTAACTTATGCAACAAAAGTGCTGCGTATATGTTTTCCATTGTGTTATTTTTTATATTTATTTATCCTCTACATCAGATTTACTTTCTTTTGTTTGAGCATTCTCTTCTTTCTCTTTGTCTTCACTCTCTTTTACTTCTTCTGTTTTTTGTTTTTTTGTCCTCTTTCCAAATTTTTCAATAGCTTTCCCGTGAGAGTATGCTTTTCCAATTAAAAAACTAATAGTGTCTGAAGAAGGATATCCTATTTCTACTGCAAATGGAAGCGCTTTGCTATAAGCGATTTTTAATTTTTCAATTGCTTCCTCTGGGTTAATATTTATGTCAATGTATATTTTTTTCTCTTTAGTATCAAATGCAGAAAGAGGGATAAATCCAATTGAAAAGGGTTTTATATCTAGCTTATTCATAATTCCTGCGGCATTAGCAGAAATTTTTACACCTTCTTTTACAATAATTTTTGGTGTTTTGATATGAATTTTTCCTTTTTCTATTTGTATCTCAATTCCTAATGCTCCTAATTCACTTATGGCTGGTCCAGGAATTAAATCAGTAGGTCCTGCCTGCACTTCAATATCTTTAGGTGCTTCTTGTCCTGCTTTTGCTTTTGCAGGTCTTTTATTTTTAAACAAATCTGCTGCAAGGTCAAAACAATCTAGATCAGAGAATAAAATTGCAACATCTTCTTTAATATTATTTTTGAGTTTTTTGACTGCTTCTTCTCCAGAAGAATCTAGTGCTCTAAAAATCAGATTTTTTTTAGGAACTTTAACTATTGCTTTCCCTCTCAGTCCTTTTGCAATCTCTTGAAATTGAGAGGCAGGAATATTTTTTATAGAAGTAATTAAGATTGTTCTTTTATTCTTAATTAATTGAGATAACTCTCCAACTGAATTTAATTTTTTCACTGGAATTTTTCTCTGAGTTTTTTTTGGTTTCATCTTACCCTTATCTTCTGAGGTTTAGTCATAGTGAGTTTTAATTCAATATTTTTTATATTTTCAATTTCTTTTGGCATCTCTTTTAGAATTGCATTGTAGATAGTAATAGCATTCTCTATTATTTTTTTATTTTCCATACTTTGTTTCCCCACAGAAAGTTTAATACTTGGTTCTACAACCCTTACTTTAATACTATTATTTATCTTCTCTTTTGTCTCTGCTATTGCTTTATCATTAACTTCGAATAAAAGGCCTAGCTGAGGAGAGGGCATCTTTCCAGAAGGACCTAAAACTTTTCCAAAATTAGTGGCAACTTTTGGCATTAGACTTGCTTGAGCCATAAAAAAGTCAAATTTTTTCACAAGTTTTTTCATTTTTTTCTTGTCTGAATATCTTTTAAATTCGTCAGGAGTGATTGTTTCGATATTTTTATTTTTTGTTTCTAAAAATGCCCCAATTTTTTTCTCACGACTTTTATTCGGAACCGAGATTACAAGATTTATTGAAGTCTTTTTTGGATTAAATTTTTGGAGATTTATAATTAAGTCTACAGATTGGTCAAATTTTCTCTGTTTTTCTTTTCGTAATTCAATTAATGCTTTTTCTAGGTCTTTTCCTAAATCCATTTTTACCTCCTACCTATGCATTAGAAACATAGAAAATATTTTCTAATGATGTAGTTTACGGTGAATTTTTGAGATGATGAAGGTTTATAAATTTAACTTTATTAAATATCACAATAATCCTTATAAATTCATTCATCCATTTTCTGAAATGGAACTAATAGCACTACTTTCTACTGGAAAAGGAACATGGGGGCAAGTAGCTGGGTTAATTAACCACGGAGAGTGGGATAAGATTATTTTACTTGGTGATGATTTTGCAAAACAATTTACCACTGAAAAACCCTCGGAATTTATTCAAATTGATTTAAATAAAAAAATAAAGGATTTAAGAGAAGAATTTTTAGGAAAACTAAAGGGAAAAATCAAAGGAACAGAAGTTGCTCTAAGTATTGCTTCTGGAGATGGAAAACAACACATGGCTTTAATCTCAGCACTGATTAATCTTCCTGTTGGAATTAGATTTGCTGCACTAACAAGAGAGGGAGTTATTGATTTGTAATTAAATTTCACTCTTTTTTATCTTCAAATCCTCTTTATTCTTTCCAAGAACAACTGCACGAGAAAAATAATGCTCGTCGAGAATTCTCACATTTATCCTAATTTTTTTAAGTTCTTTCATAATTGTTTTAGCAAATTCTATAACCTCTTCATGTAAAGGCATTTTATCATAGCCAAGCCGTTCACGAGCAGACCCAACAGACATGAATCCTTTTATCTCTATAAATAAAGGATTTGCTTTTTTAATCATTTTAGCATAATTTTCTGGTTCAATCATATTCAAATCTTTAACAAGATTCATTCTAAACACAGTTCTTGTTTTTTCTTTTAGCTTTGAAATTATTTCTAATGTCTTGTTTAATCTTTCCCAAGCATCTTTTTTAGAACTCCTGTGAAATTTATCATAGAGTTTTTTATTAGGAGTATTTACAGAAACATAAAGTTGAGTAGGAAGTTGATTTTTCTTTCCCAGTTCTTTAACTTTTTCTGGATAAAGACCATTAGTAACAAGAAAGCTTGTTTTTCCTCTTCTTCTAATCTCTTGGATTAATTCCCCTATCTTTTCATAAGTGGTCGGTTCCCCTGATAGAGAGATTGCAAATTGCATTGGCTCTTGAGCTTCTTCCCATTTTTTCATATTCGCCTTACTTAATTGTTTTTTCTTGCTTAGCGGAACTCTTTTAAATCCTAAAAGAAGCTTTCTTTGAACTTTAATACAGCAATTAATTATTTCATTAGGAGAGTCAATTTTTCCTTTTAATTCACTTCCGAGAGTTAATTTAAGATCTCTCCAGCAATGTAAGCATTTATTTGGGCACCAAACTACCGACGGGGTCATTTGACAGCACAAATGGGACTTAATCCCATAAAATTTTTCTTTGTAACAAACACCTTCGTTTTTCAATGATTTTTTAGTCCATCTACAAATTTGAACTGCAGAATGCTTTCCAACAATCTCATAATGCTGCTTCTTTAAAACTCTCTTCCTCTTTTCTGGAATCATTGAGATTTAAGAATAAAGAATAATTTAAACTTTTGCAATAATAAAAAATAATAAAATACAACTAATTTTGTCTAAGGAAAATTATTTCTTTTTTTTCTTAGTTGTTTTTTTCTTAGTTGCTTTTGCTTTTTTCTTTGCCATATTAAAACCTCTTTTTTAATTAAAACATTAAACTCATTCTATTTTAAATACTTTTCTAAAAGAGATTTTTCTAAGAATTTTTATTTAAAAAATGAAACTCCCCAAAAAATCATAAGAATCAAAAAAAGAAATAATAGGATATATGTAGAAAATGAAAAAACCCTCTTCGCCTTTTTCTCATTTTTTGTCAGTGCCAGGATTGTTAAATAAAAGAATCTCCCTCCGTCGAAGATTCCCATTGGGAGCATATTAACCAATGCTACGCTTATGCTAATCAATGCTATCCACCATAAAAGATTATAAATGAATTCACTAAATCCATCAAATTTTGGCTCATAGTAAATATTTGATTTTTTGAAAGAAGAAAGAATGTTCAAAATTTTTCCAATTATTCCAGATCTTTCATAATTTTCAAAACCAATTCCTAACCTTGGAGTATTTTTATCTTCTGGACTTTCCCCAAGAATTACTTTATATTCTTCAATTTCTCCACTGACTTTTGTTTTTATACTTACTTCATCACCTGGAGAGTATTGGATTATTTCTTCTCCTAGGTCTTCCCAATTATTAATTTTAACTCCTCCAAATTCGATTATGGCACCTTTTAATTCAAGATTAATCGCAGGAGAATCATCATATAAAATTACATACTCGTAATTACCTTCAATTAAACTTTTTACTCCAACATAATTAAAATCATTGGTTTTTATTTCATTCAAGCTCTGATTTCCGATTAAACTTATGAATTTTTCGTAAGAAGGGTTTGTTAATTCCACTCCATTTATCTCTGAAATATCCGAAATTTTTACAGCAGAATAAGTATATGTGTTAAATATTATCCCTGCAGGAGTAAACATAAGAGAGAAAAATAAGAACATTAAAAACAAAAAAAGAATTGCAGTGAGAATGTTTGCAAATGTTCCTGCAGAAAGAATTGCCATCTGAGAAAAAATGCTTTTCTTTTCCATTTTTTTTTCATCAAGCTCAACAAATGCTGCTAAGAATACTGGCAAGAAAAAAGGAAAAAATCCAAAACCAGTTGTTTTTATTTTAATCTTATTATAGGCTGCAAAAATTCCATGCGCAAATTCATGAGTTATTGCTATAATCGCTAAGATTACTATCCAGTAAGTAAAATAAAACGGAGGTAGAAAATCCAGTTTAAACACTTGAGGGAGATAAGGAATTAGGGGCATAATTGGGGGAACTTTTATCTCTCTTACAATTGCAGGATATGCTACATAAATCCAGATGATTTTTCCAAGTAAATAAATCATCGTGGTCATTAGTATGTAACCAAGAGTAATAGAAATATAACTTAAAATTTTTAGAGTCCTTTTATACTTTTTTCCGACATAATTTATGAGTTTAATACCAAGGCTCGTTCTATATAAGAATAAAAGACCCTCTTTTTTCAAATTTTTTCTTCTAAGATAAAGAAAAATTGAAACAAATATAAAAAATATCACTAATAAGATAATGTCATAAATAATAAAATTCATTTTAAATTTTTACTTCTTTTTTAGAGTTCGAAACGCCCCTTTTTTGCATTTTCTGCATCTGACCTTTCCTTTTAAAATTTTTTGAGGATCTGCTCTAATTTTTGCATGACATTTTTTACATACAAAAACATTCTTAAAAAGTCTATTTTGTGCTTCAGGTATTTTTGCCATAATTAATTACTAGAATAAGTATTTATAAAGTTTCTTTTTCCTTTCTAAATCTTTCTCTTCACAATCTTCTCGCCCTCAATATCCCAGTATTCCACATTAGAATTTTCTTCAAGTTCGGATCTAATCTCTTCTGAGCACGGAACTTCAAGTGTTTCAAAACTTTCTAGATCCATTACACTTACATGGTCTCCTATTGATAAAACCTGGGCCTTTCTCTTATTAACCATTGGAACATCAAATTTATCATGGCCTGGAACTACAAAAACTTTTTTAGAATTATTTATCATTCCAACTGCTTCTATTCGGCATTTTGAATGTCCATGTTTTCCTGTTTTGCTTATATCGATTTTTTTAACAGTATATGGTTCACCATCAATTATAATATTTGTACCAACTCTCGCTTCAGTAGCATTAATTATCTTTAAAACCATAGCCTAACAAAAAAAAATAGATTTATAAACGTTTTTAATCCTTTATCTAAAATGGCCTTAAAGAAAAAAGATTTTATAGAAATAGAATTTACCGGAAAAATAAAAAATGGAGAGATTTTTGATTCTAATATCAAAGAAGATTTAGAAAAAACTAATTTAAATGTAACGCCAAAGCCATTTGTTTTTTGTCTGGGAGAGGGCATGTTTATTAAAGGGGTTGATGATTTTTTAATTGGAAAAGAAATAGGAAAATATAACATAGAACTTTCTCCAGAAAATGCTTTTGGAAAAAGAGAATCTCGCCTCGTTCAGATAATGCCTACTAAAGTGTTTAATGAACAAAAAATAAACCCTTTTCCAGGAGCAATGTTTAATTTTGATGGAAGAATCGCAAAAGTATTAACTGTTTCTGGAGGGAGGGTGATAGTTGATTTTAATAACCCTCTCGCAGGAAAAGAGGTCATTTATAATCTAAATGTTTTAAGAAAAATAGAAGAAGTTAATAAAAAAATAAAGGCTTTGACTGAATTTTTATTTAAGAAAGATTTTAACTTTAAATTAGAAGAAAAGAAAATTGTTATGGAAGTTGAAAAAGAGATGGCAAAATTCGTTGAATTATTTAAAGATAAGTACCAGGAAATTTTTAACTTGGAATTAGAAGTAAAAGAGATTGAAAAAAGTAAGGAAGAAACAGAAAAAGAGATTAATTAAAACAATCCCCTCATTTCTTCTATCAAACTCCAAAATCACAATAATTTTTATAAACAGTAGTTAGTTAATTTGTTCTATGGAGGAAGATTATTTATCTGAGAATTTTGTGCCTTCAGAATTATCTCCTGATATTAGAGAGATTGATAGAGAATTAGCAGAACTTTTAAAGAAACAATCTGCTAAAATTAAGGTAATTGGTGTTGGAGGGGGAGGAAATAATTCTTTAAGCAGAATGAGGGAAATTGGGATTCGAGGAGGAGAGCTAATTGCAATAAATACTGATGCTCAAGATTTATTATACGCTAATGCAGATCAAAAAATTCTTATAGGAAAAGAGTTAACACAAGGATTAGGGGCGGGAAGCAACCCAAAAGTAGGAGAAGAAGCTGCAAAAGAATCTGGATCTGAAATAAAGAAAAAAATAGCAGGAAGTGATATGGTCTTTATTACATGTGGGTTAGGAGGAGGAACTGGTACTGGTGCCGCTCCAGTGATTGCAGCTTTAGCAAAAAAACAAGGTGCATTGACTATTGGAGTAGTAACTTTGCCTTTTACAATTGAAGGAAGAAAAAGAATAGAAAATGCTATGAATGGGTTAGAAAAGATGGAGTCTGTTGTAGATACTTTAATTGTTATTCCAAATGATAAGCTTCTAGAATTAGCCCCAGAATTACCTTTACATACTGCTTTTAAAATTGCTGATGAAATTTTAACAAATGCTGTTAAAGGAACAACAGAGCTTGTGACAACATCAGGTTTAGTTAATTTGGATTTTGCAGATATTAGAGCAGTAATGGTAAACGGAGGAGTTTCACTAATTGGAATGGGAGAATCAGATAGTGCTAATAGAGCAATTGAAGCTGTAGAAAAAGCAATTGAAAATCCTCTTCTTGATGTAGATATCTCTAATGCGTCAGGAGCTCTTGTAAATATTATTGGGGGTCCGAACATGAGTCTAGATGAATGCAAGGCAATTATAGAAACAGTTGGAAATAAATTAAGTCCTGATGCAAAAATGATTTGGGGAGCACAAATCTCTGAAGACATGGAAAAATCTATAAGAGTTTTACTAATCGTAACAGGTGTTAAGAGTTCTCAAATTCTTGGACACGGAGAAACTATAGAGAGTATAAAACACAGAGAAATAGAAGAAGAGCTAGGAATAGAATTTTTTGAGTAAAATGAATAACCCCGCGCTAAAGCGCGAGGTATCAACAAATAAAATGTTAAAACTAAGAAACCCACGGTTGAGAAGAAGTAATGTAGTGCTGGACAGCTTCGGTGGT
>JAHJSW010000035.1 GCA_018830245.1 Nanobdellota archaeon | reverse complement strand
TTCTAAAAAGAAAACTTCACTGGAAAGGGTGGGAATTCCCAAAAGGAGGGGTGAAGTCTTTTGAAACAAAAAAAAGAGCAATTAAAAGAGAGCTTGCAGAAGAAACAGGATTAGATTCAATAAAAATTAAAAAATTTAATGTTTCTGGGAAATTTAAATATGCAAAAGAGTATTCAGATAGAAAAGGATATCTCGGGCAGACATACTCTCTATATGCAGTAGAAGTAAAAAAGAAAAAAATAAAACTAGATGATCTAGAACATTCAGATTATACCTGGTTAGAATTTAGAAAAGCCGTGAAAAAGCTTACATGGCCAAACCAGAAAAAATGCCTAAAAATTGTTGATGAATGGCTGAAAAAGTAATTACTTTTTCACAGGGATTAAATTTTTATTCAAAAAAATTATTTTCTCTGAGCCGAGATAATTTTTTATTTTTTCAAAAGTCTTTTCAGCATCAGTTGGCCCTCTACAGCTATAAATGCTAAAATAGCAGGAAGAGTATTCAGGGTATGTGTGAATTGTTGCGTGAGATTCTCCTAATAATGCAAAAACAGTAAATCCTTGTGGAGTAAATTTATGAGAAGCAATGTCAAGAATCTTAAAGCCTTCTTGTTCTAAAATTTTTTTCAATTCTAAAATTAATGCCTCTGTATTCAGCAAAATTTCTTTTTTTATATTCCCAATTACGCAAGAAATTTCCTGTCCAAGAGGAGAAGACTGATATGATTTTTCCATTTTCCATATATTTCACTTCTTTAGTATATCATGTATTGTTTAAAAAGTTTAGCAAGCATAAATTTAAAATGCTTTCTTGTTTTAAAAAAATATGAAATTTAGAACAATAGTTACAAAAAAAGGCACTATTATTCTTGCTGGAAAAAATGCAAAAAATAATGAGGAATTAATAAAACAGGTTGAACCAGAAGAAATTGTACTTCATACTGTTTCACCAGGCAGCCCGTTTGTGAATATTAAAGGAAAACCAAGACTTGGGGATGTAAAAAAAGCTGCAATATTTTGTGCGAGGCATAGTCAGGATTGGAGAGATAATAAAAAAGATGTTAAAGTTCATAAGTTCAAAGGAAAGGATGTTTACAAAAGAAAAAACATGAAAACTGGAACATTTGAAGTAAAAAATTTCAAGATAATTAAAGTTAAAAAAAAGGATATCTTAAAATGGAAGTAGGACAGATTCAGCTAGGTAAGAATGGGTTAACAGAAAATTTTATCAGCACCTTGAAAAATAATTTTAAAAAAAATAAAAGTGTAAGAATTTCTGTATTAAAAAGTGCAGGACATGATAAAAACCAGGTAAAAGAATATTCTGAGAAGATTCTTGAAAGATTAGGGAAGAATTATACTTCAAGAGTAATTGGGTTTACAATTGTGCTTAAAAAATGGAGACGAGATATTAGATAGGATATTTCTAAGAACAATAATTAATATAAATGACCTATACCAGTTAAAGATGATGAAACCTCAAGGAGAATATTTTAAAGATGGATTTTAAATTGTATGCTCGTCCAGAAAGCTATCAAATAATAATTGGTTCAGAAGGAACTTTAAAAGATGCAAGATTAATATTAGTTGTGCCAAAAGCAGAGTTTGATTCAGCAATAAAAGATAGAACAAGGTTAGTAACAAAGTTAGAAAAACATCATCCTGGATTCACTCAGATAGCTCACGAAGAAGGAATTTCTTGGGATAACTTTTTCAAAGAGTTTGAGCAAATTAGAGAATAAATAGAAAATCTTTATAAACTCTAATTCTAACTAATTTTAGGTTAATAATCGCAAGATTATCTAATTCCGAAAGGAATGCTATAAATAAAATGACTTCAGTTTATGAAATAAATGCACAAGAATATAATTTAAAATTAGCAGAAGCTTTGAAAAAAATTCCAGAGTTTGAACCACCTGAATGGGTTAATTTTGTTAAATCTGGTCCTGCAAAAGAAAGACCAATAGATGATCCTGATTTTTGGTATAAAAGAGCTGCAGGAATCTTAAAACAAGTGTATAAAAAAAATATTCTCGGAGTTAATCGTCTTAGGACAAAATATGGGAGTAAAAAAAATAGAGGATTTAAACCAGAAAAATTCAAAAAAGCTGGCGGAAAAATAATCAGGACTATTCTTCAGCAATCAGATAAGGCAGGATTTACTGAAATTGTAAAAGCAATTAAAGGAGTGAGAAGAAAAAAACCTGGAAGACAACTTACTGCTAAAGGGAAAGAATTTATGGAGGGAATAAAATGAGTTTTGTAGGAAAATTAACAGGAAGCATAAATATGTATGTCATTCCAAGAGGAGCTCAAAGCAAGGAAGAAGTTATCACAATCACCACTGCAAGAGGATTAGCAGATTTAGAGGTATTTTTTCCTCAAGATAAATACCAAGCAATAACAGATCAAACTCTTAGAGAACGAGAGTGCACACTTGAAGAATATATTAAAAATACTGAAAGTTGGAAAAAACAAAATGGGAATTAAACATCAGGAAAGAAAAATAAAACTCGGGAAAAAAGCAAGACAGACAAAGTGGGCACCTGTCTGGGTAATACTTAAAAAATTTGGGATGGGAAAAAAAGTTCATCCTTCAGCAATAACTAAACATAGAAGGTCTTGGAGAAGGACCAAACTTCATATAAAACCAAGAAGACAGCAAAAATCACATTTAGGATAAAATGGCTAAAAAAAGTCCTGCAAAAACAGAAGAAAAACTTGAAAGAGAGTATGTAATTCCACTCAGAAAAAAAACAAAAATAGCTGTGAGATACAAAAAAACTCCTAAAGCAATAAAAACAATAAAAGAATTTTTAGTGAGACATATGAAAATAAGAGATAGGGATTTGAGTAAAATAAAAATTGATAAATCTCTAAATGAAATTGTCTGGTTTAGAGGAATTAAAAAACCTCCTGCAAGAATAAAAGTAAGAGCAGTAAAAGAAGGGGAAATTGTGAGAGTTTATGCAGTTGAAGCTCCTGAAAGAATTAAATTCAAAGAATTAAGAGAGGAAAAAAGAGAGAAAAAAGCTGTTGAAACCGCGAGTAAGAAAAAACTTCCTGTAAAAACAGAAGAAAAACAAACAGAACAAGAGAAAAAAGAAGAAAAAGAAAAAGTTAAAGCCGGTGCAGAAATAAGTAAACAGATTGAAAAAGCTGCTGCAAAACAAACAAAACAACAAGTTGGCGGAAAAACAAAACAACCTAAAAGGCAGATAAGAAAAGCTCTGGCTAAATAGATTTTTATAATTAATATTTCTAATTAATTTATGTTAAAAAATTTACAAAAGGATTTAGAGAATCTAGCAAATCCAAAACAAGCTGAAATCTTACAGAGGTTTTTCAAAACTGGTAAAGGAGGGTATGGAGAAGGAGATATTTTTTTAGGGATAAAAGTTCCATTTCAGAGAAAAGTTGCGAAGAACTATTCTGAACTGGGATTAAATGAACTGCAAAAATTACTAAATTCCAAAATTCATGAACATAGATTAACTGGATTAATTATTCTTGAGAACAAATACAAAAAATTAGAAAATAAAAAAAATATTTTTGATTTTTATTTAAAAAACACTCAAAAAATAAATAATTGGGATTTGGTTGATTTAAGTGCTCCAAATATTATTGGGGATTTTTTATTAGATAAAGACAGAGATATATTAGTCCAGTTAGCTAAATCTCAAAATCTCTGGGAAAAAAGAATTGCAATTGTTTCTACATTTTCTTTTATAAGAAACAATCAGTTCAAAGATACATTAAAAATTTCAGAGATTTTGCTCAATGATTCTCATGATTTAATACACAAAGCAGTTGGATGGATGTTAAGAGAGGTTGGGAAAAAAGAGGTTAAAGTTTTAGAAGAGTTCTTAAAAAAACATTATAAAAATATGCCAAGAACTATGTTAAGATATGCTATTGAAAAGTTTGAAGAAGGAAGAAGAAAGGAATATCTGCTAGGAGAAGTTTAGAAATCAATGCAAGGATCGTTTTTTGATTATTCCTCCTCTTACTTCATTTATTGCAGATTCAATTATTACTGCAGATGGGTCAATAGAGATTATCTCTTTTTTTACTTTAGAGACTTCAAGACGTGTTATAATTGTAAATAAAATATCTCTTTCTTGATTAAAATTTAATTCGGAAAAACCGCTTTTTCCCTTATAAACTGTAACTCCTTTACACAAGTCTTTTGTTAGTTTTTTTCTTATCTCTTCGCTTTTTGCGGATATAACTGTAATTCCAATATATCCTTCAATACCAATTATTATGAAATCTACTGTTTTTGATGCAAATAAATAAATCAGTACAGAATAAAGGGCAGACTCTATACTAAGAAAAAATGCTGCAAAAGAAAAAATTACAAGATTAATTAAAAAAATAACCTCTCCTACACTTAAACTTATTTTTCTGCTTAAATATATTGAAAGAACTTCTGTTCCGTCAATGACACTCCCCCCTCTTATTGAGAGGCCAATACCTGCGCCAAGTAAAAAGCCTCCGAAAATAGAAACAAGTAATTTATCTGATGTGATTAAAGGGTAATCTATAAACATAAGAGATAAGGATAAACCAATAATTGCGAGAAAAGTCTTTAAAGCAAAGTTTTTTCCAACTTGTTTCATTGCAAGAAAAATAAATGGAAGATTAATAATAAAGATTAAAAGAGATATTGGGAGAGGGGTTAAAAAATGCACAAGTAAAGAAACACCAGTTATTCCTCCATCAATAAACCCATTAGGAATAAGAAATCCTTTTAATCCAAAACTAGCTACAATAACTCCAAGTATAATTAAAAAAGAATCTTTAATAGTTCGAAATATTGAATTTAGACCTCTCTTAAATTTCATCTTAACTTATAAAACTGATTATTTTTAAAGTATTCTCTTTTAGAAATAATAAGATAATTTTAAGGAAACAAAGCAAGTTCAAATCCTATTTCTAGTTGTTGCTTAGATTCTCTAAAGCGATATTTTCTAATACTAACATTCCCTATTTCTCCTGTTGTTTTTGTATGCTCTCCGATACAACAGTTTATATTCCAATGAGGGATTTCAAGAATTTTAAGAGTAGTTATGTGTAGTGGAACAGGAAACTTATCATAAATTTTATTGCCATATTTTTCTTCTGCTTCTTTTCTGTTCATATCAAAATGTTTTATTTCAATATTTTCCTGAATTTTTTCATTAGCTAGTTTTTCAATCTCAAATATTTCTTCTTTTGTAGGATTTCTATCAAACTCAACAGTTAATCTTCCTTTGTTTCCTTCTTCATAAACACTTGTAGTAAGAGAAGCGCCAAGCACTTTTTCAACAGCTCCTTTTAACACATGAAGCGCAGAATCAGTTTTAGGGTTTTTAATCATAGATTTTAATTAAAAATAGAATATAAAAATATTTGGATAAAGCCATAAGATTTATCCAAAACAATTTAAAACAGATAGTATTCTATAAAGGATGATTAATATAGCAGAAATAAAACAAAAAAAATCAATTCAAGAACTTTTGGAGTTTGGAATTATTAATATTGATAAATCGTCTGGACCAAGCTCATTTAATATTTCTGATTCTGTTAGGAAAAAATTAGGATTAAGAAAAACAAGTCATTTTGGAACATTAGATCCAAAAGTTACAGGAGTTTTGCCAATTGCATTAAACAGGGCGTGTAAACTCACGGGATTTTTTATTGGTGAAGATAAAGAGTATGTGGGAATTATGCGAATTCATGAAGATGTTAATTTAGATAAAATAAAAAAAGCAATTAAAAAAGAATTTTTAGGAAAAATTAAGCAAACCCCTCCTGTGAAATCTCGAGTAAAAAGACAGGAAAGGCAGAGAGAGATAAAAAAATTTGAAATCCTTGAAAAAGAAGGGAAAGATATTTTGTTCCAGGTTGAATGCCAGGGAGGAACTTATATTAGAAAATTAATTGATGATTTAGGAAAAACTCTAGGAATCGGCGCACATATGCTAGAATTAAGAAGAGTTCGCGCAGGAATTTTTCTTGAAGATTCAAAAGATTATCCTAGTGTAAATTTGTATGATTTTGAGAAGACGGTAGATGAATACAAATATGGAAATGAAAAACTATTAAGAGCCATGATTATCCCTGGAGAGAGAATTCAAGAATTGCATCAGGTTGTTCAGATAAAAGAAGATAATTTAAAAAAAATATTAACTGGAAAACCAATTTATAAAAAAGATTTGATTAAGAAATCAAACTTAAAACAAGGAGAGATTATTTCAATCTTTTGTAGAGAGAAGCTTATCGGAATATATCAAGTAATAGATAATGATCATGTTTTTGCAAAAGCAAAGTTTGTTCTAAATTAAAAAAAATAAAACAAGAAGAAGAAAAAGAAAAAAATAAATTAATTTGTTTATGGTGCTGAGCCGTATAATGCCTGGATTCCTGAGATGTCTCCTGATTCAAGATCTCGTTTATTAGTTTCGCCATAATCAGAATAGCCGTACATTGTCTGGCTAGAACATTTTGAATTATATAAATCTCCTAAGCCAACTGCATGTCCGAGTTCGTGTGTAGCTATGTTTTCAAAGTCCATTTTTCCTGGTTCACCTGTTGCAGACCAATCAAAATCTACGTCGTCAAATACCATATCCCATTCAACTAGCACTCTACTACTAGGTCTTCCTCCGAAAATTCCCCATATAATTGTAATTCCAATTGCTCCAGGTGAATCAATGTCTCCAAACATTACTTCATTTGCTCCATTTAATGAACCAATAGAATCTCTGTTCACTTCTCCTGCTGGGTTTTCTTCTCCAAGAATTTCTATTCCTACGGAACTTTCCCATTTAGAGATATCTAATACTAAATTGCTTCTTATAAAAGCTTCATCCAAAACTATTGTATTCTTTGTATCAACTATATATGGTTCAACAGTTTTCCATTTTGCTCCACTTGCTAAAAATGTGTAACAAGAACTTTCTGTTGAAGGTTTGGGTTTCCTTACTTTTTTATCCTGACTATTTTTCATCAAAAAAGCGTAACCTTCAACAATTTTGCCTTTGTCAAGTGCATATCCTAAGTAAAAAACACCAGGAGCAACTTCTACTGCATTTTTTGGGAGCGCAAATTCTTTATCTTGTTTTTGGTTTTTCGCAGAAACAGCTATGAACCCTACAGAAAATATTAAAACAAAAACCATGCACATTGTGATTATTATTTTTTTCATGTCATTTACCTCCTTTTAACTATCTTATTATTAAAATAATAAATGATAAGGGTATAAATAATTTTTTATTGCAATAAAAAATAAAAATTTAGAAAATTAAAAGTTTTTATATGGTAAGTTATATGTGTTAAAATGAAACACTTCATATATTTTTCATCAAAAGCAAGAACATCTGGAAATTTTGATGTAAACAATCTTATGAAAGCAGGAAGAATGGACATCGCAATTCACTCTATTATCTCTGCACTTTTTTTATCTCATGATGTCAGAAAAGATGTTAAAGTGCATCTAATATTTTATGGGGCTCCAGACCCTCCAAAACATATAGAAATAAAGATTAATCCAGAACTAAACATAAGCAAAAAAGACATTGGAACATTAATTAAAAAAATACTTTACAAATATAAAAAAGGAGAGAGAAAAGAAGTTTTTCCAGGATGTTTTGTAGAGAAAAGAAGTTTTTTGCAGGTAATTGATGAATTGCAAGAAAAAGGAGTTGAAGTTTTTATTCTTGATAAAAAAGGAGCAGACATAAGAAAAACACAAATCCATAAAGATTGCGCATTTATTTTAGGAGACCAAGAAGGACTTCCTAAAAAAGAATTTAAACGATTAAAAAAAACTGTAAAATCAATTTCTATTGGTCCAAAAACATATTTTGCAAGCCAGACAATTAGTATTGTTAATAATGAGTTAGATAGGCAAGGGAATTAAAAAAGATTTTACTTTAATTGTTTATAATAGACCAATGCCAGGAAGTAGAATAAAAGAGTACTTATAGAATAGATAATTGTTCCGATTATATCATCTTTAACAAAAGCATATCTTAATCCAGCTATTAAAAAAAGAGTTCCAGCAAGGAGATAACTATATACATGAAGTTTTGAAAATTTCTTTTTCACACTTTTTTTAACCAAAAGAACTATATAAATTTTTTTAGAGTGAAGATTTATAAATTGTTTAAATTTTAATAAAATATGTTTGAAAATCTTGAAGGAGGAGTGTCTTGGGAGAACCTAATTTTATTTTTCTTAATTATAATAATCTCTTTTTTATTCTCAGAATTTTTATATAACTCTCTAAAGCAAGCATTTTATTTAAAATTTTCAAAAAGAGTTTCAAAAACAATTTCCAAGTTAGTGCAATATATAGTTTTATTTGGGGGAATTTATATAGGAGTTTACAAAGTGCTACAACTAGAAATAGGAACAATTATGGCGTCACTTGGAATATTAGGGCTTGTAATTGCTTTTTCATCCCAGCAAGTAGTCCAGAACATTCTATCAGGCATTTTCATTTTTATTCAAAAACCCATCAGAGTTGAAGATTGGGTAGAGATAGGAACCCCTTCAACAGGAATTAATAGAGTTAAAGAGATTACCTTGATGAGAACAATATTAGAAGACACAGAAGGTAAAACAATTTATGTTCCAAATGCCTTAATGTTAAATTCAAAAGTTGTTAATTACACTAAAAGAGATTTTAAAGAAGTTTCAATCCAGATAAAAATTCCAGTTTTTAAGATTGAAAATGTAAAAAAGATTATTCTTGAAGCAATAAACCAAAACCCAAAAATTTTGCCTAATGTAAACAGAAAAGAAAAATCTATTGTTAACAAGCTCCTGAGATTAAACAAAAATCAAGATATATCTAATCAATTTTCCCCTAAAATTCTTCTTACAGAAATAAGTGATTCTGGAATGACTTTAAGTATTCGCGTGTGGATAAGAGAAATTGAAACAAAAGATGAAATTATCTCTGAACTTTTGGAAACAATTTTAACTCAGTTAAAAAAGAAACAAGTTTTCAAGGAGTGATGTTTGAATTAACTATGCTCCTAAAAATGCTAACATCTCATAAACAAGAAAAGCTGGCCAAGCTAATGCTTTAAGAATCCCTAAAACACTATTCCAAAAACCAGTTGTATTAGAAACATAATATATTGCCGAACCAATAAAACCAAGGAAATAGATTAATCCCCCCTTGCAGGTGTTATTAATTCCTGGATTACAATGAAATTTTTTTAATCTCTTTTTCATGGTAATAAATTGATTAAAAAGTATATAAATATTGCGAAGGGAAAGTTTATATTCTAATTTGCAAATCTTTATATAATTCTCAAAATTGTCTTAATTATGAAAAAATCAGTAAGATTATACATTAATGGAACAGTTCAGGGAGTTTTCTTTAGAGCATTTGTAAAAGAAAACGCAGAAAGATATAATGTAAAAGGTTTTGTTAGAAATCTAGAAGATGGGAGATTAGAAGTATTTTTAGAAGGAAATGTTGAAGATGTAAACAAAATGATTGAATTGTGTAAAAAAGGACCAAAACACTCACAGATAAGAGATGTAGAAGTAAATCCTGAAAGATTTCAGGACTTTAAGACATTTAAGGTGTTGCATATTTGAGTATATTCTCGCTTACAATAATAAATATAAATGAAAAAGCTTTTTTGTTTAAATGGGATATAGACTTGCTATTAATGGAATATAAAAATCCAGAAGAATTGAAAGTTTGTATAGTAGCGAAATCTTTTGAGAAAAGAGAAAAAGTTCCATGGTTTCTTGTTGGAAATACTCCAGAGAGAGACCCTAGGGAGTATTTGTTTTTTTGATGGAAGAACACATGAAGAAATTGCTAATAATTTTGCTAGTATATATAGAGCATTAAAAGGTATTGAAAAAGATCCTCACGGAGAGCATATTTCTATAAAATATGGTTTACATGTAAGAGAAACTCTTATCCCCTCATTTGTAAATTACTTCTCTGAAAGAGCGAGAACAATTAATAAACGAAACTTCTAACTCAAACTAAAAACTTCTTGGATATTTTTCCTTTTGAGAGCTTTAGTGATTTTCCATGCTAATTCTAAAGAGGGATTATATCTTCCAGATTCAAGAGAGATAATTGTCTGGCGTGTAGCTTTCACTATGCTTGCTAATTCTTCCTGAGTCATATTTAGCTTTTTTCTATATTGTTTTATTTTTGTTTTCATATTTTTTTGCTAAAATAATACTTAAATAAAATTACATAAAGAAAAAGCATTCCACAAGCAAAATATGAAAAAACATATCCAGTGATTAAATATTCCGGATAACTCTCTCTTATTGCTATTAAAACCATTCCAGAAAGAGCCATAATCACAACTGAAACAGATAAAACAATTCTTGAAGCACGTCCTGCAATTTTATTGACTCTCTCATCAACTAACACTTCATCAACCTTTTTTCTGAGCACAAACATCAGAATAAGAGCGACAAGGAATAATGCTAGAGGAAGAACAAAATTTCCTGCAGATACAGAAGCTCCAACTATTGCTGCTAAAACCAGAACTATTAACAGTTTGTAAAACCGGTATTGCTTATATTTAATTTTCTTCATGTAAAAAATATGTTACATAGACTATTTAAACCTTTTGTTTTTGTAAAAAATATATTACATGAAAAATATAAAAATCTCACGTGTTTAAATTAAAGATGATTTACACTAATTCTGATGGAGGTGCAAGAGGAAATCCCGGGCCAGGAGCAATAGGAGTTATAATCAGGGAGGATGGAAAGATTCTAACAAGATACAGCAAATTTCTTGGAAGGAGAGTTACAAACAATATTGCAGAGTATGAAGCCTTAATAAAAGCATTAGAATTAGCTTCAAAATTTACTAAAAAAGAGATAACTTGCATTCTTGATTCAGAATTAATAGTAAAACAACTATTAGGAGAATATAGAGTTAGAAATCCTAATCTTTTGGAATTATTTTTAAAAGTTCAAAAATTGCAAGAAAATTTTGAAAAGATAATTTACACATATACTAGCAGATGGAATAAATTCCAGAAAATTGCAGATGAACTCTTAAACAAAGAACTGAATAAAAGAGGGTATTATAAGAAGATTAGAAAATAAAGAATTTATAAATTAAAAAATCTTAAAACTATCATGGGTCGTGAAGAACAGATAACAAACGAGAGGTTGAGAAAAATAAAAGAGTTGAGAGATCAAAAGATTAATCCATATCCCCATAAATTTGATAAAAAAAACTCTTGTGAAGATTGTTTAAAATCTAAAATTGGAGCAAAAGTAAAAACCGCTGGAAGATTAACTTCAAAAAGAGATTTAGGGAACATAAGCTTTGCGCATCTTCAAGATAGTTCTGGAAAAATCCAGCTTGTTTTGCAGAAGGGTGAGACTCCTGAAAATGCAACAAAGTTTTTTAAAAGATACATAGATTCAGGAGATTTTATTGGAGTTGAAGGAGATATTTTCAAGACAAAAACAAAAGAAATTTCTATTTTAGTTAAAAAAGTTGAATTACTAAGCAAGGCTATTTTGCCTCTTCCAGAAAAGTGGCACGGCTTAAAGGACAAAGAAGAGAGATATAGAAAAAGATATCTAGACTTGATTATGGATTCAGAAGTTAAAAAAGTCTTTGAAAAGCGTTCAAAAATTATTGATAATATTAAAAATTATCTTAAATCAAAAGGATTTCTAGAAGTAGAGATTCCAACATTACAAACAGTTTATGGAGGAGCTTCTGCTACACCTTTCACAACTCATCTTAACTCTTTAAATATTGATTTATTTTTATCAATTTCTCCTGAACTTTATCTAAAAAGATTACTTATAGGAGGTTATGAGAAGGTTTTTACGATTGGCAAGAATTTCAGAAATGAAGGAATTGATTGGGCTCATAATGCTGAATTTACCATGCTAGAATTTTACTACGCATATGCCAATTATGAAGAACTTATGAAAATGACAGAAGATCTAATTAACCAATTAAAAAAAGAATTAAAATTAAAAGATGAACTTGAATACCAGGGCAAAAAAATAAGATTAAAAACCCCTTTTAAAAGAATCAAATTCAGAGATCTTATTCTCGAAAAAACAAAAATTGATATTGAAAAAGCATCTGATTTTAAAACACTCAAACAAGAAATTGAAAAAAGAAAAATTAAAGAGATTGAAATAAACAACTGCAAACACTATAGTGCTCTGCTTGATGAATTATACAAAAGAGTGGTCAGACCGAGCATAATTCAACCTACATTTTTAACTCATTATCCTGTTGAAATGATTGCGCTAGCTAAAAGAAATGAAAAAAATCCTCGGTACATCAACTCTGTTCAATTATTAATCAATGGTGCAGAGATTGTTAAAGCATATGATGAATTAAATGACCCTCAAGATCAGGAAAAGAGATTAAAAGAACAGGCTCTGCTTTTGAAAAAAGGAGATTCAGAAGCAATGCCAATGGACGACGATTTTATAACTGCTCTAAAATATGGTATGCCTCCTACT
>JAHJSW010000039.1 GCA_018830245.1 Nanobdellota archaeon | reverse complement strand
TATACTGATGAATTTAAGACTCCTGGATTTATGGGTATTAAAGCAATGAAGAAGTAACGCGCGCCAAAATTTACTCTGCGGTTTTTGCTTCGCAAAAATCCTCGGGGACGGCTTGCAGCCCTTCGCTTCGCTCACTCTCATTTAACAAGGATTTAGAGGAAAATTCCTGTTGAATTTTCCCAAATTTTTGCTTCGCAAAAACTTCTCTAAATCCTGATGTTATACGCAATTAAATTTAATTTTCTCGACTAGAAAACGGGAATTCTCTCTAATTTTCTGAAAGGGCAATTTCTAAATAGAAAGGGGGTCGCCTAAAAAAAAGAAAAGAAAGAAAAAATTTATTCTTCGCTCTTCTCACACTCGCCTTCTACGCAAGTTTCGTCTTCTTTGCAGTCAGTGTCGACTGTACATTCAGGCTCTGCGACTTTTTCGCATTCTCCATCTGTACAAATTTCACCTTCTTTGCAATCTGCCTCAACTGTACATTCAGCTTCTTCTTCCTCTTCTGCTTCTGTACATTCTCCTTCTACACAAGTTTCATCTTCTTTGCAGTCACTATCGATTGTACATTCTATCTCTTCTTGTTCGACACATTTTTGCTCAACGCATAATTCATCTTCTTTACAATCTGTATTATTAATGCACAATTTTTCTAATTTTTCACATTCTCCATCCAGACAGACTTGACCAATTTTACACTCTTCATCAATTACACACTCAATGTCTTCCTCATCGTCTTCAATTTCATCAAAGCTTTTGCCTCTTTTTGCGTGCATTGCCAATTTTCCTGCATCTTGTGCTAGTTTCCTTGCTTCTTTATACTCTTTTGCATCTAGCTTATCTTTTGCCTGCGCAAGCATATCTTTTGCTTGAACAAGGTAATCCTCAACAATTGTCACATTAAAGCCTTCAACTATCTTTTCATTAATCTTCTCCTCTGCATTTGTAATCTTTTCTTCTGCATGGTCAATTGCTTTCTGAGCCCAAACAGTTCTATCTTTTGTAAGTCCAACTTCATCTTCAATACCTTCAACTTCTTTCTCTATCTCGACTTCACTTTTACCTGTTTTTACCTTAATCTTAATCTTGGTTTTACCTTTTTTGTTTACAACCTTAATCTTAAGTTCTCCTGTTTGGCCTTCTAGGTTGCTTAACACAGAATCAATCATTGCTTGCTGTTCTTCAGTTAGCTCTCCTCTTATTTTGATGTCTATTTTTTGTTTAACATCTTCCAGATTTGCTTCATGTTTTCCTATTTTCTTTTCTAACTTAATTACTGTCTTGACTTCTTCGGTTGGGTCGTCTTCTTCTACTTTCTCAATATCTTCCTTTATTTTAACAACAACCTTTCCATGCTCAGTCTCTGCTTTTGCCATGGCCTTAATTTTCTTTTCACTAGCCATGGCTTTTATTTCAAGA
The DNA here is from genome assembly GCA_018830245.1 of Nanobdellota archaeon. Taxonomy (GTDB): domain Archaea; phylum Nanobdellota; class Nanobdellia; order Pacearchaeales; family GW2011-AR1; genus JAHJSW01. The sequence goes on along the minus strand of JAHJSW010000039.1, from coordinate 868 downwards.
AGTCTTTCTTCAGCAATCTTCAGACCTTTTTCTGCTCTAGCTTCATTATCACGCGTTAATGCTAAAGCTAATTTGTCCAGAGCAACATCTATTCCCCACAAAATACTATCTGGAGTAACTCCTGTGTTCTCTTCAGTTGTCTCTTCTTGGGCTAGTACTGGCATCGAGATTAATATTAATAATATAGAAATAACAAAAATTACATTTATTACATTTAATTTCATTTTTTCACCTCTTTGTATATACTTCATTACTTATAATAATAAATTGTGTTATTTAAATACTTTTGTTTTACGAGTTGGCAGACGTCTATAAATCAGAATCAATAGTTCTTTATTTAATATCATCTGTTAGAATAGGCGACCCCCTAAATTCTTTAAACTAATAGCACTTTGTGCTTAATACGAAATTGCCCTTAATGTTTTAACTAATAGCTCTTCGAGTTTGAGAGAGAATTCCCTTAAAAATATAGTCTGCTTACGCAGAATTGATAGGAAAATTAAATTTAACTTCTTCGGATTTACTTCGTAAATCCTCGACCCCGTTGCACTCTCACCTCACAATGTCGCTTACGCTCCTTGTTCGGCTCGGGGCGTATAACAGCGATTAAGCGGAAACCTCGTTGCACTTCGGTTTCCCAAATTCAAATCCCATCTCTGTATCGAAAATTTTCCAGCCCTGACAAGTCGGGGGAAAATTTTCTCACGAGGGGATTTGAACTTCGCTTAATCGCGATGTTATATAATATTTCTAAAGAATAAATTGCTCGTGCTGTCACACTCAAAATAGGAAATAGTTAATAAAAAATGAGGTCTGCTATATAAAGGTTATTAGTTGCCCAACTATCATGCGAAGCTATTTCATTAAC
>JAHJSW010000034.1 GCA_018830245.1 Nanobdellota archaeon | reverse complement strand
TTAAATAAATATTGATAATGCTTTTAAATGCTCTTTATATCTTTAAGATATGGGTGTAACTAGTGAGACATTAAATGAAATAGATGAAGCAAAACAAAAAGATGATTTAAAAATTCTTGAAGCAGTTTTTTTTGTTTCTGGGAGATTTCTTAATATGCAAGATTTAATCTCTTTGACTGATTTAAACCCGCTAATCCTTGCAGATTTAATTGAAAACTTAAAAGAAAAATATGACAAACAGGACTCAGCAATTGAAATTGTTGAAAAAAATGGTTTATGGAAAATGGATGTTAAGGGCGAATATGCGTCCATTATAAACAAGTTAGCAACAGGTTCCTCTGAATTTTCTAAAGCAGAACAAGAAACCTTAGCGATTATTGCATTTAAACAACCAATTAAACAATCAGTAATAATTAAAATAAGAGGAAATAAAGCATATGATCATGTAAAAAAATTTTCTGATTTAGGGTTAATTAGGAAAAAGAAGATAGGGCATACGCATGAATTAAGTTTAAAAGACGATTTTTATGATTATTTTAATGTGTCAGATCCAGATAATTTTTTAAGAGAGGGTGATGAAGGAGATAGTTAAAATGGAGATTCTTCCGATTATTTATTTGTGTTATATGTTTGTTTCAATCTATTTTCTTTCATTGTTTTTATTATTGTATTTTAAGAATAGAAAAGAACTATTTACATATCCAAAAACTAGTAAAAAATACACTATCTCTGTTTTAGTCCCTGCTTTTAACGAGGAAAAAACTATTGAGAATACAATTAAAGCTATTTTTTCTTCAAGATATCCAATTGAAGAATTAATTGTCTTAAATGATGGTTCTACAGATAATACTAGTAAAATAGTTAAAAAATTGTTAAAAAAATATTCTAATCTAAGATTAGTTGATAAAAAAAATTCTGGAAAAGGTGACTCTTTAAATCAAGGAATTAAACTTGCAAAAAGTGAGTTAATTGCAGTGGTTGATGCAGATAGTTATCCTGCTAAAGATGCTTTTGGTAAAATGATTGGTTTTTTTGATGATGAAACAGTTGGAGCTGCAACATGCGTGTTTGTGCCAAGAAATAAAAGCAAATTTTTTGAAAGATTACAAGTGATTGAGTATAATGTAATAGCATTTACAAGAAAATTACTTGGTTATGTTGACGCAATTTATGTTACTCCTGGGCCTCTAGCATTATATAGAAAATCTGCATTAGAGAAGATTGGAGGGTTTGATCCTAAAAATATGACTGAAGATATTGAAGCAACATGGCATTTAGCATATGAAGGGTATAAAAGAAAAATGTGTTTATCTACTTATGCAACAACAACTGTTCCGAATAAACTAAAGAATTGGTATCGGCAGAGAAGGAGATGGAATATTGGGGGCTTAGAATGTATTTCAAAATATAAAAAATGTTTTCTTAAAAAAGGAATGCTAGGATTTTTTATTCTTCCTTTTTTTGTGTTACAACTTTTTTTAGGAGTTGTAGGATTAAGTATATTCACTTACCTGATTGTAACGAGAACTATTACAAATTACTTATACGCGAGATATTCAGTTAATATAGGAACTCCCTTAGTTACTATGAATGATTTTTATATTACTCCGAGCTTTCTTAATTATCTTGGAGTTGTTCTTTTTGTTATTGGAGTTATTTTCACTTTAATGATTCTTTTTATTATGAAAGAAAAAATCCTCCAGAGACAAAACATTTTTAACTTAGGGTTTTATTTTATCTTTTACCTATCAATATATCCTTTAATTATGATAATGGCGATTTATCATTATTTTAGAGGAACTAGGGAGTGGAGATAAAATGCCAAAAAGTCAAAAATATGTTTTTTTGTACGCCTTAATAATAACTTTTGTTGTATTTAATTTTGGAATCTATATGGGATATCGGTTAGAATCTTACAGGGTTGAAAAGATAGATAATATGTATTTTGAGTCTGAGATGCTGCTTCTAGATCAGAGAATACAGAGAGATTCTCTTGAATTTATCGGTCTTAATTGCAATTCTTTAATAAAAGAGAATATTAAATTTGCAGATAAAGTATATGAAGAAGCTTTAACTATACAAAAGTATGAAAATGCTAATCGGATTAATAGTGAAGTAATTCTTCAACATAAACGGTATGATCTTTTAAGAACTTTATTTTGGATCAATAGTATAAGAATAAAGGAAAAGTGCAAATCTGATTATCATAATATTGTTTATATTTATCAGTATAATGATCCTTCTTTAGACCAAAAAGCTCAGCAAAGAGTTTTTTCAAAAATATTAGAAGAACTAAAAGCAAAAAAAGGAGATGAGATAATGCTCATCCCGCTTGCAGGAGATAATGATCTTTCTTCAATTAATCTTTTGATGGAAAAATATGAAATCACTAGTCTCCCAGTAATCCTCATTGATGAAAAAGTGAGGATTGAGAATGTAGAAACTTTAGAGGATATTGAAAAACATCTTGAGTGATTAATGCACTTTATCACAGAAATCTTTATATTTCTTATTTTTATAAAAGAGTATGGTTGTAAGAAGAACCAAATGGGATGCATTCTCCAAGTGGGAATCTGAAACCCTCCCTAAAAAGGATGTTAGAAACACTGCTTTAATGCATTTAATTCCAGGATATACTCTGTATCATGTAGGCCAAGTTTCAAAGAGAAGGCATGATAGGGCAGGGCTTTCAAGAAGGGAGAGGGGATTAAGTTATACTTTAGAGATCTTCCCTGTAACTCTTGGAGGAGAGGCATTAAAAGTATGGGCTTATTATGAATTAGTTAAGTTCGTAGTGGATAAACTTAGTTGATTAATACATTTTATCACAGAAATATTAAAAAAGAGAGATGATTGATAGAGGTTATGAATGAGTGTTTTAAATGTGGTATTCCTGAGAGCATAACTTCTTTGTTTGATGCTGTTTCTGAGAAAGGGATTGTTAAGGTTTGTAAAGAATGTTCTTTTAATGAGCAAATACCTATTGTAAGGAAACCTTCTAGTTTTGATTTTAAAAATGTTGAGCGAAAACAAACTGTTCATGAGCGCCTCTCTCGTGCTGCAGGTCTTCATCCTGAAAAAAGTTATCTAGATGGGAGAAAAGAGATTTTGAAAAAACAAGATACTAGTTTAAGAGATCTTGTAGAGAAGAATTATCAGAAAAACCGTCCATTAAAATCAGATAAAAAAACTGATTTAGTTGATAATTTTCACTGGGTGATTATGAGGGCTAGAAGGGCAAAACATCTTAGTCAGAAACAACTTGCAGAAGGCATTGCTGAATCTGAAATTTCTATTAAAATGGCTGAAAAAGGAATTTTACCAGAGAGTTATTCTAATTTTATTTTTAAGCTTGAAAATTACCTTGGGATTAAACTATCTAAAAAAGAGCTTGAGAAAAAATTTGTTGAAGACGTAAAATTTGATCCAGTTAGTACTAAAATATTGACCCTTTCTGATCTAAAAAAAATGAATCCTGAACAAGAAAGAAAAGCACTAGAAACTAAGGCTCCTCAAAATAAAGAAGAAGATTTGTCTTCTGAAGAGATCGATGATTTAATTTTTGGGAGAAAATAAAAGATTTTATGATAAAATCTCAAACGCAATGTTTATAAATTAAAATCAAGATTCTTTATAATGGAAATCAAGATTCTTAAAAGTTCAAAGGATGAGATTGAAATCGAATTTGATAATGTTACCTTAGCAGAGATTTTAAGAGTTTATCTGAATAAAGATTCATCAGTTATTTTGGCTGTTTGGAAGAGAGAGCATCCAATAGAGAATCCCATTCTTTTAGTAAAGACAAAAGGAAAAACAGCAAAAAAAGCAGTTAATGATGCTGTCTCTTTGATTACAAAAGAATTAGATAAGCTTGATTCTGATTTTAGCAAGTTGAAGTGATTTTAAACCCTATAAAAGTAAATCTCTTTGCCCCTACTTAATAAAATTAAATCAACTGGAGGACCGTTTTCAACAATATATGCTCGATAATTTCCTCTTTGATTTTCCGCAGTAAATACTTTTTGTCTCTCTCCACTCTCATCCCATTCTGGAGAGTAAGAAAACCCTTCATTTGAGGCCATTATTGGTATATGTTTTTTAACTAAAGCAAGATCTTCTGCAACAATTAATGCGTTTTCCATAGTTCTTGGTGTTTGTCCGTCTTCTAGATTTTCTCTATTTTTCCATTCACTAATTGTAACTTCATATGTGTATGCTACTTTATTCATAATTTTCAAGATATTGATTAATATATAAATTTTTTGATGCTGAATTTTTATTTTAGTTAATTCTTTATCACAATAATACTTATTAATCTGGATTTTTTCCCAAAAAAATGTCTAATAAAATCTCTACTGGAAGTTTTGACCTGAATAAGTGGCTTTACGGAGGTTATGAGAAAGATGTTATTACAATGATTGCAGGCCCTCCTGGAAGCGGGAAAACGAATTTCGTTCTTTTAGCTTCTTGTAGTCAGGCAAAAAAAGGGAATAAAGTAATTTTTGTAGATACAGAAGGAGGTTTTTCTGTTGAAAGAATTAAGCAAATTGTAGGAGAAGATTTTAATTCTATTTTAAAGAATATTTTGTTGCTTGAGCCAATGAATTTTGAAGAACAGAAAAAAACTTTTTTGAATTTGTTGGAACAAGTAAGGAAAGAACATGTTAGTTTAATTGTAATTGATGGAATGGCTATGCATTATAGATTAGAATTAGGAGATGCTGTTCAGTCACAAGATGATGAAAAAGTTAGAGAGGTAAATAGAGAGGTTGCTAATCAAATGAGAATTCTTGCAGAAATTTCTAGAAGGCAAAAAATTCCGATTATTATTACAAATCAAGTTTATTCTGGTTTTTTATCCTGGGAAGACCAAAAAAAAGGGGTTAGAAAGGAGGTAAATATTGTAGGGGGAGATTTGTTCAAGTACTGGAGTAAGTGTATTATTGAGTTAGTGAATGATGGTGGTCGTAAAAAAGCTATTTTGCTTAAACATCGAAGTTTGAGTAATAAAGAATTGACATTTGAAATTCGTCAAAAGGGAGTTTTTAAGAAAGGTTGGATATGAAAAAGAAGAAAAAGATTTTAATGAACGAGGGAGTAACTTTAACTCAAATAGCAGAAGAACATGGAATTATTTTTTTTGATACTTGTTCCTTAATTGCGTATCTCACGAAAAATTTTTCTAAAGAGGGTGGAGAGAAAACTCTCTTATCAAATATTCGAAGAGTTATAGAAGGAGGAACAGAAATTTTTTTAACTCCTAAAATTAAAGAGGAGTACCTTAACAAAAGGTATTTTGAATGGGTGACTGTTCATGGATCTTTTGAACAAAGAAGAAATATTATTCGTAGAAAAAAATTTGTAAAACGACTAGAAGAGAGCGGAAGGATTTTCGATATTACTCTTTTAAATGACTTTGCTCCTCCCCGATTTTTTTTGAACGAAGTGCTGGATAAATTAAGAGAACCAGATGTTGAGCTTCTCCTCTCTGCTTTATCCTGTGCCCAAAGAACTCCTACAGCTCTCATTTCAAATGATTCTGGAGTGATACGGGCAGCAAATGGTTTTTATAAGGGAATGCTTGGAGAAGAAGAAGTTAATATTACATGTTATCGGAGAGTTGGGATTACTGATTTCAAAAAAGGAGAGGATCGCCTTCCTAAAGGATATTTTACAACAAGGTAAGATTTTCTCATAAAAAGATATAAACCTCTCTGATTTTTTTATAACATGGAATCAATAAGATTTGAAGTTGTGAAGAAAATAGCTGATATTAATTTCAAGATAAAAAATTTGAAATCTATTTCAAAACTGGATAGTAATTCTCCTCCAAGTGTTTTTATCGGGTCTAAGTTAAAATATCCTCTGGTTAATGTAGGGATTTTGTCTCCTTTAGAAAGAGATGAAGATGTGGGTTTGTATGATAATGCTAAATATTGGGCAGAGAACAATTTTCAGATTAACGATGTTATTGGACTAAGAGAGGGGTTAATGAACTCTAGATTTTTATCAAAAGTTTATGATTCTCGTTCTAATTATAAATTCTTGCAAATTGCTCAAGAAATTGCTATTGCTTCTAAACCAGTGGATGTTGAAATTGAACTGAAAAATAATTTTAAATTTAAGAGGAAGAGAGATAAAATTCTCACTCCGCACGGGATGAGAGCAAGTCTGAAAAAAGCTAAAATAACTAGCAATACTAAAATTTCTCAAAAACTGGATAGAGTAATGAGTGATGAAATTAAAGCTTCAGAAGGAATTGATTTTTTATATAAAAATAACTTTGATGAATATAACCTTAGCAAGATTTTAAGTGTTGGAGTTTTGGGTTTGAAAAAGAATAAACGACTTGTTCCTACTCGCTGGAGCATCACAGCTACAGATGATATAATCGGAAAAAAACTTTTGATGAATATTAAAAATTATAAGTGGATTGAAAATTATGAATTATTTTTTGGGGAGTTTATGGGAAATTGTTATTTGATTATGTTCTTTCCTAATGTCTGGAATTTTGAACTTTTTGAGTTATATCTTCCTGGAAGTTCGTGGAATCCTTCAAAAGAGATTAAAGCTTCAACTGATTTTGAAGATTATTGGGGAAGAAAAAACTACGCATTTGATACTGCGGGAGGGTATTATGCAACTCGACTAAGAGTATTAGAACATTTAAATAAAATAAAACGTCAGGCAAGTGTGTTAGTCATTCGAATAGAGACTCCTTCATATTGGGCAAGTTTAGGGGTCTGGGTTGTTAGAGAGAGTGTTAAGAAAGCACTTAATAATCGTTTGATAAATTTTGAGAGTAGTGATGAATTAGTTAAGAGTGCTCAACAGATTGGAAAGATAAAATTTAATTTTGATTCATCTCAAATTTTTAAGAGGAGTAAGTTGCTAAGTTCAATAAAAACTCAGAAGAGTTTGTTAAACTGGTTTTGATTCCCACATGTTTCTTGTTCTGAAGTCAAGAATTTCATTTGGATTGGCGGTTCTTGTGATTCTTCCTTCTTTATTTGTTGGCAATTCTGCTGATCCTGAAGAGGTTATTCTTAAATAAATTTCTATACCATTCAGTTGAACTAATATATGTTGTGCTTTTTTTAATGTTCTACTTTCTGTGCAATATTTTAAAATTTGAGGAAAAATTTTTCTAGCTTCTTCTTCTGAAAATCCTCCTCTATGTTCTAACCCTTTAATATAACAGTATTCACTACATCCGTTTCCTCCATATTGCCATCCAGCATAATTTCTTTTAAGTTTTTTTTCTAACATTTTAAAATAGAATTGATTTAGTTAAGTAAAGAATGAACATTAAAACGCAAAAATAAAATTACGTTTTAACCTCTAAGAAAATAAAATTCAAAAAAATACAGAGAACTATCTAAGAATAAATTCTTTTTATCTTTTTTACTTAGTTCTCTTAACATATTTGTTTTTAGAGTATGGGGCTTTTTAAAATTTTTGTTTGTGAAATTTATCACCGCTAGATTTATTAATGGATTTTTCTTTTTGTTTTAAAGGAGGTTGAAAAATGTGTAAATGCTTAGTGAGTGAAAGTGTATTGGCTATGTTGATCTTAGTGTTTGTAATATGGCCTACTCAGATTTTCTCAGCAACGGTTTCTAAGTGGATAGTGATAATTGCTGCGGTTCTTTTAATCTTACATTTATTTTGTCCTTGCCGTAAAAGTTGTGAAGTCGCTTCAGTAAATGTAAAAAAACCGAAAAAGAAATTTGCTAGGAAAAAGAAGAGGTAGTTAATTTTGATTATTTTTTCTATACTCTTCTATTCTTTTTTTATTAGTTGGGCATTCTGGATTAAAGCAGAAAAACCAAGGCTTTTTCCCACTTTTTAAAAGCATTAAAATAGGAAAGCTGCATTTTTCACAGGTTTTTCCTGTTTTTTTAATTACTCCGTTTGGAGGGAGGGAATAAGTGTTTCTGCAATTAGGGTATGCATTACACGCTACAAAGTGTCTTCTAGTTTTTTTAGAATAAGTTACTGAAAGATGTCCCTTTTTACAAACAGGGCAGAGATTTAATTTATTTTCTATTTTTTGTTGTTCTCTTAATTCAACATTTGCTTTTAATAATTCTTTTCCAATCTCTTTTTCATTTTTTTTAAACTGATTAATTATTGTTGTGATGGTTTCTTTTGCTTTTTCAATAATTTCTTTTTCTTTTTCTTCAAAACCTTTTTTTGCTTCTTGAATTGAATCCATTCTTTGTTCAAAGCTTCTTGTGAGTTTCTCGTCTATGATTATTGGTGAGTATTTTTCTAAACTTTCTATTAATGACATCCCTAAGGGGGTTGCTTCTATACTTTTTTCTTTAATATATCCTCGATCATACAGAGTTTCTAAAATAGATGATCTTGTAGCTTTTGTTCCAAGATTTCTTTTTTCAAGTTCTGAAATAATTGAAGCAGGAGAGTATCTGTTTGGAGGAGAAGTCTTTTTTTCCTCTATTTTTGAATCAATTATTTTTGCTTCTTTTTTTATATCTGGAATTTCTTTTTCTTTTAATTTAGAAGGATAAATTTCCATCCATGCTTTTTTTCTGATAGAAGAACCTCTTGTTGAGAAAATTAATTTATTTGTTGTTGCTCTTATTGTCTTACTGTCTACAATGGCGTCTTCACAAAATAATGAGAGAAATCGTTTTACAATTAATTCATATATTTTTTCTTCTTTTCCTGTTAAGATTTGAGCATTTCCTGTAGGATAGATTGAGGGATGTGCTGGATCTGATTTTTTTCCTTGCACAGGTTTTTCCCTGATAGTTAATTTTTCTGTGTGATACTTTTTTGATAATTTTTTTAGAATTGATTTATAGTCTATTGATTCTGGGAGTTTTTGACTTGATGTTCTTGGGTAAGATATTAATCCTGAAAGATAGAGTGATTGAGCAATTCTAAGTGTTTCTGAAGGAGTTATTCCGTAAAATTTGTATGCTTCTGTTTGGAGGGTGGTAAGGTTGAATGGAGGATTTGGAGGAAAAATTTGCTCTGTTTTCCTTGTCTCAACATCAACTTTTTTCCCTTTTAAATCTTTGAATTTTTCTAACTCTGACTTTTCAAAAATGTCTTTATTATGTTTTAATTCTAATTTGTTTTTTCCATCATCAATTGTTATGAAGATCTGCCAGTAAGATACTGGTTTAAATTCTTGAATTTCTCTTTCTTTTTTTACAATTAAATTAAGTGCTGGCCCTTGAACTCTTCCTATAGACATAATTCTAAATTTCCCAGTGGTTTTTATTGAGTTCATCAGGGCTCTCGAAAGGTTGATTCCGTAAAACCAATCAAGATAGTGGCGGGTTTCTCCAGCAATTGCCTGCCCCCAACTTATGTGTTGAGATTTTTTATCATATGCTTCATTTAATTCTTTTTCAGTGAGTGTAGAGAATTTCATTCTATTTGCATCTTTTTGCCCGCAGATGAATCTCACTACATTTAATCCGATTACTTCTCCTTCAATATCATAGTCTGTTGCTACAGTTAAACTGCTTGCGTTTTTTGCTATTTTAAGTAAGACATCATGATATCTTTTTGTAAAATCATTTTTTCTGGATAAATAGTTTGGAACCCATCCAATATCAAATGTAGGAATTTCTGAACCTAATTTTTTTTGTTTTAATGTGAATAAATGACCTACAGCGCATGCAACAACTATTTTTTTATTATTTTTGATTAATTCATAGTATGAAACTTTCTGTGCAGTTTTTTGTACGGGTTTTCCAAGAGCAGTAGCAATTTTTGCGGCTGCCTGAGGTTTTTCAGTGATGATTAATTCATACCCTTCTTTTTTCAAAGTAATTTTTGGAGAAGAATATTCTTTTGTTTTAATTGTTGTTTTTTTACTTGTTTTTTTAGGAGATTTTTTATAAGATTTTTTAGAAATTTTTTTAACTATTTCAAGAGGCTCTTTGAATTGTTTTTTGTATTTTTTTTCAATGGCTCTTTTTGTAACCTCTCTTTCAAGAGGAGAGCTTTTTGTAGAAATTTCAATAGATTTGGTTATTGATTGAAATGGTTTTCTCTCTCTTTTCTCTGTAGTATACTTAATATCTCCCTTATCTATTGGAAAGTATTCTTCTGCTATTCTTTCTTCACGAGGTTTTTTTGCTCTTTTTGGCATAATTATACGTAGAAAGAAGGTTTTTATAGGTTTTTGATTATTGATTTAGCTTCTTTGTAGAAAGTTTTTGGCTTTTTTTGTCTGGGTTGTATTCTGCTTTTTTACTTTTTTTTTCACTTAAAAATATTTGTGAGGGATCTGTTCCAGAATACATTACTGGATTGTTTTTATATCCATACTCCTTATAAAGTTCTGTATTTTTAGAATTTGTTCCTTTTCCTTCTCTTTTCGCGTTCCTAAAAATTTCTTCAATGTTTGGAGATTTTGCGAGCTCTTTCCAAAAATGCATTTCCCAGCATTCTTCACAAGTATATCCTTTTTTGAATCCATCATTGGAGGCGAAGGTGAGATATCCTTTTTCTCCAAGTTCTTTAGCTAATTTTCCCTGAGAACAAGCGAGGAGGAATGCCATTTTTTTTGTAGCACGTATTTTTTCTAAAGCTCTTTTTAATTTTCCTGCAGGTAATGGTGTTCTATTTTTCCCAAAAAGGAAAATACTCTCTTGTTTTCCATAGTCAATCTCTCCATGACCTGAAATTAGAAAAATAAACCTATCACACAGGTTTATTTGAGTAGCGAGACTATCTATCATATCTAAAATGTTTTCTTTTGTTGCTGATCTATTATCATCGTGGTTCTTATCTAATGGAGCTTCTTTTAAGAAATATATATTTTTAATGCCTCTTTTTTTTAATGCCTCATAGGCTTTTTCTGGAGCTTTTGACTTCCCTCCCACTTTAACAATAAGAGCGTAACTTGTTTCAGTTCCAGTGCATTTTGGATGTTCTTCAACTTTTTTTTCAAGACCAACAGGATTTGTAATTTTGTTTTGCATAGTATTACAACTTGGAAGAAACGCCACGCTTCCTGCTAAGAATGCTGCTAAAGCAGTTTTTAGTAAGAACGAATTCTTTTCCATTTTAATTATTGATTTAATCTATTTGTAGAAAGTTTCTGGCTTTTTTTGTCTTCTAGATAGAATTTTGAAGGATCAATTCTCTGTTTATCATAATACATTCCGGGATTATGTACCTTTTTTTTATCGTCTTTTTCAAGAAAATGAAGATTTGACATGATTCCATATTCCTTTGCATAATCAAATATCTCTTTTATGGCTAATCCATCTTTATTAACATCTCCGATTCTTTTACCAGAAGGATTTCCAAAGAAATCGTCTTCTTCTATTAAGGATTCCCAAATAGTTTGGCTGAAATAGACTCCTCCGTAAACAGTTCCTTCTTTTTGTGGAGCTACTGCAATAATCTTTCCTGTTCCCATTTTTTTTGCAACTGGCCCACCATAACAGAAGTCAAAAACGAAAAAACATTTCGTATCTGTTGGAATATTCTTTCTAACCAACTCTTTTAATGTTGATGCATAAAATCTTTTCCAGTCACTAGTGAAAAAACCCCCTCCCTTTAAAAGCGTTTTACCATCTGGAGAGACTTCTCCTTTCTCTTCGTAAAATCCATGATCTGTAATATAAAGAATAAAGGTATCTTCTGGACCTATTTTTTTTGAGAGATCTTCATTAAATGTTTTTATAATTACTTCTTTTGAGGATTCTCCAAAAACAGGATAATTTTTGCTGTTATTTGGAAAGTTATCTAAAACTCTTATCTTTTCTTTTGGAATTTTGAGTTGAGTAGTTAGTGTTTTGTAAGCTGTTTCAAGACCTTCTTTATGTCTATTTTCTGTTAGCCCACTAATGAGAAGAGCATATATTTCTTCTTTATCTCTTTTTGGAGAAGTTTTTATGTTTTCTAAATAATCTTTTTTAGTTTCTACTGGTTTTTCTACTCTTTGCTCAAGAGGGGCAAGATTTTTTTGGATATTTGCTGTTTGTGGTGAAATACAACTTGGAAGAAACGCTGCTCCTGCTAAGAATGCTGCTAAAGCAGCTTTTGGTAAGAATGAAGCTTTTTTGGCCTTCTTTTTCATATATTTTAGAAATGATTTTACTTTATAAATATTTGTATATTTTACTACTCACCAGTTACATCCAGTTTAGAAGAATGCTTTATTTCCTATATCTCAAAAATCTTCTCTTTTCTGCTTACATTTATGATTCTTGTTTTTCCTATTTTATCTTCAAGTCCTGCGGCTTCATGAATATGTGCGTTTATAAGGATATCTGGGTGAAATTCTTCTACTGCTCTTCTTATTGCCTTTGAACCTTTAAACCCTGAAAATTCTGATTTGCTTCCCCTTGGATGCATATGAGTCACCATTATCTTCTTTTTTACGTTCTTTATTCTCTCATGTCCTTTCCTTAGTAATTCAAACATCTCTGAATCTTTTAGCTGATGTATTCCAATATCTGCTGTTCCAGCACCGAATATTCCTATGTCATTTTTTAGGAAAGAGTATCCGTGAATATTTTTTGTATTTGGGTACATTTCTGTAAGAAAATCAATAGTTGCCATAGATTCATGGTTTCCTGGAAGAATTAATACCTCTTTTTTTGCTTTTATAAACGGACCTATGATGTTTTTTGTAGATTGTTCAGCAAAAGTTAAGTCTCCTGCAAGAATAACAAGATCGACATTTTCTTTTTTTGCTTTTTCAGCTAGTCTTTTGATTAAAGTAGTATCTCCGTGAATATCTCCTACTGCAAGGACTTTTGTTCTCTTTTTTATTGCTTTTTCTGGTTCTGTTTCCATGTATTTTCCAATAGTTATGTTTGTTAATAAATGTTCTGAAATATACTTTACAAAAAGTTTAAAAGGGAGTATCTTTCTTAATATATACATTAAAATATACATCTTAGAATGAAAGACAATTTTGACATCTTTTTTCGAAGAAAGCCTGCAATGATGTTGGTTTCTTTGAAGAAAAACACACGAATGAGATATGGGAGTGTGTTGGCTAAAGAAGTAGACTGTACTTATAGCCATGCGGTTAAGATTCTGCAAACTTTGCAAAGTCTCAAATTGGTCGAATTTCAAAAAAAGGGGCGAATAAAATTGATTAAGTTGACCAAGAAGGGAAAAGATGTTGCAGACGCAATAGAACATATACAAGATCTAGTTAAATGATCTTATTTGCCAACGCCCCTTTAGGAAGAGTTTTTTTCTAGAATTTTCTAGCTTTTGGTATGCAATATTTTAGTCGAAATATTTTTATATCTTAGAATATATATTTTGTAATGGCATTATTGAAACAAAAGAAGGTTGTTAAATTAAACATAAAAAGATCAAAACCTGGAGTAAAAGGAGAAGGAAATTATTATAGAGTTCTTCTAAGGCCTAAAACAGAATTTGTAAGTTTTAGAAATCATGATATTGGAAGAAAAGGTCACTTGCAAAGACTTGCTGGAAAAAGAAGAAGTGGAAGTTGGGATACTCATGCCTGGCTTATTAGTAAAAAAGATGCTCATGTGGTGAATGGAGCCTTAATTGGAGATTCTCCTAGCACAAAAAAACTTTTGTCTCAATTGCAGACAAAACCAAAGAAAGTGAGAGGAGATATTTTTAAGGCAAAAGATAGAAAAAATATTCCTGAGAAGTCTAAACCAACTCCTGCAATGAAAAGAGCTCAAAAGACAAATATCAAGAAAGCTTTGGCAGTTAGATTGAAGAGAGGATAATTTTTGAATGGTTATTAAAGATTAGTCAGTTATTTTTTCTATTACATATCCCTTTGAGCTTCTTCTAAAATTTTTTCCAGAAGGAAGTCCATCTCTATGATACACTCGATACACATTAGTTACTCCAAGAGTTTTAGCTTTTGTAGCTATCTCTGAAAAAGGAACATGCACAGTCATACAACTACTTCCTGCATCAACTTTTGAAGCGCCAACAAATACTAGAGTGTGGCATCCATTAAATTCATCTGGATGGAATTCCCTACCAAAATATTTTATATCTTTTTCAGAAACGTTATATCCCACTACTTCTTCAATATCCTCTAATCTAAAGCCTCTAGAAACTGCAATTTTTTGAGACTGATTTTTTCCTGTCATGTACTGTTTGAGAAAGTTCTATTTTTAAGGTTTTGTGTTTTAGAATATATATTCTTTTTATGGCTAGAGTACTTTGGGAATGAAAGTTACAAGTTGGGGTAATAAAATATATAGGAATCTATAAATAATATGTTTCCATAAAATATTATGAAATTGCCAATAATTACTGAAGAAACAATAAAAGAACATCTAAAAGAGGTTGAAGATGCAAAAAAATCTAAAACATTTAAATCAAAGAGTGATGAGATTTTTAAAGAAATTCTGGAAGAAAATCCAGTGTTAACCGAAATTGTAATTCCCACATTAGAATCTAAAAAACCAGAAGAATACAAGAAAGGTTATCTTGCAGGCATAACTACAATTTATGATATTCTAAAAAGACAATCTAATAAATCTAAAATTAAGTAATTTCTCAGATCATTTTTATTTACTTCTTTTTTTGTTACCTTTTCCGAAACAAAAGTTTGAGTGGCCCTGGAGTACTTCGGGAATGAAAGTTACAGGTTAGGGGAATAATTAAGTAAATTCCTCTGTTCACTTAATAATATATCTTTTTCGAATAATCCATCTGTTCTTTGGTTTTTTTATCAAATAAACTTTATCAAATTTAACTTTAAATTTTCTATTAAATTTTTTCAAATAAGAATTTATTTCTGAAAATTTTTCTTTAATATCATGATGTGCAATGCCTACATGGAAGTTTTTATGCAATAATTTATCATATTTACTTAAGTCTCCTTTATAATCCTTCAATGTTTTAACTAATTCTTTTTCAAATTTAACCATCTCTTTACTTGGCTTAACTTTAAGTATTAAAGCATGTTTGGTAAAATTTCCTATTCCTCCTATTTCAAAATAAGAAGATTTATTATTCTTACAAACACCTTCTATTAATTTCTCAACTTTCTTAAGGTTATTAGTCTCAAATCTATATTTTAAAGTTATATGCGCAGATTGTCTTCCAGAATAACAATAATTAACATGGAATTTCTTAGCTACATCTTTAATCAATTTTTCAGCATATTTCTTAGACTCCCCTTTTAACAGATAAACAATTCTATAATTCATTTCAACCTCTCTTATTATTATGAGATAAGCACTATTAAATTTATCTAAAAACCCATTACCCTTCTCTGTATCCCAAAATATGCATGGCCCTGGAGGGATTTGAACCCCCGACACCCAGATATCTCTGAAACAAGTTCAGTTCAAATACACTGACAAGTCAGCGTCTTAAGAGTCTGGTGCTCTAACCAGGCTGAGCTACAGAGCCATTTGTATTTGTTAGCTAACTAAGCTCACATGGTTAAGAAAGATAAAATCTTTAAAAATGTTTATTATGGATGATTTTTTAAATTCTTATTTTATTTATAACTTATGGGAATAAATTTTTGCAAAAAATGTGGTGTTCCTTTAGAATTGAAAAAAAGAGGGGTAGATAGGGTATTTAGATGTAAAAAATGTGATTCTGTTAATCAGGCAAAAGGTCATGTTATTTCCAATGAAAAAGTTCAGCATGAAAAAGAAAGAGGAACGGGTGTTAAAAAAGACGAGAATATTTTTGCTACATATCATCATAACTGTAAAAAATGCGGATATGATAAAGTGCAGGTTTTAGATTTAGGTGTTTTTATTTCTGATGAAGATAATTTAATCTTATTACAATGTGGTAGGTGTGGGTATTCAGAAAGAATTGGAAGAAAAACTTCTTGATTATCTATACTCTCTCCAGGTATTATCACATTTTACACATTTGAAGAATTTTGTTTCTGCTTCATCTCCTGCACGTGTTTGTACGGTCCAGAAATATGCTTTTTCATGATTGCATTTTTTGCATTTTTCTCCTACAATTGGAAGTGTTTGCTGATTTGCTTTAGAAACTGTTATGACTTCTTTTTTTTCCTCTATTTTTTCAGAAGTTTTTAATTTTACTTTTTCTTTGGCAGAGTAATTGCATCTTGGGCATCCATCTTTTTTTCTCTTTTGAATCAAAACTGCTCCGCATTTTGGGCAAAATTCCATTGTATGTTTTATTTTTTTTAATTTTTAAAGCTTTCTTATTGGTTTAATCACATAAACCTCTTTCTGAAGGAGATTTTCCTCCCTCAAAAAATAATAATTTTCCCCATCCTATATAAGGAGCTATTTTTAGCACAGCTTTTCCTACAAGTTGATCCTGTATAATGTTTTTATCAAAACTCAATTGTTGAGGGTTATTATCTCCTAAAGTGAAAAATATCTTTTCCCCGTTTTCATCTTTTATTTCAACTATCCTGTGAATAATTGGATTCTGATAGTTTGAGTCAAAAATTATTACATCTCCTACTTTTAATTTTTCAGGATTTGCTTTTATTACAAATAATATATCTCCTTTATTAAATCCTTTTTTAAATATGAACTTTTCAAAATCTAATTTATTTATGGTATATCCTTCATAAACTTCTTCTTTTATTTCCCACCAATTATCAAAATTTGAGAATAAATTTCCCTGATGATACATGCTACATGATTCTACAATTGCAAGAGGAAGAGACGTTCCAGTGATTAAGCTTAAACCTGGGAAAAATATAAATTTAATAAATACAAAAATAATAATAATCGAGAAGATCCAACCCTTTAAGCTATCGTCTTTCCATAGCAAAAACCAAAAATCTTTTAGAAATTTTTTAGACCTCTTTTTAAATTTCATAGAAAGGGGAATTATTTTGGGTTTTTAAAATATATGTTTGAGAGATAATTTTTTATTAATAGGAAAGTTATTAATAGAAAAAGTTTTTTAATAGAAATGAACTGGAGTTTGTTCAAATTTGGGAACATGAATTAAGATGAAAGTTTTGTCATTAAAACAGCCTTTTGCAGAGTTAATCCTTCAAAAGAGGAAAATTATAGAACTTAGAAAATGGAATACAAAATTTCGTGGAGAATTTTTAATCCATTCTTCTAAAATTCCTGATAAAAAAAGTATGGAAAAATTCGGTTTTAAAAAATTGTCCTGCGGATTTATACTTGGAAAAGCTAGACTTGTTAATGTTAAAAGGTATAAAAATGAAAAAGAAGTTGAAAAAGATA
>JAHJSW010000033.1 GCA_018830245.1 Nanobdellota archaeon | reverse complement strand
TTTTTTTAATAAATTATTCTCAATTTATCCTTTTTTTATTATACGCTACTAGAAGAATTTCTTTTCCTTCTTCTTTAACAATTAAAGAAAGTTCATTTTTGCTAAAATTTTTTATATCAATTAACTCTATTCTTTCTTTTAATAGGAATTCTTTCACTCTATTGAAAAATTTCTCATTATTTTTTTGAGGAGGTTTCTTTTTTTTAACAGTCTTTTTTTTCACATTAAAGGGTTTTTCTATTGGGATTTCTTTTGTTTCTTCAACTTCCTTTAATTTTTCTTTTTTAGTATTTGTACTGATTTGAATTATTTTCCCCTTAAATTCACTTTCAGGAATTTTCAAATATCTCCAAACAAGATTTTCGCTTTTTTTAAATGGGATTGCAAAATCTTTTATTTCTCTTAATGCCACTCTAATTGCTGGAACTTGTTCTTTGTCAATGAGAAATTTTTCCTCCTTTAACAAAATAAATGCATCTTTCTCTTTACTTTTCAGATGAATTGAATATTTTTCAAGAAGAGATTCTTGTCCTGAAAGAAAATAAATTGGAGAACTTCCAACTCTCATATTACTTAATCTTATTTTTTTTTCAGAAAGTAGTTCAGAGAGAAAGGCTGATGTAAAAAGTATACTTTGTTCTATCTCTTTTGCAATATGAACTGGTAAACTTGGGCCATTTCTTCTCAGAAAAAAAAGGATTTTTTCCTTTGTTTCTAGTGTATTTTGTATAGGCATACTTAGAGTAAAAGTAAATATCTTATAAGGTTTTTGATGTTATGGTTTTATCCATTGAACTTCATAATAAGTAATATCCCCTTCTTCATCAACTATTGCTAAAAGAAGTTTCTTTTTTGTAGAATGCGCCACTCTATTTTTTGCAGAGAATTCATGCCAAGTTATTTTTTTTGATTCATGATCAGCAAAAACAATCCATTTAGCGTGTTTTTTCCCAGGTTTTGCCCCTTTTTCATATATTCTAAATTCTGCACCAAATTTTAACGCTGTTTTTACAACATATCCTCGTTCTCTTAAATCCTTGAATACCGGATATTTAATCTGAATTTTTTTATCTATTCTCATAAACTTATTTATTAAATCTTTACTAGGAATTTTTTTATTTCTTGAGAATATTTCCATTTTGCCCTTTTCAATAAGAAATAGCGCTTCAGAAAGAGAGTACTGGATTTTTCCTTGAATTAGCTCTCCAAAGCAACTTTTATTGTAAAGAGCGCGTGCTTCCGAGCTGTTACTAGAAATGATTTCTCCAGTGAGATATGCTTGAATCTTTTCCATTATCTAAAAAATTAATGACAATATTTAAAAATATGCTTTTGTAATATTTATTATGAAAATTGCTAAGACTAAAAATTTAGAATTTGTTTTAGCAAGAGTTCTCTTATTATTATAAGATCCGCATTCTTAGCGGATATTGTATAATTTTGTGTGAGAGAACTCTATAGCAAATAATTTAAACAAAAAACTCAAAATAATAACATGGCATATAACTTTAAACAAATAGAAAAGAAATGGCAGAAGAAATGGGAAGAGACAAAGATTTTTGAAGTTAGTGAAAAGAGTAAAAAAAAGAAGTTTTATGTTTTAGAGATGTATCCTTACCCTTCTGGTTCTGGGTTGCATATTGGTCATGGATTGAATTATACTCTTGGAGATATTTATGCGAGGTTTAAGAGAATGAATGGATTAAATGTTCTTCATCCAATGGGATTTGATTCTTTTGGTTTACCTGCAGAAAATGCAGCGATAAAAGTGGGGGTACATCCTAAAAAATACACTCAAAAATCAATTGCGGCATTTATTAACCAACAAAAATCTCTTGGGTGGAGTTATGATTGGAAAAGAATAGTGAGTTCTTGTGAAGCTGAATATTATAAATGGAACCAATTATTTTTCTTAAAATTTTTAGAAAAAGGACTTGCTTATAGAAAAAAGGCTCCTGTTAATTGGTGTCCAAAATGCAAAACTGTTCTTGCGAATGAGCAAGTTCATAATGGTGTGTGCGAATATCATAAAAATACAGAGGTAGGAATAAAACACTTAGAGCAATGGTTTATTAAAACTACTGAATATGCAGATGAGCTTCTAAATTGTACGGATTCTTTAAATTGGCCAAAAAGGATTAAAGTAATGCAGAAAAATTGGATCGGTAAGAGTTTTGGAACCGAAATTAATTTTGAAATTAATAAAGAAGAGTGGCCTGTTTTTACAACGCGTCCTGATACAATCTATGGGGTTACATTTATGGTTATCTCTGCTCAACATTCTAGATTAATGGATATTGTTACAGCAGATTATGAGGACGAAGTTAAGAAATTTTTAAAAAAAATAAAATCTGTTTCTGAAAAGGATGTAGAAGAATTGGAAAAAGAAGGTGTTTTTACAGGAAGTTATGCAATAAATCCCTTGACAAATGAAAAAATTCCTGTTTATGCCGGCAATTTTGTTATAGCAGATTATGGATCTGGAATGGTAATGGCTGTTCCTGCACATGATCAGAGAGATTTGGAATTTGCTAAAAAATACAAAATTAAGATTAAACAAGTTATTGAAGGAAATTTTACAAGAGATAGGGCTTATACTGGAGAAGGCAAATTAATCAATTCTGAAGAATTTAACGGGGTGAAAAGCAAGGAGGCTATAAACAAAATAACTGAACTTTTGCAAAAGAAAAAGTTAGGAAAGAAAACAGTGCAGTATAAATTAAGAGATTGGCTTATTTCTCGTCAGAGATATTGGGGGACTCCAATTCCCATTGTTTATTGTAATAAATGTGGAATTGTACCTATTCCTGAAAAGGATTTGCCTGTTTTACTTCCAGAAAAGGTTAAATTTGGTAAGGGAAATCCTCTCAAAACAAACAGTAGTTTTGTTAATATTAAATGTCCGAAGTGCAAAGGACAAGCAAAAAGAGAGACAGATACAATGGATACTTTTTTTGATTCTTCTTGGTATTATATGAGGTATTGTGATAGTAAAAATTTTAAAAAACCTTTTGATAAAAAGAAAATTGATTATTGGATGCCAGTTGATCAATATATTGGGGGGGCAGAACATGCATGTTTGCATCTTCTTTATTCGAGATTTTTTACAAAGGCTTTGAGAGATTTAGGTTTTGTAAAATTCGACGAGCCTTTTGCAAAATTGTTTAACCAAGGAATGTTACACGCAAGCGATGGTAGAAAAATGTCAAAATCATTGGGCAATGTTATTAATCCTATCGAAGTTGTTAAAAATTACGGAGCTGATTCCCTTAGATTGGCTCTTATGAGTTTTGCATCTCTTGATTCTGATACTCATTGGGATGAAAAGGTGCTTGTCGGGAATTTTAAATTTGTGAATAAAGTGGTAGAGTATTATACCAATGTAAAAATTGAAAAGTCTAATGTAAAAATTGAAAGCAGACTCAATAAAATGATCAGAGATGTTTCAGAATACTTAGAAAATTTCAAGTACAATTTAGCAATAATAAAAATTAGAGAGTTGTTTAACTATTTTCCACAAGAAAATAGTAAAGATGTACTTGAGAAATTTTTAAAGATTTTACATCCTTTCTGCCCGCATATAACAGAAGAATTATGGGAAAAAATAGGAAATGAAAATTTTATTAGCTTAGAAAAATGGCCAGAAGTTGATGAGAAAAAAATTGACGAGAATTTAGAGAAACAAGAGGAAGCTGTAGAAAAGCTTGTTAAAGATATTCATCATGTCCTCTCTTTAGTAAATAAGAGTTCTTCTAAAGTTTATGTTTATGTTTTACCAAACGAGAAAAAGAATTATATAGATAATTTAGAACTAATTAAGAAAAGAACTGAATTAGATGTTGTGATTTTTGCCGTGAACGATAAAAAGAAATATGATCCTGAAAATAAATCAAAAAAGACAAAACCGGGAAAACCAGGAATTTATTTAGAGTAGTTAGTTTTTTATAATTCTTTTGTGTTTTTAGAGCATGGTTAAAAAAGAAGGTGTAGAAAATATTGAAGAAATTAAAAACAGTGATTCCGGGCATTTGAAAAATTACGCCCTGATTCTTTTACTTGTTTTTTCTTTATCTCTTGGAATTTTGGGAGGAGTTTATCTTATTGATGATTTTTACAAAGGTATTGGATTAAGAGAGGAAATAGTTGTTTGTGGAGATGGAACATCTTATGGTAATTGTTCAGTAAATAAACCTTATTATTGTTATAATGGATTTCTAATAGAAAAAGCCTCTACTTGTGATTGTGAGGAAAATATGATTAAAGAGGGAGATTTATGCACCTTTGAGTACCAAGTAAATCCTAAAAAAGTAAATTTAACATATATATTACGTGGAGAAGAAGAGATTCTTGATTTTATTGTTTATGAAGGAATGAAAAATTATACCTCTGCCCTTTCTAAATTTATTAATTATCAAAATGGAGAAAAAATTACAAGAAAGGATTTTAAATTAAAAAATCTTAATGAAGAAAAACAGAGACAATTTTTATTACCCCTTGTTATAACAATTCAAAATCTTGCAGTAAATAAAGACGATCAATTAAGAATTGCAGTAAGCCTTGTTCAGAATATTCCTTTTGGAAGTTCTGGAAAAACTCTTTCTTTTGGGAAAAGTCAGGAGATAGATTATTCTAGATATCCTTATGAAGTTTTATATGATGTAGAAGGGGTTTGTGGAGAAAAGGCCGACTTACTTGTTTTTTTATTAAAGGAGTTAGGTTATGAATCTGTTTATTTCTATTACCCTCTTGAAAATCATGAAGCAGTTGGCGTTAAATGTTCTGCAGAATATAGTTTAATGGAAACAGGGTATTGTTTTATAGAAACAACTGGTCCGTCAATAATAACAGACAATGAAATTACTTATTCTAGTGGAGAAAAATTGTTCTTAGAACCAGAAATTATCTTTATCTCAGAAGGAGATTCTATGAGTGATTTTTTTTATGAATATCCAGATGCTCAAAGTTGGAAATCTTTAAGAAGAAATATTGAGAAAAAAGGAAAGATTAGTTGGTATCTTTTACCAAGATTTAAACGACTCGAAAATAAATATGGGTTGGTTGGAGTATATCCTCTTTGATTTATTCAAGTACGGCCTTGATTCTCCTAACTCCTGCACTTGAAGCACTTTCTTTTTTTATTCTAAAAACTCCTAATTCACAGGTATTTTTTACATGGGGTCCTGCACAAATTTCCTTGGAAAATTCTCCTATCAAATACACAGAAACTTTCTCCCCATATTTTTTATCAAAAATTCCTCGCGCACCTTTTTTTATTGCTTTTTTAGGAGGCATTTCTTCACGGATAATTTCATAAGAATTTTGTATTTGCGTATTAACTAATTCTTCTACTTTTTCTAATTCTTCTTTTGTAAGCTTCCGTGGAAAAGAAAAATCAAGTCGTAACCTTTCTGAAGTTATATTGCTTCCTCTTTGGATTATAGAATCATTTTTTAAGATTATTTGAAGAGCTTTTAATAACAAGTGTGTTGCTGTGTGAAGCTTTGTGGTTGTTTCTGAATTGTCTGCAAGTCCTGATTTAAATCTTCCTTCTGTCGCAGTACGTGAAAGTTTTTGATGTTTTTCTAATTCTTTTTGAAAGCTCTTTTGGTTGATTTTAATTCCCTTTTCTTTTGCTAGCTCTTTTGTTAGTTCAAACGGAAAACCATAGCTTTGATACAGCAAAAAGATTTTCTCCCCTGAAAGTTCTTTTTTGTTTTTTGAGAATTTGTTAAATATTTTTAATCCTTTTTTTAGAGTTTTGTTGAATTTTTCTTCTTCTTTTTCTAATTCTTTTAGAATATGTTCTTTATTTTTCTGTAGATGTTGATAGTCATCATAGATTTTAAAAACAGGTAAAGCTACTTTTGAAGTAAAATTTTCTAATCCTATTTCTTTAGCATATCTAATTGCTCTTCTTATGAGTCTTCTTAATATATATCCTTGCTCAGAATTTCCAGGAACAATTCCATCTGCGATTATAAAAACAGAAGCTTTAATATGATCTGCAATCACTCTCATTGGCTTCTCATTTTTTTGATATTTTTTATTAGAGAGTTTTTCTATTTGTTTTATCATTGGCTGCCAAAGTTCTGTTAAATAATTATCCTCAAAATTGTTTATTGCTGCTAAAATTCTTTCTACGCCTCTTCCATTGTCTATATTTTTTTGTTTTGCTTCATTATATTTTCCTTTTTGATCTTTGACGTATTCCATTAAAACATCATTCCAGATTTCAACCCATTTTTTATTTGTTGGATCAAATTTTTCTGGGGCAGGAGAAGTATTGTCTTTCCAGTAAAATATCTCTGTATCTGGTCCACATGGTCCTGTTTTCCCTGCAGGACCCCACCAGTTTTCCGATTTTGATAAGAATACAATTCTTTCTTTTGGAATTCCTAGAGACTCCCATCTCTTGGCAGATTCTTCATCTTTTTTGGCATCTGTATCTCCTTTAAAACAACTTACAGATAATCTTTTAACAGGCAATTTTAAAATTTTTGTTCCGAATTCAAAACTCCAGGTGATTGCTTCTTTTTTCCAATAATCTCCTAAACTCCAATTTCCAAGCATTTCAAAAAAAGTGTGGTGAGTTGAATCTCCAACTTCTTCAATATCTCCTGTCCGGATGCATCTTTGGAGATTCATTAATCGTTTTCCTAATGGATGTGGTTGTCCGAGTAAATATGGTACCAAAGGGTGCATTCCTGCAGAGATAAAAAGAGTTGTTGGATCATTCTCAGGAATTAAGCTTTCATTTGGGATTTCTTTATGCCCTTTTAATTTGAAAAAATTTAGATATTTTTTTATTAATTGTTCTCTGGTTATCATAATCTCAAAAAAGAAAGAAGGTTTTAAAAATTGTATGATTTATGTTTGCAATGAATTTAGTTTGTTTTGAATCTCTCTGAGTTGAGATTCTACGCTCCCATCATAATATTCTTTTTCTAAAATTATATGTTTTTCTTTCACTTTTTTTGTTTCTATATCCTCTTCTCTTAAGATCGAGGGAATTTTTATCTTTGGAAGAACTGTTTGCAATTTTTTAATATTGGTGATGGCTTCCTTTAACTTCTTATGAAGTTTCTCCTTTAATCTTAATTCTTCTGCTCTTAGAAAATTATATCTTTTTATCACTTGCGCGATTTTTAAAAGATTTATTTCTGATTGAAGAACTTCTTTTTTAGATTTAACAGCTTCGTTATATTCTAATTTTATATGTATGAGGTTCTCTCCTTTCATTCTATTTTAGAAAAAATGTCTCTATCTACTTTTTCAATTTGATTTTTTAATTGAATTATTTCGCTTTCCCAATTTTCTAGTTCTGAATTTTCTTCCTCCTTCAATCTTTTTATATCTCTTAACCCGGCTTCAATCTCTGAAATTTGTTTTTTCGTTTTGTCGAAGATTTTTAGACTTTCTTCAAACTTATCAATTCTTATAAAAATCGGTTCTGCTTTTTTGACTACTCTTGCAGCCTCTTTAAACTCAAAAGGAATTTCTTTTGTAACTCTTTTTTTTGGAAGCTCTTGAAATGGTTGATATTCTTCAAAATCCTCTACTTCAAGAGCTCCTCTATCCTCTTTTCCCCCAGCTATTGCTTCTTTTATAATTTCTTGTGATAATTTTTTTCCTAAGGGACTATTTGGAAATCTTGGAAGTTGAGAAATAGGGGAGATCTCTTCTGTTCCGAATCGTGGGAGTTCTGGAAGTTTCGGAAGTTCTGGCAATTCTAGATTTTTACTTCCTTCTGGAATCTTCTCTTTTTTATTAAACCACCCCATTTTATTAGTTTCTATACTTAATATACTTTAATATAGTCTTTTCGATATATATAAAATATCATACAGGTTTAAAAACTTTATTCCTTTGCAAATTTGTTCCTTTTAAGTCTTTTAGACCGAAAGGTATTTATTTGGATTCATTTTAAGATTTAAATGCGTAAAAAGTTTCTTAGAGAGGTGGTTATAATTGTTGTTGGAAAACAAGCAGAAGAAATTGCTGATTTATTAGATGTGAACAAACATATAAATGAATTTTTAATTGCTAAAAAGCTTGATTTGACAATTAATCAAACACGAAATATTCTTTATAAAATTTCTGATCATGGTTTAGTGTCCTTTATAAGAAAGAAAGATAAGAAAAAAGGGTGGTACACTTATTTTTGGAAATTAGAAGTAATTAAATGTTTAGATTTTTTAAGAAATTTTTTATTGAAAAAAATAGAACAAATAAAAAATCAAATACGAAGTAGAGAAACTAAAAATTTTTATATTTGTGAGAAATGCAACATTGAATTTAATGAAGAAAATGCGCTTCTTAATGATTATACTTGTAATGAATGTGGGGGAATTTTTTCAATTAAAGACAATATTAAATTACTAAAAGAACTTAAAAAAAATTTATTTAGGCTTGAAAAAGAGTTAGAGCTAGTAAATGATGAGATTAAAATTGAAGAAGAAAAAATTGAAAAAAAGAAACTCAAAGAATTTAAAAAAGAGGAAAAAGAAAAATTAAAGAAAAAACCTCTTAAAAAACTTGCAAAAAAGAAACTTCTTAAAAAGAAACTTGTTAAAAAATCTATCAAAAAATCTGTAAAAAAGCCGTTTAAAAGGATTACTAAAAAGATTATAAAGAAAAAACCGATAAAAAAAATTGCTAAGAAGAAACTTCTTAAAAAGAAGCTTTTTAAAAAACCTCTCAAAAAGCCGATTAAGAGAGTTACTAAAAAGATTGTAAAGAAAAAACCTCTCAAAAAGCCGATTAAGAAAAAAATTTCCAAAAGGAAGAAGAGATAATTCTTGAAGATGGTTAATGTTTATAAAGTCTATCCTGGGAGAAAAAAAACGCTTTTTAATAATTTTAATGTTAATACAATTCTGATATTTATTAATTTAATTAGTTTCATAGTTTTTACTTTTTTAATTTATTTTAATTTCTCTTTTTTAGATTTTATTGCATTAAAACCTTCAAATATTCTTCAGGGAAAATTTCTCTGGACTTTTTTAACAAGTATGTTTATGCATGGGGGGGTTTGGCATCTTTTTGCAAATATGTTCTCTTTGTTTTTTATTGGTTCATTAGTTGAAAAAATTTTAGGTCCCAAAAGGTACTTTTATTTTTATATAACCTCTGGACTGTTTGCAGGATTATTTTTTGTTTTGTCTAGTCTGCTCTTTGTAGGAGATTTTAATACTTATGCTGTAGGTGCTTCAGGAGCTTTATTTGGATTAGTAGGAATACTCATTCTTTTAACCCCGAATCTTCCGGTTTATGTTATGTTTATTCCAATCCCAGTAAAGATGAAATATGCTGGACCAGGAATATTGCTTCTTTTGTGGATTATCTCTCTTGCAGGAAATGTTCCAATAGGAAATAGTGCCCATTTAGGAGGACTAGTTATTGGACTAATTTATGGAATTTATTTAAGGAAAAAATATCAGAATAAAACAAAATATCTTAGAAAATATTTTAGCTAAAATAAAAAAATGAAAAAAAAGTTTAGTTTAATTAAAGAATATCAAGAGTGTTGGAAATATATACAAGAATCTAAAAATTTTATTTATCTTGCTTTTGGTGTTTTTTTTATTTTTGTTTTAGTAGGATTTTTTGTCCCTGCTCCAGAATCAATTAAAGAGCAAATTTTAATTATTATTGAAAAAATATTAGAAACAACTATTGATCTTTCTACATCTGAATTAATTACTTTTATTTTTTTTAATAATATTCAAAGCAGTTTTCTTGGGATGATTTTAGGGATTTTAGTGGGAGTCTACCCTTTGATGGCACTTATTTTTAATGGTTATTTGTTGGGATTTGTTGCTTCTATGAGTTATGATATTGAAGGATTCTCAATCTTATGGAAGATTCTTCCTCACGGGATTTTTGAACTTCCTGCTATTTTCATCTCTTTAGGATTAGGAATAAGGTTAGGAACTATCTTCTTCCAAAAGAACAAGAAAGACTCTTTTAGAAAGTTATATCTTATTTCTTTAAAGGTCTTTTTTTATATTGTTTTGCCTCTTTTAATCATTGCTGCGGTAATTGAAGGAAGTTTAATCTATGCTTTTCAGTGATTTATTCTTTTAAATCACTAACTCCGAGCATAACTAAAAGAAGTCCCATCATTATTGCAAACCAAACTAAGCCCCCTTTTAAGACAATTAGTGCTGAAGAACCTAGTCCAAATAAATCATTGATGCCCCAACTAAAATAGATTGCACCAACGACTACTACAAGACCAAGTAACAGTTTTATCCATTTATTCATTGTATTCTTTTTTATACTTCTCTCTTTAAAAATATTCTTGTGATGGAGTTTATAAGAAATATTTAAAAATAGAGTTTTTTTGTATAATTTATGGCTAAACAGAGATTTTGGATTATCTTGGCAATTCCAATTTAATAGCCTGTTTTTTATTTCTTTTTAAAATGAGTAATGTAAAAGATTTTTTATGGAAAGAGAATATGTCTGTGAAGGACTTGGTAGAAGGAATGGGACATATTGGTTACCAGAGTGTAGAGGTAAATAATGCTTCAAATTTAATTGTAAAGATGAAAAAAGATAGTGCAAAGATTTTTTTGACGTTTACTTCTAACATGGTAACTTCGGGGCTAAGAGGGTTTTTTGCACAATTAATTCGACTCGGGATGGCTAATATTATTGTGACTACTGTGGGAGCTATTGAAGAAGATATTATGAAATCTATCGGAGAGAAATTTTTAATAGGGAAATTTGATGATGATGATGTTGAACTTCATGAAAAAGGGATTAATAGAGTTGGAAATTTATTAATTTGTAATGAAAGTTATATGAATTTTGAAGATTGGATTAAGCCAGTTTTAGAAAAAATTTATAAAAAAAGAAAGAGATGGGCTATTTCTGATTTATTAAAAGAAATTGGATTATTTCTTCAAGATGAGAATTCTATACTTTATCAGGCAGCAAAAAAGAATGTTCCAATATTCTGCCCAGCAATAACTGATGGTTCTTTAGGATTTCATCTTTATTTATTCCAAGAAAAGCATAAGGAATTTGTTGTTGATCCTGTAAAAGATTTTGGGAATATTCTTTTGTCTACCTCTTTTGATGAGAAAAAAGGAGTTATTGCTCTAGGAGGAAGCATTTCAAAACATCACGCAATTTTATGCACTCTTCTTAATGGAGGCGCAGATTATGCTTTATATGTTACAACTGCACACAAAACTTCTGGGAGTATGTCTGGAGCAACTACTGACGAAGCTAAATCTTGGGGGAAAATTAAAGATAATAGTGATGTTGCAACTGTTATTGGAGATACGACAATTATTTTTCCTTTAATCATGGTTAAAGCTTTAGAGCAGTTAAATGAGGAACATTTACTGATTAAGGAAGATTAAAATGATTTTAAATTCTGCAAATAAAAAAGAAGAACCAAAATTTGTTCTTTCTAAAAAGAAAATTTTAGAACAATGGACTTTAGTAAATGAAATTTGCGATGTTGTTTCTTATAGTTCTAAGACAAATCCTCTTATAACAAAAATTTTAGAGAAAAATACTTGCAGTTTGTTTAGTATTCATTTAATTAATGAGCTAAAACATGTTAAAGATAAGTCACGAGTTTTGTTTTTTGCACAAGGATGGGATCAACAAGATTTGAAAGAACTGATAAATATGAATGTAACTTCTTTTGTAGTTGATAATGAATTTGATTTAGATGAATTAGTTTCTTTTTTAGAAAAGAGGAGTATTAAAGTAAATCTTTTTTTAAGGGCAAGACTTCAAGAAAATACTATTAAAACAGAGAGATATTTTGTTTTTGGGATGCCTTCTGAAATTATAAATAAAAGAATAGTTGAGTTAAGAACTAATGAGAAAATTAAAAATAAAATAAAGCAACTTGGGATACATTTTCATAGAAAAACGCAAAATATGAGTGAATGGAACTTAAAAAATGAATTTGAAGATATTATTGACGAAAAAATATTCTCTTTAATTGATATTGTGAATATTGGAGGAGGATTGCCTGCGGAATATGCAAATACAAATAAAAAAGTGATAGAAACTATCTTTGAAAAAATAAATGAGTTTAGAAAATGGCTTAATAAGGAAGGAATGAAAATGATGGTTGAGCCTGGAAGATTTATTGCAGCTCCTTCTGGAAAACTTCAAGTAGAAATAGTTAGGATGTATAATAATAATATTATTGTTAATGCCTCTGTTTATAATAGTGATATGGATGCATTAATTGTTCCAGTAAAATTGTTGGTTGAAAATGAATTTTCTGCAAATGATCCTGATGTGAAACCATATGCGATTAAAGGTGCAACTCCTTGTTCAATGGATATTTATCGGTATAAAGTTTATATGAAAAATCCTCAAGTAGGAGATAAAATTGTGTTTCTTAATGCTGGCGCGTATAATTTTTCTACTGATTTTTGTGAACTGGAAAAGATTAAAACAGATGTTTTAGAAGATTTTATGGATTAATTTACTAAAGATTTATATATTTTTTGTATTTTATCTTAGAATGAATATAAAAAACGAGGAAGTTCCGGAATTGCTTATTGAAAAGAAAAAATTACCTAGGAGTAAAAAGGTTGAAAAGAAGAAGGATTTTATAGATATTTTAAAGTTATTCTCTCCAGGAGTTTCATTAAGAACAGCTTTAGATGATATTTTAAGAGCAAGGATGGGCGCTTTGATCGTGGTTGATGCAAAAGGGATCCTGAATATTGTTGATGGGGGTTTTAGGGTGAATTCTAAGTTTAGCCCTCAAAAACTTGTAGAACTTGCTAAAATGGATGGAGCAATTATTTTATCTGAAGATTTGAAGAAAATTTTATATGCAAATACTCTTCTTACACCAGACGTCCGTATTCCAACAAAAGAGACTGGAACAAGACATAAGGCTGCAGAAAGAACTGCAAAACAAATGGACTCTTTAGTTATTGCTATTTCTGAAAGAAAAAACAAAATTACTATTTATCATGGGGGGGTAACACATGAGTTAGAAGAAAGTTCAGAGGTTTTAAGAAGAGCTACGGAAACTTTGCAAATTTTAGAAAAACAAAAAGAAATTTTTAATGATCTAATTATTAACTTGAATATTCTTGAGATAAATCAGTTAGTTACTGTGAGCGATGTTTGTGATGTTTTGCAAAGAATTGAAATTATAAGAAGAATTTCAGATATGGTTCGTAGATATCTAGTTGAATTAGGAAAGCAAGGAATTATTGTAAGTATGAGACTTAAAGAGTTAATTAAAAATTTGAATAAAGAAAGAGAGATGATTTTGGGAGATTATTTTAAATCAAAAGCACCTAAGGTGGATACAATTTTAAATAATTTTAATTTTGATTTTTTGCTTGAAACTTCTAATTTATCTAGAATTTTATTTGAGGAACTTCATGATAGAGCTGTTTTTTCTAAAGGAGGGAGAATTTTAAATAAAACTAATTTGCTTGAAAAAGATGTAAGATTATTAATGAATAATTTTGAATCAATTGATAAAATTTTTGGAGCAAATAAAGATGATTTGTTAAAGATTCTTAAAAATGAAAGCCTTGTGTCTTCATTAATTCATGATTTGGATAATTTAAGAGAGAAGATAATGGCTGGTAAGAGAATATAATCTTTCAACAAACCTTATATATTAAATTTTTTTCTTTAAAATATGTTAAATAAAAAACAAGTAGAAGAAATTAAAGAGCATTTAGATAAGGCCCAAAATCCGTTGTTTTTTTTTGATAATGATCAGGATGGACTATGCAGTTTTCTTTTATTGCAGAGATACCTTGGAAGAGGGCGGGGAGTTCCTATAAGATCTTTTCCAGAATTAACAGAAGATTATTTTAGAAAGATTGACGAATTAAAAGCAGATTATGTCTTTATTTTAGATAAGCCTTTAGTTTCAAAAGAATTTTTTGAAAAAATTCATCAGATTAATATTCCTGTTGTTTGGATAGATCATCACGCAATCAATAGAGAAGATATTCCAGATTTTGTTAATTATTATAATCCTCTTTTGGAGGAGTCTGATGAAAAAAACTATTTAATTGCTCCTCCTGTGACTTATTACTGTTATCAAATTTCTCAAAAAAAACAAGATCTATGGATAGCAATTATTGGATGTATTTCAGATAAGTTTCTTCCAGAGTTTTATGCGCAATTTAAAAAAGAGAACCCAGAACTATGCGTTGATTCAGATTCTGCTTTTGATGTTTTTTATAAATCCCCTATTGGAAAAATTGCGATGATATTTGGATTTGCATTAAAAGATAGAACCACAAATGTGATTTCTATGTTAAAATTTTTAATTAATGCTAAAACTCCTTATGATGTTTTAGATGAAAATAATAAAAATTATACTATGCACAATCGTTTTAAAGAAATAAATAAAAAATATCGCCAATTGCTTATTAAAGCGATTAAAATAGGAGAAAACTCAACAAACTTAATGTTTTTTAAGTATAGCGGGGATTTAAGCATTAGTAGTGATCTTTCTAATGAACTTAGTTATTTGTTTCCTGAAAAAATAATTGTAGTTATTTATGTAAAAGGAACTAAAGCGAATATTTCTATTAGAGGGAAGGATATAAGAAATCCTCTCTTAAAAATTTTAGAAGAACTTTCAGGTGCTACTGGGGGAGGCCATGGAGATGCTGTTGGCGCTCAAGTTAAGATAGAAGATCTAGATATTTTTAAGAAAAGATTGGAAAATGTTTTAGGAGAATCTTAATTATATAGAAAATATTATAAACCCTTTTTTCTATTAGATATCAATATGGAGAATAGACTTATGCCATGGGTTGGAAAGAATTGTTCTGGCTTAGTCTATACTACAATTAAATTTATCTCAATTTAATTCAGATCTCTTTTTTTGGGCCTGAATTGAATTGAACTTCTTACTTAATTATTCAGGCTTGGAAAGAATTCTGGTTATTTTGAGTGGGTGAAAAATGGAGCAAACAAAAACTCAAATGGAAAGAGAACGTGTTCACATAGCTGAAGAACTGAATTTACTCCTTGAGATGACTTGTAAGTTGGAAAGTGAGTTAAATTCTGTTGTTGAAAATTAGCGAAGATATCAAAAAAGGAATTTTTGTTATTAGCAAGTATGCTCTATGGTAAATTTTAAAAATACGTAGTTCTTATAGAAAAACATGGGTGAGAAAAAAAGATTCAAGAAAACTCCGGTAATAGATGAAGGAGTCTTTTATTCAGCAGAATTAGCAAGTGCTTATAACACCATTAAAAAAGGAGGATATGGTCCAACTTCTAGGAGAGGGGATAAACAATATATCCGAGAAATCGCAAGGGGCTTATTAGATATTGGGAGAGGGATGAATGATGAAAAAACTATTAAAATGGGAGTGGAATTATATGAAAAAATTGGAGAAAAAGCGCCAGAAGAAAAAGAAGGCAGTTTAGAAACAAGAAGCAGAATAGCTGCAGCATCAATTATTGTAAGTTTTGCAATGGCGTTTTATTTACTTTCAACAAATATAACTGGAAGTGCTGTGTCTAATCTAACTCAAACAAGTACGAACTTATTTGGAGTGGTTTTGTTTGTTCTCGGCCTTGTTTTAACTTATCTTTATTTTAAAAGAAAATAGTTTGTTTTAGTAACTTTTTCCAATATAAACAACTTCTTTTGCAGATTTTCCACAAATTATACAATTTCCTTTTGGCCGCTCTTTTTTGTCTGCTCTTGTTCCACGGACTTCTGCGTTGATTTCTTTTTCAATATATTCTGCACAAATTTCTCCTTTTTCATCTACTGAACAGAAATTAGCTCTTGCTATTTTTTTATCATCAATTATTTTTTTCAATTCTTTTTTTGTTTTACAATCTATTATTCTTTCTTTTATTAGTTGATCTGCTTTTTTTATTAGGCGTTTATCAAAATCTCTCCCATATTCTTTTAGGTTTTCCAAAGCTTTTAGAGATATTTTCTGCTTTTTTCTAATGTCTCTTATAAAAAGAGTTAATTGTTTTTCATTGAGTTCTTTTTCACCAATTTCTAATCTAAATGGCACGCCTTTTAGTTCCCATTCATAATATTTTTCTCCTGGTCTTTTTTCACTTGCGTCTATTTCTGATTTTATTCCAGTAAAATTTAACCTTTCTTTTATTTTCTCTGATTCAGAAAGAATTTTTTCTTTGTTTTCTTTGTTAAAGATAGGAATAATTATTAACTGTACAGGAGAAATGCTGAATGGAAGAATTAAACCATAATCATCTCCATGAGTTGAAATTACTGAAGCTAACATCCTTGAAATTGCAGGGCCGTAACAAGTTTGCCATACAAATTGTTCTTTTCCATTCTCGTCTTTGAATTTAACATCAAATGCTTTTGAAAAATTTTGTCCTAAAAGATGTGTTGAAGGTTGTTGAATTAATTTTCCATCAGGCATTAAAACATCTGACCCAACTGTGTACTCGGCTCCTGCAAATTTATCCCACTGTGGACGTTTCATTGGAAGAAAAGGAACTCCGAATTTTTGATGCATTACTTCTTCTGTTGTTTGAATGTCTTCTTGAACTTGCTGTTCTGCTTCTTCTTTTGTTGCAAAACAGTCATGAGCTTCTATCCAGTAAAATTCTCTACCTCTTATTAAGGGCCTTGTAGCTTTTGTTTCATATCTAAACACTTGGGCTCTTTGATATATCTTAAGAGGAAGATCTCTATGACTTCTAATCCAGAAAGCATACATCTGATACATTGCGGTTTCACTCGTTGGTCTTAATGCCAATCTATCTTCTCCTTTTATTTTGCTCAACCAAAAAACTTCTGGAGTAAAACCTTTTAAGTGACTTGCTTCTTTTTTGAAATTTTTTTCAGGTATAACTGCTGGAAAAAAAGTTGGTTGGTGGTCCTTTTTTTGAAGAGCTTTTTCATACAAATCATACATTTCTTCCATTATTCTTGCTCCCCAAGGCCTTATCACTATAAATCCTTTAACATTATATCTTAAATCAGTTATTTTTGCTTTCTCAATAATTTGACTATACCACTCACTAAAATCTTCATCTTTTTTTACAGTTAAGCCTTCTTGGGATTTTTTTATCATAAAAAAATAAAGGAAAAAGGGTTTATAATATTTTTTTAGAAGCGATATTTAAAATTTTATTAGACAAGTGTTTGGTTCAATTCGGATAGAGAAATATCATTTATTACACTTTTTATATAATTTGATTCTAGAGCAAATCCTAGGCTTTCTCCTCCACCAATTTTAAAATTATTAATTCCAATTACTTTCCCCTCTTTGTTTATCAAAGGGCCTCCTGAATTTCCAGGATTTAATGCTGCATCTGTTTGAATATATGCTTCTATTTCATTTATTCCAGGTCTATGAATTGCTGAGATAATTCCTGCTGATACTGAAAATTGCAATCCTAATGGATTTCCAATTGCAATAACTTTTTCTCCTATTTGCACTTTATTTGAATCTCCTAAGGTCAATTTTTCATAATCTCCAGAAATTTTTAACAGGGCAATGTCAAAATTTCCATTATATCCTATAAAATCCGCATTTTTTACTTCTTGTTCATAAGTTAATGCCTCTACTTTTTGCGCTCCAACTAACACATGTGCGTTTGTTACTATATATCCTTCTTCAGAGACAAGGAATCCAGTTCCCTGGTTTACATTTGTTCTTATTGTTACAACAGATTTTATTGTATCTTCAATTATTCCAGAAAAATCTTCTCCTGCAGAAGCTTTTAATAAAGTCATCTCTTCATCTATTGAACCTACCTGAAGGTTTAGAGAACTTAGGCTTGAATTTAAATCTTCTCTTGTTTGAAGAAGATTTATGGTAAGATCATTTAGTTTACTCTGAATATCTGTTATTTTTGAATCTAATTCGTTGTAATTTAGTTCTTGTTTTGTAAATAAAATGAAAATTAATGTTCCTGAAATAAGCATGAATATAATAATAAGGGAACTGAAGCTTCCAATCATTATTTTATGATGTTTTTTTAAAGTCATATTTTCTATAAAAGATTAAGATATAAAAACCTAACTTATTTAATATTTTAGTGGGCCTATAGTTCAACGGATAGAATACCCGGTTTCGGCCCGGTTGGTGGGGGTTCGATTCCTCCTAGGCCCATTTTATTTTAATTTTTTTTCTAGAAGTTCTTTCACAATCCTATAATCTGCTCTTTTTTCGGATAATTTCATAACTTGTCCGATAAGAAAATTAAGAGATTCTTGTTTTCCTTCTTTATAATCCTGAACAGCTTTTGGATTATTTTTTATTACTTTAATGATTAGTTCTTTTAATTGGGTTTTATCAGAAATTTTAGAATGTTCTTGAATTTTCTTTTTTGGAGAAAATGATTTTGGAATGAATTGATTTAAAATTTCTTTTGCTTTTAGTTCTGTAATTGTTTTTGATTCTATTAGTTTTAATAATTCAATAAAATGTTCTGTTTTTATTTCAACTTCTTCTAGTTCTTTTTTAGCATAATTCAAAACTCTTAGCAGTTCAATTGTTATCCACTGTACAGTTAGTTTAGGATTAGCTTCTTTTATCACTTCTTCAAAAAATTCTACGATCTCTAATTTTTTTATTAAGGTTTCTGCTGATTTTTGTTTTATTCTATGTTTTTTTATGAGTTTTTTCAGTTTTTTGGAAGGAGTTTCTGGAAGAGCTTGTCTGATTTTTTTAATTCTTTGTTCTTTAATATTTATTGTTGGTAAATCTGGTTCTGAAATGAATCGATAGTCTTGTACTTGTTCTTTTGTTCGCATTTTTATTGTAATCGCTTTTTTTTCATCAAACATCCTTGTTTCTTGTATTTTAGGGAGATTTTTTTCTTGTCTTGCGATTTCATATTCAATGGCTGTTTTGATATTTTTTAGACTGTTTATGTTTTTTATTTCTATTCTTTTCCCACCGGAAATAGAAACATTTACGTCTGCCTTTATTCCTGATTTTTTATTTATTGCTTTAGTGTAACTGAGTGTAGCAATTAATTGTTTTAACCAGTCAACTACTTGCTCAGAATTTTTGAAATCTGGTTCTGTTACGATCTCTATTAGCGGGCAACCAGAGCGATTATAATCGATTTCCCCTGTTTGAGGATTCCATGCAGCAGGGTCTTCTTCTAAATGAGCTTCTGTAATTCGTATGCCTTTGAATTTTCCTCCCTCTCCAAGCGGGATTGCGTATGGTCCTGAAAGAGTGTTTTGATATCCTTTTGGAAGATCTGGCCAGTCATAATGTTTCCTCTGCCAGATTAATTTTTCATTTATTTTGCATCCTAAGATAAGAGAAATTTGAATTGCTTTGTTTATTGCACTTTTATTTGGAAGCATGGGTTTTGCTCCTGGTTGTCCAGTACAAATAGGACAGATATTTGTATTTGGCTTAGAATATTTTAATCCGCTTTCTGCCTTGCATCTGCAAAAAAGTTTTTCATTAGTTTGAATATATCCGTGAATTTCAAGACCAATTTTCACCATGATTGACTAAAAGAAAAAGGATTTATTAAGTTTTGGAGTTATCAGTAGTTTCTGATTCTTTCTCCTGGAAGAAGAACTACCTTTCCTTGACTAGCGTGAAATTCTAAATACTCTGCTATTCTTTGTGTAGGGGTTTTTAAATTATATTTTTCTTTTATTCTTCCTGCACACGTCCAGTAATTATCCCCTTCTTTTACTGGTTCATCTATTTTTAAGTTGGAGAATATTCTTCGCTCTTCTTCTGTTAATGTGGTTCTTCTTTGCTGATTCATCTCTGGAGAACTCCTTTTTATGGGAATGTGGCCTTTTCTAGTTAGTTGAGAGATGCCTGCGCCAATACTGAACAAGATGATTAATGCTGCTAATCCAATCCCTGCTTTTCCTAAAAAAGATTTTTCTTTCATAATTTTTTTGTTGTTCTTAAACTTTATAAATGTTTCTAATTATTACTACTATTTAGTTACACGTATCTTAGTGTTTTCATCAGTATATTTTTATACTCTTTTAGAATATTTTATTTATGAAGTCTAGTGCAAATGTTGGAGATAGAGTTAAGGTTGTTTTGTCTAGAGAGGAATATTTTGGGATTTTGCTTGAAAGTCCTGTTTCAGAAAAGGGAATTGTTCTGCTTAAATTAAATTCAGGATATAATATTGGATTAAATAAAAAAGATATTTTAGAGATACAAGTGATACAGAAAGAAGAAGTAAAAGAAGAAAAAATAGAAATTAAGAAGGATGTAAAAAAACCAGATATTGCGATGATTATTACAGGAGGGACAATTGCTGCACGTTTAAATCCTAAAAAAGGAGGTGTTGATTGGTTAGATACTCCTGAAAGTTTGTTTAAATTTTATCCTGAACTTTTTGATAAAGTTAATGTTGTAAAAGTAGAAGTTCCTTTTATGAAAGCTTCTGAAGACATGGATTATAAGGATTGGCAAAAGATTGCAAAAACTGCAGTGGAGCTTTTGAATGACGCTAATATTAAAGGAGTGATTATCACTCATGGAACTGATTTTTTGCACTATACTTCTGCAGCATTGAGTTTTTTCCTAAAAGATCTAAATAAGCCAGTTGTTTTAACTTATAGTCAGAGAAGTATTGACCGAGCAAGTAGTGATGCTAATTTAAATTTGCAGTGTGCAGCTTTAGCTGCAATTTCAGATATTGCAGAAGTTATGCTTGTAGGACATTCTTCTACAAATGATGATTTTTGTTATGCTATGCCTGGAACTAAATCTAGAAAAATGCATTCTTCAAAAAGAGATGCATTTAAAGTAATCAACTCAAAACCATTCGCAAAAGTTTTTCCAGATAAAATTGATAAAATTTCAGATTTTTGTGTTAGGAATAAGAATAAAGTTAAGTTAGATAACAAATTTGAAGAAAAAATCGCTCTTGTTAAGTTTTATCCTGGGCAAGAACCAGAAATTTTAGATTATTATTTTAAAAATAAGTATAAGGGAGTTGTATTAGAGATGTCTGGTCTTGGGCATGTGGCTACAAAAAGAGCGAGAAATGCGTGGACAAAAAAATTAAAACAAGTTCAAGAAAAAGGATTAATTATTTGTGCTGTTGCTCAGACAATTTATGGAAGGCTTAACCCTCTGGTTTATTCTAATGGAAGAGAGATTTTAGAAACAGGGGTTATTTACCTTGAGGATATGTTAGCAGAAACTGCTTTTGTTAAATTAGGATGGGTTTTAGCTAAAACACAGGACAAAGAAAAAGTGAAAAAGTTAATGTTAACTAATTTTTCTCATGAATTTAATGATAGATTGAAAGAATAATGTAATCACCTAAATTTTTATAAATATTTTCCTATGAAATGATCCTATGAATAAAGTATTAGTTACAGGAGGAGCAGGATTTATCGGGAGTCATTTAGTTGATGCTTTAATTAATCATGGCTACAAGGTGGGGATTATTGATAATTTATCTACTGGACTTAAAACTAATTTAAATCCTCGCGCAGAATTTTTTGAACGAGTAGATGTAAGAGATAAAGAAAAAATTTTAGAAATTTTTAAAAAATTTCTTCCAGAATATGTTTTTCATTTAGCTGCTCAGACAAGGTTGAGAAGATCTGTAGAAAATCCTGTCGAAGACGCTCAGATAAATATTATTGGAAGTTTAAATGTTTTTAACTATGCTAAGGAAGGGGGGGCTAAAAAAATTATCCTTTTTTCTAGTGCAGGAGTTTATTCTAGTGAGTGTAATGTTCCTACGGCCGAAATAGAGGAAGTAAAACCTTTTTCCCCTTATGGTGCATCTAAATTAGCTGCAGAAATTTATTTGAGAACTTCTTTTTTTAATTCAGGATTAGATTCTGTAATTTTGCGCCCTTCAAATGTTTATGGGCCGAGGCAAAATTCAGAAGGAGAGGCAGGAGTTGTAGCTAAGTTTTTAGGAAAAGAGCAACCTGTTATTTATGGAAGCGGGGAACATACGCGAGATTATATTTATGTAAAAGATGTTGTAAGTGCATGTCTTTTAGCTATGCAAGATGATATTAAGGGGATTTTTAATGTAGGCACAGGAGTAGAAACAAGTGCTAATAATCTTTTTCAAAAGATTTGCGATATAAAAGGAGATATGAATGTAAGTCGTGGACCAGAAGTTAAAGAGCAAGCAAGAAGTGCATTGAATTCTACAAAATTAAGAGAGAGAGGGTGGAAACCTGAATATAGTTTAGAGCAAGGATTAAGGGAAACAGTTGAGTGGTTTAGGAATCATTAATCACCTTTTTTTTTCCGTAATTTTTCTTCAATTCTATTAAGTTGTTTTTTTATTTCTCTGATTTCTTTTTCTGCTTTTCTATTTACTGCATAATCATACTCTGCTCTTGCGCGATCTCTCTGGTTTTCTCTGTTCTGGCTCATTAGAATTATTGGAGCTTGTATTGCTGCAACGCAGGATAATACTAGGTTTAATAAAATAAATGGATATGGATCCCATGATTCTCCAAAAATAATCCATGAAGTGTTTATAATCATCCATAAAACTAAAAATCCTAAAAATAAGAGAATAAATACCCAACTACCAGCCCAATTAGTAATCCAATCTGCTGATTTTTGTCCAAATGTTTTCGGAATTATAAAAATAGGATATTCTCTGTGATTTTTCTTTTTATTATTCTTTTTTTTTTCACCTTTTTTTTGCATGATATTAATTATATATTTAATATTATAAATTTAATCTTTTTTAGAAAGCCAGTCTCTTCCAATTCTCATTTGATCAGGATCTGAAGGGTCTAATTGTCTCTTTGCAACTATTATTCGAGTATCTTTTCCAAGAACCCTTTCATAAGATGATTCCATATAATTCAAATTAGCTTCTATTGCTGCGCGCATTAGTTCTTCTGGAGTCATCTTTTCATAACGTTTCATAAATATGTAATAGTGTATCTTTTTATAAATGTTTTGAAGTTGTAACTTTTGAGGGGTTAAAATAGAAGGGTTTAAAAGGATTTTTAAGTTTCTTTTTTGATAAAAATGCTTGAAATTTTAGTGACTTCTGGTCCAAAAGGAGGAAATCCCGGAGGGAGATGTTATTTTGGTCTTGGAAGAGAAGACAAATCTGTTTATTTGAAATATTGTGAAATATCGAGATTAGGGACAGGGGACTTTTTAAAAGTAGAAAATCAACCTATTTATGAGGCAATATTATTAGAAATGGCGAAAAAAGTGGGATTAAATGTTCCTAATAATTGGGTGATTTTAAACAAAGATCGCTCTTTAGTAGAATTTGATTATTGTCTTGAAGAGGGGGAAAAAATTGTTAAACCATTAGATTCTAAAAGAAAAACTTTTTTTGTTTCTGAATTAGAATTCTCTTCCTTAAGTGAGAATTTGAATGAAACAAGAGAACTATTAAATTCCCAGGCCATTTATAGGGATTTATTAAATATTGGGGATATTGTTGGGAAATCTCAAAATTATAAGGTTTTAGCAATTAGCGGGGGGACAAAACTCCTTTATCTTGATCTTGGTTGTGGATTAGTGGATAGTATTGGAGGAGAATTAAGACTTAGAAAGAGTTTATCTCGGAAATTAGCATGTTTAGATGAAAAAACTCTCAAAAAGATAAGAAAAAGATTGAGAAATTATGAAATAAGCGGAATAAATGGTTCTAAAAGAGTTAATCTTGATAGATTTGGAAACGATCTCCCTTTTTTTAATTTAAAGGTTATAGATGCAGAACATCCTTTCAAGGAATCTTGTAGAGTGGTTAAATCCCTTCTTTCTCTAGGAGAAATTAAAAGATTACAAGATATTTATTTTTTAGTTGCTAACAATTTCTTAAAA
Source organism: Nanobdellota archaeon (assembly GCA_018830245.1). Lineage (GTDB taxonomy): Archaea > Nanobdellota > Nanobdellia > Pacearchaeales > GW2011-AR1 > JAHJSW01. The sequence continues at coordinate 20,188 of JAHJSW010000033.1, read as the reverse complement.
AAACATAAGGGAGACGATCGTCTTTTAAGAGTGTAACAACTTTTATTAACTTATTTTCTCTTTTTATCTTATGTCTGAAGAGAAAATTGATTATCAGAAATTAAAATTTAAATGTGGTCTTGAAATTCATCAGCAGTTAGATACGTCTAAACTTTTTTGCAATTGCCCTAGTTTATTAAGACAGGATGAGCCTGATTTTTTTGTTAAAAGAAATCTTCATGCTGTTGCTGGTGAGGCGGGAGATGTTGATGTTGCTGCGATGTATCAAGCATCTTTAGATAAAGAATTTGTGTATCAGGGATATGATACTACTTGTCTTGTGGAATTAGATGAAGAACCGCCCCATGAAATAAATAAAGAGGCTCTGAAAATTGCATTGCAAATTTCTGTTTTGTTAAATGCAAAAATTATTCCTTTTTCTCAAATTATGAGAAAAACTGTTATTGATGGTTCAAATACCTCTGGATTCCAGAGAACAGTAATGATTGCACGCGATGGTTTTGTGGAGACAGATATGGGAAGGGTGAGAATAGAGGGGATTTTTCTTGAAGAGGATGCTGCAAGACCAATTTCTCGAGAGAAAACAAAAGTAGTTTATAGATTAGATAGATTAGGAATACCACTAGTAGAGATTGCTACTGCTCCAGATATTAAAACTCCTGAACAAGCAAAAGAAGTTGCATTAGAGATTGGGAATATTCTTAGAAGTTGTAAAGTTAAAAGAGGAATTGGAACAATAAGGCAGGATGTTAATATGTCTTTAAAAGGAGGAAATAGGGTTGAGATTAAAGGGATGCAAGATATGAAGATTTTTATTAAAGTTATTGAGGATGAGATTAAAAGGCAGAGTGAAATACTCAAAAAGAAAAAAATAGTTAAATCAGAAGTTAGAAATGTTCTTCCTAACGGGCAAACAGAGTTTTTAAGACCAATGCCTGGAGCAGCAAGAATGTATCCTGAGACAGATGTTCCTTTGCTTAGAGTTTCTAGAGAGATTATTAATAATGCTAAAAAAAGTTTGCCTAAATTAAAGAGTGATGTTGAAATAGAGCTTAAAGAAAAAGGGTTGAGTTTGGAGATGATTAAGTTATTGTTCAAACAAGATAAACTTGAAGAGTTTAGAGAATTGTTAGAAGTGTTGGATAATCCTCCTTTAGTTGCAAAAGTTCTTTTAATATTCCCAAAAGAAATTGCGCGTCATAAAAATAAGAGTTTTAATAAAGTTGATAAATTTTTGAATAAAGATGTTTTATTATTTGTTTTAGAAGCAATAGCAGAGAAAAAAATTACTCAGAGTCAGATTAAATCTGTTTTAGAGAGAATTGTTGATGGAGAAGATTTAGAAGAAGCAATTAAATTTGAAAAAGAGTCAGAACATCTTGTTGAGGAAAAAATTCTGAAGATTATAAAGGAGAAGCCAGGGCTTTCTGAGAAGGCTTATATGGGGTTAATTATGAAAGAATTTAAGGGAAAGATTGACGGAAAAGATGTGATTGAAATTATTCGGAAATACTTGAAGTAAATTCATGAATCAACTCCCCTAAATTAGTAGTATACCCTCCTTCTAAAACTGCGAAAACTCGCGAGTTTGTTTTTTGTGATAATTTTTTAATTATTTTTCCTATTTTTCTATATGAATCTTTGGTTAAGTTGAGAGATGCAAGATCCCCTTGATAAGTATCAAATCCTGCAGAAATTGCAATTTGTTTGAACTTGAAATTTCCTTGTGCTTTTTTAATTGCTTTTTGTAGAGTTTCTAAATAGATTCTTTCTCCACAATCTGCTGGCAGAGGGAGATTTAGAATGTTGTTTTTTGAGTTTAATCCTGTTCCAGGATATAGTGGACTTCTATGTAATGAAATATAAAAAACATCCGGATCATTCTCAAAAATATCTTGTGTTCCATTTCCATGATGTCCGTCAATGTCCATTATTAATGTTTTAAGATTAGACTGTTTCACTGCTTCTGCAATATTATTAAAATAACAGAATCCTCCTAAGAAATTTTTCCCTGCATGATGTCCTGGAGGTTCTAATAGGGAAAATCCCTGAATTTCTTGCGCTTTTATTGCACTATTTAGTGCGAGGATAGCATAATTATAAATGTTTTCATATGCAGGACTATCTGGATTAAAAAAATTTCTTTCTTTGACTTTTTTAATTAACTCTCTGGTATGAACTAGTGGTTCTGTAATTTTAATTTCTGGTTTTATAAAAGAATGATGGTGTTTTAAAAATTCATAAGCACAAATTAATCTTTGCTTAAACCCGAGTGTTCCTTGATAGTCTAGAACTTTTTCATCAAAGATTAATTTCATAATTTTTAGAGAGCATTCTAATTTATATTTTTTATCCCTACAATCTTTATAAATGATTTAGGTTGTAATAGAATTATGGAATTTACTGGGAATTGTAAGCAAGATGTTAAAATGATTCTTGGTAAAAAGAATCAAGCCACTAGGTGGGATGAAATTGTGGGGCTTCTTAGAACAAATGAATATTTTAAGAGAAGTCTATTTGAAGAAGGAATTTTACCAGAACTCCGGGGAAGAAAAATAATCACCCCTGGTTTTGGCTATGAAATTTTAGATCCCAATCCTTCTATGAAATGGCTTCCGACTGTTTTTGGTAGAGGAGAATTTTTTTCTAGGATTCGAGATGCAGATGCGTTTGCAAAAGCAGTGGGTTTGGATCCTAAAAAGAGTGTTAGATATGTAGTCCAAAAAGAAAGAAAATAAAAGGGATATTCATTTTTGATAGATCTTTTTAAAATATAATTTAAACAATAACTTAATAAATTATATTTTTCTATTTTAAATATGTTAAGAACTCATAAATTGTCAGAAGTAAATGAGAAGATTGTAGGAAAAAAAGTTCGACTTTGTGGGTGGGTTGATACAGTTAGGGAACATGGAGCAGTAATTTTTATTGATTTAAGGGATAGGTATGGGAAAGTTCAGTGTGTTATTCATAAAAAAAAATCTGATTTTGAGAATGCTAAAAAATTAACTACTGAATCTTGTGTTGGTCTTATGGGAGAGATTAAAAAAAGACCGGCGGGAACAGAGAACAAAGAGTTAAATTCTGGAAAAGTTGAAGTTTCTATTGAAAAGGTTGAAATCTATAATCTTTCTTCTCAATTACCTTTTGAATTAAACGACCAAGAAATTAATGAAGATTTAAGGTTAAAATATCGGTTTTTAGATTTAAGAAATAAAAAAATGCAGAAAAATATTTTTTTAAGGAGCGAGGCATTAAAGGCTGTGAGAGATTTTTTTTATAAAGAAGATTTTGTGGAGATAGAGACTCCGATACTTGCAAAATCAACTCCTGAGGGAGCAAGAGATTATGTTGTTCCTAGCAGAAACTTTCCGGGAAAATTTTATGCACTTCCTCAATCTCCGCAATTATTTAAGCAATTATCACAGGTTGGGGGGTTTGATAGGTATGTTCAGATTACAAAGTGTTTTAGAGACGAAGATTTAAGGGCAGATAGACAACCAGAATTTACACAGGTAGATGTTGAAATGTCTTTTATTGAACAAGAAGATATAATTCAAATTATAGAAAAAATGCTGAAAGATGTTTTTAAAAAAGTTTTAGGAATGGATATAAAAATTCCGTTTAAGAGAATTTCTTATGAAGAATCTATGAAAAAGTATGGAAATGATCGTCCTGATATAAGAAAAGGAAATGAAAAATTTGCATTTTGCTGGGTTGTTGATTTCCCTCTTTTTGAGTATAATAAAGAAGAAAAAAGATACAAATCTATGCATCATCCTTTTACAATGCCTGATATGAACTCTTTTAAGAAAAATAAAGAAAAAGCAAAAAGTTTTGCATATGATGTTGTTTTAAATGGTGTTGAAATTGGGGGGGGGAGCATTAGAATCCACAACCCTGAAATTCAACAACAAGTATTTGATGCTTTAAAGATCTCAAAAAAAGAGGCAGAAACTAAGTTTGGGTTTTTGTTAAATGCATTAAGATTTGGGGCTCCTCCTCACGGGGGAATTGCAATTGGTTTTGATAGGTTAATTCAATTGATGAGTGAATCAGATTCAATTAGAGATGTTATTGCTTTCCCAAAAAACAGGGAGGCGAGAGATGTTATGCTTGATGCCCCTTCTGAAATTAGTAAAAAACAACTAAAAGAGATTTCTATAAATGTTGAAAAGAAAAGAAAGAAGTAAAGTGGCGTTATGAAATGATAGAAATCTTTAAAAAGAGACAATCCTGTTAAGTTTATCTAAATTTAGGAGGTAAAAATGGGCAAAAGTTGTTACGAATGTGACGATTGTGAAGATGATTCTTACTATGACGACGATGAAGATGAGTCATATGAAGATGACGATGATGAATAGATTTTAGTTAGTTTTAAAAGTCATCCTTTTTTATTTTATTTATGAAAGTTTTGGGAGTTGGAGACCCTCATGGAGTATTGCTGAAAAGAACTCCAAAAAATATTGATCTGATTTTGGTTACTGGTGATGTTGGAAAAGCTGATTTAGCTAGACAAAGAGTTTTTGAAAATCTTGAAAGAAAAAGAAAAAAACTATCCGAATTAGAAGAAGATAAAAAATTCATTAAGAATGTTTTTATGGAAATTCATAATTCTACAATTAAAGTATTAAAAAATTTGTCAAAATCTGCACCTGTTTACACAATTCAGGGAAATGTCGGGATTCCAACTTTTTCTGATGTAAGAAAAAATAAAGAAAAATATGGGATCACTCTTCCTTGCACAAAAAAACAAATAGATGTTATGTCTAGAGCAAAGATAGTTAAGAATAGATTAAAGATTTTAAATGATTTAAGAGTAGGATTTTTAGAATATTTTGTTGATACTAGTTGGGTGAGAGAATTTAAACCAACTGATTATAAAAAGAAGTTATCAGACGCAAAAAAGCAGACAGACAAGGCTAAGAAAATTTTAAAGAGATTTGGCAAAATTGATATTTTAGTCTGCCACCAACCGCCTTATGGAAATTTAGATAAAGTTACTGCGAAATTCGCTCCAAAATTATGGAGAGGAAAACACGCAGGAAGCAAGGTTATTTTAGATTATATAAAAAAGTATCAGCCAAAATATGTTTTTTGTGGGCATATTCATGAAGGAGAAGGAAAAAAGAAAATTGGTAAAACAGAAGTTTATAATTTGGGTGTGGGAAGCCATGTTTTGTTGGATATTGAATAATCTTTTAAACTTCTTATTCTAAATAATTCTATGGATTTTTTATGGAAAAAGGTATCTGAAAAAGAGAAAGAGGAGATACAGAAAAAGGCAAAAACTATGATGGATAGTTTTTCAAAAAGACTTTCTAAAATTGATAAAAATATAAAAGCGCCATTAATAGAACGAGGAATTGGTGAAAGAGAAGAAAGTATTGAAGAGAGTAATGATGACTTTTCAAGAAAGATTATGTTTGAGAATGCTCAAAATAAAAACAAGGATTTTGTAATTGCTGAAAAAGGCGGGTGGAGAGAGGAATGAAAACAGTTGATAAATTAAAAAAATATCTTGTAGAGATTAAGAAAAATGATCAAAATGGAAAAAAGATAAACGCTTTTTTACAATTAAATCCTGATGTCTTGAAAGAAGCAAGAATTATTGACGAGAAAATTAAAAAAGGTAAAGCAGGAAAATTGGCAGGACAGATCATTGCGATTAAAGCAAATATAAATGTTAAGGGATTAAACGCTTCTTGTGCAAGCAAAGTTCTTGAAAATTACAAAGCCCCTTATGATGCAACAGTTATACAGAAAATTAAAAAAGAAGATGGAGTAATTATTGGAATTGCTAATTGTGATGAATTTGCTTCTGGGAGTTCTGGAGAGACTTCTGCATTTGGCCCTACTAAAAATCCAATTGTGTTAAATTATGTTCCTGGGGGGTCATCATCAGGAAGTGCTGCGGCGGTTGCTGCAGGTTTTTGTGATATGGCTTTAGGTTCTGATACTGGTTGCAGTATTAGACTTCCTGCGAGTTTTTGTGGTGTTGTTGGAATAAAACCAACTTATTCAAGTGTTTCAAGATATGGTTTAATTGACTTGAGTATGAGTTTAGATCAGATTGGCCCACTCGCAAAAAATGTTTCTGATTCTAGTTTACTTTTAAGTGTGATTATGGGGAAAGATGAAAAAGATTCAACCTCGCAGGAAGATAAAAAAATTAATTTAAATGAAGTTGAAAAAACTCCAAAAGATATTACAATTGGGGTGTTGGATTTTGTTATTAAGGACAAAAATATCCAAAAATTGATTGACGAAAAAGTCGAAGAAGTAATTCAAAAATATGGATGGAAAATCAAGAAGATTAAAATTGGAAATATTGATTTGGCAGTTGAAACATATTACCCAATGGTATATGTTGAGTTTTTTTCTGGGACGCGAAAGTTTGATGGTCGACGTTATGGGAAAAAAATTGAAGATGCTGCTGGGCCAGAAGTTTTGCGGAGAATTCTTGGAGGAAGTGAAATTACAAAAGCAGAATATGGAGGGAGATATTATCACAATTCTTTAATTGCAAAGAAAATTTTTTCTGATGAACTTGCTAAAGCGTTTAAAAAAGTTGATTGCATTGTTTCACCGGTTACACCTAAGCTACCGCACAAGATTGGTGAAAAAATTTCTGTTGAAGATATGTATGCCTATGATGCTTTAACAATTCCTCATAATCTTTACGGAAATTGTGCTTTATCTCTTCCTATTGGGAAAATTGATGGAATTCCTGTTGGAATACAAATTGCTTGTGATAAATTTCAGGAACAAAGAATGTTGCAAATTTCAATGGCGTTTGAGAAATTAAATTCTTGAAAAAATACCCTTAATACTAACTTTTTTATTTAAGTCTTTTTTGATTAAATTGTAATCACTTAATATAACCTTTTTTTTGTTTTTTTCTATGTTTGTGTAGGCAAGTTCTTTTTTGGTTTCTGCTGTAACTAATATTAGAAGAAATGAATGAATTGTTTTATTCTTCTTTTTTATTTGTTCTAGTGAAACAGAATTTATTTTTTTAAAATTACATTCTATATAGAATTTTTTCTTCATTATTCTTTCTGTTGCATTTGGAATTGTTTCTCCTACTAAAATTCTTCCTCCTGGTAGGCTAAGCTTGTTTTTGTAAGGGCGTTTTATTCTTGAATATAAAAAAATTTCTTTTTTATTTCTTTTGATTATAATAAGAATCACTGGCAAAATTGCTTTTTTATCAGTTAAATAGGGAATTAATGACTCTGTTGCATCTGATAATTTGTAAAAATCTTTTTCTTTAATTAGAAGACCTTTTTTAATTAATTTTTGAATGTGGTAACAAAGTTTATTAGACCGAATTTTAGTTAATTTTTCTATTTCATTAAATTTTAGTTTGTGATTATATAAAAATGTAAAAAGTATTTTTTTCTCCATAACTCAAACTTTTTGAGGAACTATTTAAATATAATTATGGTTGAGTTTAATTATGTATGATAAAAATATGGCTCATTATGTTGTTGCTACATGTATTTTAGTAAAAGATGGCAAATTTTTGATAACTAAAAGAGCGGATTGGGAAAAAGCTTTTCCAGGGAAATGGACTGTTCCAGGAGGGAAATTAGAAGTTTTAGATTATGTACTAAGAGAAAAAGATACGCCATTTCATTGGTATAATATTTTTGAAGATCTTGTTAAAAGAGAGGTCCTAGAAGAGGTTGGCTTAGAAATTAAGAATATTGGGTATGTGACTAGTTTGATTTATATTAGAAGTGATAAAATTCCTACACTTATTGTAAGTTTATGGGCAGAACCAGTAGGGGAAAATATCTCTCTTTGCAATGCTCTTACTGATTTTAAATGGGTTAATTTAAAAGAAGCAAAAGAATATGATTTAATTGAAGGAATTTATGAAGAATTAGAAATATTAGACAAAAAATTAAATACTGGCGAGAAAGTTGAGTGGAAGAAAAATGATTTTAAGGAGATTTCTTGATTAATTTATAAATTAAATATACTATAAAAGGCAGGATAGTGCCAAAAATTATCAAAGGAGGAGAGGCATTGTTTTTTGTTATATAAACTGTTAAACAAATTAATATTACTGAAGAAATTATTACATATTTTAAACTTTTTATTGTGGAAATCATTGAAATTTTTTGTTTCTTTTTTTTGTTAAATAATAATTTGTAACTTATACTCATTATAAAAGGAATTGTTAGTGCGAAGAAAAAGAGAGGACCTTCTCTAAAAAAATATCCTGCTGAAATTCCCAATATGATTGAGAAAAATATTGCCCATTTAAAATCTTTTATTATACTAATTAAAGAAATATTTTTTCTATTTTCCCATATCTTTGTTATAAAATAAGGATATGTAAAAAAAGCAATCCATATCAGTGAAGGAATTTGTATTGGAGAACGATTTATTGCATTTTCAATTATTACTCCTCCAAGATAAGTTGTTAGTATAACTTTCCACCACGTAAATTTTTTGTAAAAAAAAGCATATATCAACATTAAAATTATGTAAGGGATAATTATTAGAGGATTTGCGTTATGTGTAGCAATTTCTCCTAGAAATGCTCCTGTTACTCCTCCAAATATTGCAAAAAACCAGACGCTTTTTATTTTTGTATAATCTTTAATATAGATATAATGCAGTCCTGCAGGAATTCCTATGAGAATAATATCAACAATAATAAAGACAATTATAAATTTTGGTTGTGTAAATGCAATGTCCTCTGATTCAAGAGGTCTTAAATAACCTGGAATTGATGCTAAAACGAATATTGTAAGAAGGGTAATAATACTTATTATAATTATATATAAAATATTTTTATGGATTTTTTCCATATTATATTGATAATTTTATAGTATAAAAAACTAATCAAAATATTTAAAGGGTGTTTTAATTTTAATTTTAGATGGAGTATATTATTGGAAGCAAAAAGGAATTTTATACTTTTTTAGATTCAATTGAAAAAAAAGATCAAATTGGAATTCTAACGCATAGTGATTTAGATGGAATTGCTTCTGCAATATTTATAGAAGAAATTTTAAGAGAAAAAGAAATTAATGTGGAGAGTGTTAACTTTATGATCCATGGTTTTGGAGAGTTTCAAAAAAAAGTAAGGGAGATCAAAAACAGGAAGATTTCTAAATTATTTATCTTGGATTTAGCAGGCGATTTAATTGATTTAGATTTATTTGAAGCTTTAAGAGAGGAAATAGATGTTTTTCTAATTGACCATCATGAAATAAATAAAGAATTACAGAATAAAGGAAATATTATCAAAACAAACACGAGTGAATGCGTTGCTTTTGTTATTTATAATTTGGGAGATAGATTATTTGATAGAGAAAAACTAGGGTGGTTAGTTTGTGCAGCAATGATTTCTGATATGTCTTATAAAAATCCTGAAAATTTAAGATTTATTCAAGAGATTTACCCTGAACTAAATTTGAAAAATCTTTCTGAATCTGTTCCAAAAAAAATTTCTAAAATAATTTCTTCTGCATTAACTTATTATGACGATGTTTTAAAAATTTATGATTTAGTTAAAAAAAAGGACGTGGATCGATTAGAAAAAGCATATGATATTGTTGAAAAAGATTTTCAAAAATATGTAAAGAAATTTAAGGAAAATGCAGAGTTTTATCCTGAAAAAAATTTATATTTTTATTATTTTAATCCTAGATTTGATATTGGAAGTTCTGTAACTACAGTTGTTTCTGATAATGATTCTGGAAGTACTTTTATTGGTGTTTCAGATGTAGAAGATGATTTTGTTAAAATAAATGCGAGAAATCAAGGAGATATTGCAGATATGAATCAATTAGTGAAAAAAGGAATAGATGGATTGAAAAATGCTTCTGGGGGAGGGCATAAAAAAGCTGCAGGAGCAAGGATTATGAAAAAAGATTTAGAAAAATTTAAAAAGAATATCCTTAGTTGATTACAAAATCTTTAAAAGCATCTTCAGGTTCTTTTTTCTATGAACATTGATGGTGTGGAAATTAAATGGTTGGGGCATGCAGGATTTTTAATCAAAAATTCTAAGGTTATTTATGTTGATCCTTACAATATCAAGGAAGATTCTGAAAAAGCTGATTTGATTTTAATAACTCATAGTCATTATGATCATTGTAGTGTGGCAGATATGGAAAAAATAATTCAAAAAGGGACAAAAATTATTGTTACGGCAGATTGTCAGAGCAAGATAAATAAATTTAATACCCCTGTTCGTTTGGAAGTTATTGAACCTGGCCAAGAATTGGTTTTTGGAAGGATAAAAATTTTAGCATTGCCAGCATATAATATTGACAAACATTTTCATCCAAAAGAGGAAGCATGGGTTGGATATTTAATAAAAATGAATGATCTTCTTGTTTATCATGCAGGAGATACAGATAATATTTTAGAAATGCAAAAACTTACTGGGTATAATCAAAGGAAATTAATAGCCCTTCTTCCGATTGGAGGGAGATTTACAATGAATTTTGAAGAAGCTGCAGAGGCTGCAGAGATGATTAAGCCTTTTTTAGTGATTCCTATGCACTATGGGAGTATTGTTGGAAGTGAAGAAGATGCTAGGGAATTTAAGGAGTTATGCGGAGAGATAGGAATTAATTGCGAGATATTGGAGAAGGATTAATGAAAATAGGAATAATTGGCCCGAGTAAATTGAAATTTCTTGAAGAAGTTAATCCCTCTGCTAAAGAAGTTTTGTCTTTCTTAGCAAAGAAACTTGCAAGAGAAAAAAATAAAATTGTTATTACTCCTGATAAAGGAAGTGTTTCTGAATACCTTGCTCAAATTTATTTAAAAAATAAAGGGAAAAAAATCCTTGAGATTATTCCTGAAGAAGATACTGAGTTTGGATATAATGAATGGGTGAATACTGAACTTGGAGAGATTATAAACTGTGGAACCTGGAGAAATCAACCTGAAAAATTAAATGAAGAAACAGATGTTTTATTGTGTGTAGGTTATGCTGTGGGAGTATTGGCTGAAATTGCTTATAGTAAATGGTTTAATCCAAAGCCTGTTTATATTATAAAAGAACTTATAAGTGAAAGTTTGCCAAAAGAACTAGAGAAAAGTTTAGATTTAAGATATGTTTCTTATAAAGATTTGCAAATAGAAAATGAAAAATGATTTTTCCCAAAGAAAACAGTCTATTCTATCTAAATTAGATAAATCATCTAAAAAATCATGGGACAAAAAGATTACTCTGTTGTGTAAAAAAATAAATTCTTCTGAAGATTATTATACAACTTCTTCTTGTTCTGGGAGAGTTGTTTTAATGATAAATCAGGATAAAAAAGAAGAGGGATTGTTTTTAAAGATTTATCATGATTTAATCTCTTATAACCAATTAAAGGAAGACTTGATTCAAATTTCAAAGAAAAATAAAAGATTTCTCAAATTTAAGCAAGAACCTTGTATACTCCATGTTGCTTGCAAAAACCTAGAATCTGCTCAAAAATTATATGCTCTTGCAAAATTAGCAGGATGGAAAAAATCAGGAATAATTTCCTCTGAAAAAAGATTTATTGTTGAATTAAATAGCACAGAGAGGTTGGAATTCCCAATTATTGAAAAAGGAAAAATTTTGGTTGATGATTCTTTTTTAAAAATAATTGTTAGGGAAAGCAATTCTAAATTGAAAAAAAGTTGGAATAAAGTTGAAAAGCTAGAGAAATTATTTAATTAATTCTTTTTTTCTTAGCTCTTTTACGAGTTTTATCTAAATTTTAGTATGAACTAACCTATTATTTAACCATAGAAATTTATTTAAAGAAAAAGAAATTATTATTTTCATAATATTAATTAATTCATTGGTGGTGCTCTGAATTAATGATTTGTATAAAAGGGGTGATGCCTCTTTTTGTTTCTATAACAATAGTTGGAAGTATGCGAGCTATTTAAATGTTTCGCGATTTTAGGGGCTTCCAAATAAAATTGAAAGGAAATGTAAAATTTCCAATCATCTGTATCACAGATGATGATACAATTGAAAGGAGGATAATAAAAAAATATGGTGTTAGATTTTGCAAAAGAGGCTATACAGAATACTGAAAAACATAGCATTAATTTTGATGAATTAAGAGCTGGAAAAGCCAACATCAAAGTTGTTGGTGTTGGTGGGTGTGGTGGAAATGCTGTAACCTGGCTTTTTAACAAAGGAATTAATGGCGCCACAATTTATGCTGCAAATACTGATGCGCTCCATCTAAGTGTTACAAAGGCTGATGAGAAAACGCTTATTGGTAAGGAATTAACTAGAGGACTAGGAGCAGGGGGAAGACCTCAGGTAGGTAGAGAAGCTGCTAAAGAGGCTTTGGTTGATTTAAAAAAGGTTGTGTCTGGAGCAGACATGGTTTTTGTAATTGCTGGAATGGGTGGTGGAACTGGTACAGGAGGAGCTCCTGTAGTTGCTCAACTTGCTAAAGAGACTGGTGCGGTTGTTATTGGTGTTGTAACTATGCCTTTTGATTCTGAGAAAGCTAGGATTGATAAAGCTGAATTTGGTTTACAAGAACTACGAGAAGTTTCTGATACTTGTATTGTCCTTGACAATAATCGGCTTGTAGACATTGCTGGGCAATTACCCCTTGAGCAAGCTTTTGCTGTTGCTAATGAACTAGTTAGTACTATGATTAAAGGAATTGTTGAAACAATTACTCTTCCAAGTTTGATTAACTTAGATTATGCAGATGTTTCGGCAATTATGAAAGGTGGTGATGTTGCAGTGATTGGTATTGGAGAATCAGATACACAAGATCGTGTTGCAGAAGCTGTTAAGCAGGCTCTTACACATCCTCTACTTGACGTGGATTATAAGGGAGCTACTGGAGCTTTGATACATGTTACCTGTGGTCCTGATTTAAAGCTAGAAGAGTTTGATTTGGTTGGAAGAACTGTCTCAGAGAATTTGAGTCCAGAAGCACAAGTTATTATTGGTGCTAGAATCAGCAAGGAATTTGCTGGAAAGGTGCGAGTGATAACTATTATGACTGGGGTTAAATCTCCGTATGTTTTAGGCAAACCAAGGGATGAACGTGCTCTTCCAGTGTCTAGAGAAATTTCAGATTTAGGGATAGAAGTTTGGAGATAATTTTTTAATGCCCTTGAGGATTAATTCTCGAGGGTTTTTTTCTTTTTTATTGCTATATTAAAAGATATAAATATTTAATAACTTTCTTTAGCCTTTTGATTAATGGATGATTGCAAAGCAAAGTCCTGGATAACTCATTACGTAGGGAATTCTCTTTTTCAGTTACCTTTTAATTATGAACAGGGAAATTTATCTGGTGCTGATGAAGTGAGAGTTCGTTTAATTAGTTCTCTGGAAGAATTAGAGGGGCATTCTCTTTTAAATTTTGTTTTGGAAAGATTAAGAAAAGATGATTGGAGAAATGAGGATTCTTCTAATAGATTTCGTGAATGGTATTCTAATTGGAAATCTAAGAATTTTTAAACATCTAATGTTTTAAGAGGTTTCATTCTTTTATTCCCATATTTGTGGAAATACAGAATATTATCTAATAGAATCTTTCTTTTTTTCTGTGTTTTTCCTTGTTCATATCCAATTGGGAAAAAAGCTTCAACTTCAAGGTTTTCTGGAATACTTAATGCTTCTTTAATCATTCTGTCTACAAAATACCCTATCCAGCAAGTAGCAAGACCTTTTTCCTCTATTTTCAGTAAAAAGTTTTCTATTGCAGCTCCTGCTTGTTGTCTGCAAAATTTTTCTCCTCTTTCTTCATAAGCATTTACTGTTCTTGAAGAATCTGTGCAAACTACGACAACATATTGTGCTTTTGCAATAAATGGTTGTTGTGCTGCATCTGCAAGTTTTTGTATTTTTTCTTTGTTTTCTACTACAATAAATTTTAGAGTAAAAATATTCCCTGCCATTGGAGCATACCTTGCTGTATCTATACACTCGATAATATCTCTCCAGTCAGGTTTTTTTGATGAAAATTTACGAATACTTTGTCTTTTTTGTATTGCGTTGTCTAAATTCATAATAAATCTAGGAAAAGGTTCTTTAAAAAATTAATTAAATTTATAAAAGGAGTTTAAGTGGAATTTTTATGATCTCTGAAGAGATAAAAAGAAAATTTGATTTAGTTCAAAACTCTGGGCAACAAGGATTAGAAAGAGTTGCGAATCTTTTAGGATATATGAATTCTTGGGCAGGAGAAATTTATTTTGAACATAAAATGTTTCAAAAAGGTCTCAGACCTTGTTTAGCAATTGTTAATTACTCTTTAGAAGAGTTAGGAGGAGAAGTGTTAACTTTAGATGAGCTTAAAATAGTTTATTCTGAGTTGGAGAGAAAAAAAGATTGATAAATATTCTTTCGGATTAGGCAGCATATCTCTTGAAGCCTGTTGGATGGCGTGAGTTCCACCATTGTAATGTTGCTTGGGAAAGAGCAGTACAAGTAGAGATTAACTTTTCAATATCTTCTGAGGGCAAATGATGAACCATAAAAAGTTGTTCACTTATTGAGTTTAATCTATCTGCATATAGTCTTTTAGCCTTCTCTGGGTTTTCCCCTTCTTCTTTTGTTTGACCATAAAATTTCCAAAAAAAGATTTCGCCATCTTTTGTTATGCTATTTCTTCTTAAATCTCTGGAGGTTTCTCCTAAAATCTCTGCTGCGAAGTTAATTACGTCATATTCCTCTTCCCCCAATCCCTGTGTTTCCCCGCTAGTGTATAACGAGAGGTAAACTGCAATTTCTGAAAAAAATCCAGGAAGTCTAAGGTCATCTAGATCAAAGCGAGATGGGAGATGGTCTGATAATTCTTTTGGCATATATAATAATCTCAGAGATGCTTTTTAAGAATTATTGTGATTAATTAAAAACGTTCCCGGGAGGACTCGAACCTCCGACACCATGGTTAACAGCCATGCGCTCTACCTACTGAGCTACGGGAACATAATGACTCGAGATATTTTTTATATTTAAAGGTTATTATTATTAGATTTAGAGATTACTAGATAAATTTATATAGATAAAGAAATTTTGATGATTATGGGAGAAGAAAAAAGTGTAGATGAAAATGTTAATGGAGATAATAGAAAGAGGGAAAAAAGAGGTGTGTACTCTATCCCTTAGAATCTGAATATACTTTTGATTTTTATCAAATGCACGGAACCCCCCCGATCGAGCCTGTTGAGATACTTTGCGATATGGTTAGAGAAGCTGACCCAACAAATGATGATACTAATTTTAATTAAATAAAATAAATTATTTCAATCCTAAATCAGAAAGAGGTTTTATCTGGGTTTTTTCTAGTGATTTGTATACATTAGATTGTTTTGCTCCTTGGATAATAGCAATGATTGCATTTTGGGCATTTTTTATTTGCTCTGGAGAACCAATAATTCCTATATAATTATCTTTTATTTCAAGATAGCACTTTGTCAATTGTGTTAGTGTTTTTAGTGTCCTCCCTCCTTTTCCAATAATTCTTGCCCTAACTCTGTGAAGATCTTTTCTTTTTGTATAATCTTTAATATTAAGTATCTCAAATTCAAATTCATCTGATTTTATTAACATGGCTGAAGAATAAGGGAATCCAAAATTGAGGGCATCAATTACTTTTTCAGCAATATATTCATTTTCTGGTTTTCCTGTTATAAAAACTTCTTTTCCTCTATTGGTAATTTTAACTTTTAATTTTTCTTGCAATTTTTTCTTGTTTTTTATTATTCTTGCAATTTTTTCTGAGATAATTGTTTTCATGTTTTTGTAAAGATGAAGTAGATTATAAGATTTTTGATTACATAAATCTTTAAATATTTTTGTTTAAAACATGATGATATTTATTACTTTTCATAACAATTTTGATATACTTCCGATATTATAAAATTTTATGGATAATGAAGGGAAGATAAAAAAAGAGAATTAGAGAATGTTTAACTATATCAATGGAGATTAATCCATTTAGTATGTCCTTTAATCTCATTAAGGAACTTGCTACTGGAACATTTTTGAGTGTATATTATAACTTTCTCTTTTGCTCTTGTGATAGCAACATAAAATAATCTTCTTTCTTCCTCTTCTCTATCTTTCTTCTCTCCTAGTCTAACTGATTCAAAAATATCTGGATTTTCAAGCTCACATGGAAAACCATATAGATCTTTGTTTACATTCAAAACAAAAACAATCTTTGCTTGGAGACCTTTACTTGCATGAACAGATATTAATGGAATAGAGTCTTTTCTCATAAGCTCTCTATCAATAGGTATGCTTTCTTTATGAGCGAAATCTTCAATAAAATTAATCAAAGCAGGATTCTTTATTCTGCATAGAATCATTATATCATTCCAATTGTATCCTTT
Organism: Nanobdellota archaeon; assembly: GCA_018830245.1. GTDB lineage: Archaea > Nanobdellota > Nanobdellia > Pacearchaeales > GW2011-AR1 > JAHJSW01. The sequence continues at coordinate 3,847 of JAHJSW010000033.1, read as the reverse complement.
ATCATGAAATTCTTTAATCTTATTGATACAATGCTCTGCTATTTCTTTATAATAATAAGCATAATCTTCTTTCTTAATATTAGAGGCATAAATTTCTATTGGCTCTATCCTTGTATCCTTTGCTTCAGTCTTCTTAATTAATTGAGAATTTTTATTATTTTTTATAAGCTCTGCCCCAGTATCAACTACAGACTTTATGCTTCTGTAGTTAACCGTAAGATCAGTTCTTGCAGGATATTGAAAATATTTATGGAAATTAACAAAGAAATCTAAGTTAGCACCTGAAAAACCCATTATTCCCTGCCAGTCATCCCCAACACAAAACAATTTACAATCTTTATTCTTTTCCATTAAAACCTGTATAAGCCTATATCTCTGATGACTTAAGTCTTGATACTCATCAATTAAGATATGATCATAAACATCCTTGTATAAGTCTTTATTTGTCTTCAATTCTTTTATAGCAAGATTAATCATATCACCAAAATCTATTTTATTTTCTTTTTTTAATTCTTTTTCATACAGTTCATATACTCCTAAAGCAATATCAGCAAAAGATCTTTGCTTGGGAGACCATTTCTCATTAGTTAATCTTAACCTTACTTCTTTTGGAGTTAGGTTATAGGTTTTAGCAATAACAATAAATTCAGATATTCTTTTAGGAAGTGCTTTTACAGATATTTTGCATTCATCCCAAACTTTACTAACAAGTTCCTTATAAGACAAAGGTACAAATACTAATTTCTTATCAGAAGATTTAGTTTTTATTGCTTTTAAGAATCGATCTTTCAACACTTCTTTAAAATTTAATTTTAAGTAATCTTCATGACTTGTTTCAATTAAAGTATACTTATCATTATTATTAAATTTCTTTTTCTTTAAGTTCATATTTTTCGCATATTCCTCAGTAGGATTCTTTCCTTCAAACCACTCGGGGACTTCACCTTTTTCATTTATTGCCCAGTGTTCCAAATACAAGTCATATTCTGGAAAATAGAAGTCTGGTTCTGGAATTTTTTTTTGCCCGTCTCCATCTAAATAACTCATCCATTCTGCTGGTTCTTCATATAAAATTTTTATTTCTTGGTTATCCAATTTATTCATTATAAAGAAGTTAAGAATATCTTTCTCATCCTTGCTTTTTACTTTTATACCATTAAGAGCAGTATACTCTAATGATTTTTTATATTTGAAATATTCCTCTTTAGTTTCAAAATCTTCCTCTTCTTTAGATATAAAGTCTTCATCATAATCTTCTAAATATTTGAAGACTTTCTCTTGAAATTCTTCCTCTTTCAATACTGAAAGAAAAATCTTTTCTATAAACTTTTGAAATCTAATCTCAAAGTTATCCCCACTAAATAAAATAGTTGGCATTTTTTTTGAGTTATTTTTTGAAGAATCTTCTAAAATCTTTTTCCCTAAAGCATGAAAAGTTTTTACCTCTACATTTACATCATATCTTTCTTTTAATCTCTGTACTATCTCTTTTGATGCCTTGTCCTGAAAAGCTAACGCCAAAATTCTCTTAGGGTTTACAGAATCAGATTTTCTTTTAATTAAATAAGCAATTCTTGTTGTTAATACCTCAGTTTTTCCAGAACCTGCACCAGCTACAACTAAGTTATGAGTATCATCAATAACTATTGCCGTCTTTTGATTTTTATCCAACGGATTAGGTGATTGTTTAAACAAAGGATCATATTCTTTTATCTTTCTCTCAACAAAGTTCGGATTAAATTCACTTACCTCTCTTTCATATCTTTTTAGATTTTCAATATTTGAATTAATTTTTCTTTTCAAACTAAAATCAAAAAATAAATACCAAGGTATCTTTACTTCAGACACACCATAATTAATCATTGTGTTAAATTTATCTTTTAAGTCATGGGTCAGATAAGTATCCTTATTCATGAAATTTGACCAATCCTTAGACACTTGACTTATAGAATAATGGGATTTCTCAGATAATCCTTTTCTTTTGTTGCCCAATATATTTTTAATTTTTTGTATCATTTTGTTTTACCTCGTAAACCCTGTAATAATCATAGATAAAACTGGTTTAAAAAATTATATCGGCTCCAGGAAGCACTTAACTGCTCATTTTTTCAAATTAGAAAAGAAGAAATGATTTACAAAATCCCTAAAATATTCTCATGTTTTTACCAGAATCTTTAAATATGTTGAAAAAGAATCTTTTTTATGCCTAAAAAAATACTTGTAATTGATGATTATGAGCATATTAGGTCTTTATATTCAGAAGAATTGAGTGAAGAAGGTTATGATGTTGTTACAAGGGATTCTCCTAAAGGTATCTTGGATTTAATTGTTAGAGAAAAACCTGATTTAGTTGTTTTAGATATAAAAATGGTGGATTATAATGGATTAGATGCTCTTCATGATATTAAAGATAAACATCATAATCTTCCAGTAATTCTTTGCACAGCTTATGGCGGTTTCAAAGAAGATATGAAAAGCATAGCTGCAGATCATTTTGTGATTAAAAGTTTTGATTTAACAGAATTGAAAGGAAAAATTGCTAGGTCTTTAGCAGAAGTTGTAAGTTAAAACTCTATTTTTTCTTTTTCCAGAAAGCCGTTTTTTCTTAACCAAGCTACATGATTTGGTTTATACTTGAATGTGACATCTCCTTTTTGGCCATCTAATTCCCATGGTTCTATTATAACAATATCATTTGGGCGAAGCCATAATTTTCGTTTAAGTCTTCCGGGAACTCTGCAATTCCTTGATTTTCCATCAAGGCAGTTTACCATCATTTTATTCCCTCCTAATCTCTGTTCAATAATTCCTAGAACTTCTTTTCCTCGTGGAAGTTTAACTCTTATCTTTTCTTCTGATTCTTCTGAACTCTTGTTAAATTTTTTCATAATTATTTTGAGAGAATGGGATTTATAAAATGTTGGGGATTATAATAATTTCATTGCAAAAGGAATCCCTTGTATTTTTTTAACAGCTTTTTCTGAAATTATTCCTGTTTCTATTGCCGTGTTTGTTGCTTCTGTACCTACAATATTAAATGTAGCATCTTCTTTAATTAAATTCTGCATGATTTTTTTAACTTCTTCTTTAGACATTTTTTCTCCTTTGTAAAAATTTTCTTTAATATCTAATTGAAACTTTCCTTCTTCAAATCTTTTTCCAATTAATTCTGAATCACAAATTGCCACGATATCTCTATGAGATCTAATTATATTCACGAACATTTTTTAAAAATAAAGAAGAGTCTTTAAAAAATTAAAAAGTTTTAGTACCCCTTCTTAGCATCGCCAGATTTTATAGCTTTTTCTGCGTTGTCTTTTGACATCATTGCGCAAACTTTTGTTTTATTGCACTTTGAACAAATTCCTTTTGCTATAAATCCCCCTCTCGAGGTTTTACTGATCACTGGGTTTTTTATCTTTACACCTTTTTGTTTGCATGTAACACAATATCCTTCTACCATTTTTGTCTCCTTTTATTTAATTTGATAAATTTGTTAAGGAAGTTTGTTTTTTAAATGTTGGGATGGGATAATTTAGAATATAAATCTTTTTATATTATATTATTTTAATGTTTATTATTAGGAGAGAATGAATCATGGGTGTTTTAGACTGGAAAAACCAAAGGTCAAGGAGAAGAGAAGTTTTTTATAAAGCTCGAGAATATTTTTTTACTGTTCCAGGGGTATTGAAAAGGGGTTTGTTAAATGATCGGCGTTTTGTAAGACAATGCTGGGAACGTCGAGTAAATTATCCTCCTGGAAAAAAGAGGATATTTATTAGAAACAACAAAGCTTATTGTAATGATGATCAGGGACGACCAGTAAAAGTTCATCCAAAATATGATC
>JAHJSW010000032.1 GCA_018830245.1 Nanobdellota archaeon | reverse complement strand
CTTTGTTAATTGCTGTTACTGAAGCATCTTTAGCTTTTATAATTAATTTACTTTTTACAGCTCCATCCCCTAAAATTTTGTAATTTTTAAGATTAACTTCAAATTTTCCTCCAACTTTTTTTCCATATTTATCTAAATGAAGTTCTATATCTCCGAGATTTATTCTTTTTCTAGTGTCTCTTGCTGTTTTTTTACTGGTTTCTCCTTGTTTCCCAAAATATTTGTTTCCATACATTTTTGTTACTAGTGTTTTTTTGTGATCTGCTCTCTTTCCACTTCCAGACATGCCTTTTCCTCCCTTATGACCAGAGCCCTTTCTTTTTTTTCTTGCTCCTCCTCCATGAGTTCCCATTTTTCTTCCATGCATTCTGCTTGACTTTTTTCTTTTTTTAACTTTCATCTTCTTAATTCGTCTTCCTCTAAAGCAGTTTTTAATTTTACTATCCAGGGCCTTTGTTCTAGATATTGTGGAGTGGCTTTATTTAAACTTTCTAAAAATTTTCTTCTACTAAGTATGCCTTCATTATGTTTTAATAAATGATACATTCCTTTTTCATCTTTAGAGTAAAAACCCGATCTTTCACCCATTGTTAATCCCAATCCAATATTAAAGTCTAATGCTTCTTTATCAAATTCGAATCTATTTGCAGCTTCCTTAATTATTTCTTCCTTTGTTTTATCCCCTTCTTCTAATAAGAATTCAATTAAATTTTTATATACAATTGTTCCCATCTTAAAGCATCCTCTCTATTAATTCATTTATTTTCTCTTTATTATTCCCTAAAACTCCTTTTGGGAAATGAAGTTTACTTTTAATCCCTTTTCTTGGAGAGTGCAATCTAAAAAAAGGTTTTAAATTTAATTCTTCATATTTTTTTCCTTTTTCTAATTCTGAGATTATTTTTTTTGGTTCATCTAATTTTTTAGTCTTATTCACTGGCAATCCTCTTGATTTGATAAGTTTTTCAAACATTTCTTTTTTTATTTCTCCAAATGCTACAAAATCTCTAACTTTTTGAATCATTCCTAATTGTTCTTTTGTAGGATTTGTAAGAACAATACAAGAGTATTTTCTTCTTATTCTTAACCTATAAAGAGTTTCTTCTATTGGTTTTCTTAGTCCAATTTTCCCACTAATTCTTATTACTGTTATCATTTTTCTTTGTTTGTTTTTTTCAATGCATCAGCACATGCTTTAATTAAATTAAATGTTGTTCTTTTTTTGCCAAAAGTTTTACTATAAACATCTTTAATTCCTGCGAATTTCAATACTTTTTTCAACTCCCCTCCTACAACTAATCCTGTTCCTTGTGGAGCAGGGATTAAAATAACTTTTACACTTCCGGCCTTTCCCATAACTTTAAACGGAACTGTGTGTGGTTCTGAGCAGGCACAATCAAATGCTGCGCAGGTTCTTGCCACTTTGATAATATTTAATTTTGCTTTTCTTATTGCTTTATCTCTTGCAGGAAGAGTTTCCATGGCTTTTCCAGAACCAATCCCTACATGCCCTTTTTCATCACCAATTACGGCAAGTGTTGAAAAAGTAGGAATATTTCTTGCTTTTGTCTTTCTTTGTGTCTGTCTCCATGCCCTTCTTTTCCCTCCCCCGAATTTTCCTTTTGCTTGTCCAATAGAAATTAAATCTGATTTTAGCTCTATTAAAGAGTCTACTATTTGTTCTTCTAAAATTTTCTGGTTTTTATCTAAAATTTCATCAATATTTTTTATTTTCCCATTCTTGACATCTCTTCCTAGTTTTGTTTTTGGTTCCCATGCTTCTAAAAGTTCTTTAGTAGTCGGAATTGGAGGCCGCCCTCTTCTAAAATTATTTCTTCCATATTCTGGCTTTTCCTCTACTTTCACTTCTTGAGGGGTTTCTTCTATTTTAGTAGGCGCTACTTCTTCTTTCTTTTTTTCAACCTTATCAATTTCTTTATTTTTTTCTTTTGGCATTTTATTTTTCATTCTCTATCTTGGATTTAATTTCTTTAAACTTAATTTTATTCTTTAGGTGTCCTCCCTGAATTCTTTCTTCAGTTGGGAATGCCTCTTCCTTGCAGTTTATTTTTATTCCAGAATCGATAAGTCCTTTTAAAAAAGCATAAGGTTTTGCCTTATGTATTGCTCTTATCATTCCAAAGTCAATAATCGGAGAGTCTAATTTTTTAGAAATTATTCTCTTCCCAGTTAAAAATCCAGTAAGATAAGATGCTGTAATAGACTTTAAACTTCCTTCTGCTTCTTTTGGCCATCCATATTTTAATAACTGTTTTGAATTTAATCCTAACAAAATTTTATCCTGTGCTTGTTTGCTTATTACATATTGTACTAGAAAATATTTGTTCGTTCTTCTAAAGACAATTCTTGGTTTCCCGCTTTTTAGTAATTTAATTCTTTTTAAGTAATCTGTTTTATGATCTTTCCTTCGTCTTTTTATAGTTTTCATTTTAACTCCCCAATATATTTTTTAAGATGAGCTTTACTTTTAAAATACCTGTTTCTAATCTTATTCCTGATATCTTTTACATCTTCAGGAGATAATTTCCCTTGTTTTTTCATTTCAGCAACATATGCTCGCAATTTTCTTGTCATAATTACATATTCTTTCTTTCTTTTATTGACTTTTTTTCTAATTTTTCCAGGCCCTCTCTTCCCTGAATTTTTCTTTTTCTTTTTCCTTCCACTAACATTTTTAACAATAATTGCTCCATCTTTTTTTAAATCTCGAATATCTTGCTTCGTAATGGCTTCTTTAATGTCTTTTAATCTTGATTGCAAAAAAACAATTCTTTTTTTGCCAACATTTAGTGTTCTGATTGCTAGACTTTTTTTCTTACTTAGATTCATTTTTCTTCTCCTTCACTTCTTCTCCTTTTTTTTCTTTATTTTTTTTAAGAAATTTTACAGGATTTACATTTTGAATTTCTAATTTCATCTCTTTTGCTTTTTTTAATAATTCAATTTTTTTCTTTTTTCCAACTTTTCCAACAAGGATTAGATCTCCTTTTTTTGTTTTATCTAAATCACGAATGTTTTTTACTAAAATTGGTTGAACTCCTTTTATCTTGCCTCGAAGTTTTTTGTCTTTTTTATAGCCAATACTCACTATTGAAGGATACCCTTTTCGTTTCTCTCTCATTTTATTATCTCTTCCAGTTGGTCTTCTCCAAATTTGTTTTTTCTTTCTTCTTTTCCCTAATTTTGAATATCTTCCCCAGGTCCTTCTTAAAAATTTTACCATTATATCTCTCTCCCTGCTTTATTTATAAAAAAAATTCCGTCCTGAAATACTCTTCTATCTTTGTTTCTAATTTTTGTAGCCTTCTCAAAATTTGCTGCTGCCTGTCCGGCAAGTTCTTTATTTACTGATTTAACAGTAATTATTCCCTTGTCTATATTTACTTCTGCTCCTGGAGGGATCCTCACTTTTCTAGGTATTTTTTCCCCTAAGAAATTTTTGACAACTGCTTTTTCTTCTTGTATTTCAACAGTCATAGGAAAATGACTAAAGCACACTTTTAACTGATACTCGAATTTTTTCTGAACTCCTTGAATCATATTTTTAATGTGTGCTGTAAAAGTGTTAATAATTTTTTTCTCTCTTTTTGTTGCTTTTTTACTTCCAACCACAATATTATTATCTTTTTTCTCAATAACCCCATTATCAAAATTAAACTCTCTTTTAATTTCTCCTTCAGGCCCTTTTACATGTAATAAAGTTCCATCTAAATTAACTTCCACTCCCTTTGGGATTTCAATCGTTTGAAATAATTCTTTTTTCATTTTAATTTATTCTTGTAAAGTAAAAATATTCTCCAATGTGTAATTTCTCTTCCTCTCTTGAAATGAGTCCACACTCTTTTGCAGCTCTAATGGTTCCCATATATTTTGCAGAATATTTTATGAATGTGCCTAATTTGATGTTCCCTCTTGCAAGTATCTTTCGATATCCCGCAAGTTCTTTCATTAATTCTCTAACTCTTTCAAGGTTTTCAAAAAGATCCCATGGAGTAACTTGCATTTCTTCACTCATGATTCCTCGTGCCATTCTAATAAAAATATGCTATTAAGCATCCTCCTGTTTTTTCTTCTTGAGCTTCTTCATGAGTCAGGAGTCCTTTGTTTGTAGAAATAATCATTGTTCCAATATTTCTTGCAGGAAGATATCTCCTTCGGTATTTTTCAATGTCATTTTTATCTACAGTAAATCTTGGTTTTATTGCATTACAATTAGAAAGATCTCCAATTGTTATCTCAACAGACTTTTCATTGCTATTAATTTTATATTTTTTTATCGCACCTTTCTGCTTCATAATTTTTAGAATTTCTATTAGAAGATTTGAGATCCTTCTGATTCTTACAGTCTCTTTTCTCGCCTTTTTAGCGTTCTTTATCATGTTTAGTGCATCTGCAACTACATCGTGGCTCATTTTAACTATATTTTTTGAAACCGATTTCTTCAGCTACTTCTCTAAAGCAGTGTCGGCATAAATTTAATCCATATGACTTTATGTGTGCTCCAAATCTTCCGCATCTCTCACATTTTCTTGCAGCAATTCCAGTTTTTCTTTCTTTTGGTTTGCAGTGTTTTAAGAATTTTTCCATCACTGCAGGTTTTTTCCTTAATTGTTTTAAAATATTTCTCCAATCACTTGCGCCCATTTTAAATAAACTTAGTCTGGAAGTTTTCTTCCATAAATTTAATTATTTCTTCTTTGGAAATCATTTGTCTCTTAGGGATTCTCCCTTTTTTTATTTTTTTCATTCTAACTCTCCGTCCAGTCCTTTTAAAAACAACAGTAATATCAAATCCTCTAATTCCAATATCTCTCTGATATTCTGTTCCAGGAATTTCGATGTATTCTTTTATTCCAAATGAAAAATTATTCTCACTTATTTGCTTTTTCTTTAAGACATTATCTATTGCGATAAGCATTTTTTTCAAAGTTTCTTCTGCATTTTTTCTAAGGGTGATTACCGCACCTATTTCTAAATTAGGCCTAACATTTAAGGAAGGAATTCTTTTCGTAGATCTAATCTTCGCAGGTTTTTTATTAGTCAGCATTTTTAAGAGCTTTACACCTTTTTCTAATTCTTCCCCAAGTCCTCCAACGCTAAGAACAACTTTTTCTATTTTTATTTTTTTCATTATATTTTCTTTTTTATTTTCCATTTTATTCTATTACCATTAGTTGTTTAATTAAGACGTTGATTTGTTTGTCATTTACTTCCACTTCAACTATTTTCTTATCCTTGTCTATTTTTTTTATTATTCCTCCAGCTCCAGAGTGCTGTCCTCTAAAAATAATTACCTTGCTTTTTTCCTTTAGTGGAAGACATTTTTCTACTTTCTTTTTATCTAGGTTAATTAAAAGAGAATCATTCGTACTGCACTTTATTTCTGATAAAAAATTCCTCCCATCACTTAAATTAAGTTGGGTTTTCTTGCCTTTTAGAGTTTTTTTATTAATTACCTTCGCAATTTTTGCATTTGCTTCAGATTCTTTTATTTCTTTTACATGAAATCTCCCTTTTTCTGACAATGTTAATTTATAATGTTTTTTTGAAGGGATAATTGAGATTGTATCAAATAAAAGCACAGCATTTTTTTCATCTCGAACTAGTTGTTTGTTTAAAAGAATATTTTTTTGATGAAGTGCTTTTTTAACTTCTTTTCTGTTCTGTGCAATCTTTAGAATATCTCTTAAAATTATTAAAAGAGGCAACCCTTTTCTGAGATTAAAATTAGGTCTAACTACATAACTTGTACCCTTTCTTTTTATTGGCCATTCTTTTGGAATTTTTTGCCGTTTTAAGTGTGCCATTATTCTTTTTCTCCTGTTTTTGTTCTTTTTTTAATTTTTATAGGTTCTTTCTTCTTAACCTCTGGTTTTGAGGTTTCTCCAATCTTTATTCTTCTTTTTTTATCCTCTAAGTTCAATTCAATAATCTGGAGATTTGAAGGTTGTAACTTTACATTTACTTTTGATCCATCTTGTTTTTTAATCTGAATTCCTTCAACAAAAATTTTAAGTAACTTTAATCTCACTTCAGTAACTTTCCCTTGTTTTCCTTTGAATTTTCCTCTCATCACTTTAACTAAATCTCCTTTTCTCACAGGAATGTTTCTTTTTCCATATTTTTTTCTCAAGTCTTTAAATAAATTCACACTAATAAATTTCTTTCTTAAGTGAAGCGGAGCATTAGCTAAGTATTTTCTCTGCTTTCGAGGTTGTTTACTCGCTTTCCATTTTGTCGAAAATTTTTGTTTCATTTTAATAAATCAATGGAACTTCATTTAATTTAAGAGTATTTAATGCAAATCTTTTATCTTGTTCTATAATAAACTCTTTAGTCCATCCATTATCCTCTCCTGCAAGATTTAATATATTTAATACCATTTTTCTTAATTCTTGGTACCTCTTAAGACCATTATCTAATTCTTCTCCACGTTGATTTTCCATCTCTTTTACTAAATATTCCATTTCTGCCATATTCTTCATCGGTCCTCCATCTCTTCCTAATTCGAATTTTTCCATTTTAATATACAATACTCGCGATTTTAGCTACAGATGGCCATCGCTCTAAAACCTCCCTTGCAATTGGTCCTTTAATTTGAGTTCCTTTAGGATTTCCTTTTTCATCTTTAAGAATCGCAACAGCATTATCTTCAAACGCAATTCTCTCTCCGTTTAATCTTCGATAAGATTTTTTTTGCCTTATCACGACAGCATCAAATACTTTTCCCTTCATATCTGGGATTCCTTTCCTTACACTTACTTTTACCCAGTCCGCAATTTTAGCATTTACTTGCTTCCTTTTTTTAGCTTTTGCTCTTTTAACAGAAACTAATTTGACTATTTTTGCTCCACTATTGTCTGAAGAAATCATTATTGCTCCTAAATTCAGTCCAGGTGTAACTTTTGCACTTATTGCTTTCATTGTGTTGTCTCCTCCTGTTTTAACATTTTTTCGAGTCTGCTTTGGAAAATAACACAATCTTTTTTTGTAGAAGGGCATAGATAAGGGGCAGTAGTACCTTCATAGCAATCAGCAAAATATGTGCAATCTATTAATGCATATTTTTTTTGTTCGTCTTCTATTGTCATTTTAACTCCTCGGCATCTTTAATTTTTTTAATTACAACAAAATGAATAATTTTGCTTAACGGACGGCATTCCTGAATCTTTATTAAATCTCCGACTTTTACTTGGTCTTTCATGCAATCTGGAAGTCTTGCGTGAATTTTTGTCCTTGATCTAGCATATCGTTCATATTTTCTAATATAAATCATCCTTTCAAATTCTATTACAATTCTCTTTGGAAATTTTTTAGTAATTTTTCCCTCAAAAACTCTCCCTCTAACTTTTAAACTTCCGTGAAAAGGACAATTTTTATCATTGCAGATAGTTCCAACTATCTGTTTGTCTTCGACTTTTTTTTCTTTTGTTTTCTTTTTCATTTTTTTCTTTTGTATGCGATTTAGTCGATTGCTTCTTCTTCAAAGCCAAGGTTAACCAGCAGTTCTTTTATCTTTTTTGTGTGGTCTCCTTGAAGTTCAATTGCGTTTCCTTTGTATGTTCCACCGCATGCGAGCTCATTTTTTAGAGCCTTTGCGATCTTTTTTACATCAATCCCGCTCTCAAACCCAGTAACAATAGTTACGATTTTTCCATATCGTTTTTTGTCTGTCGTTACCTTTATCCTTTGCGAACTTTTTACAATCTGTTCACATACACAGGCTTGTTGTGGCAAGCCACATTTTGGACATATTTCCATGTTATTAATCTAGTGTAAGTATTCGAGCAATTATTTTTTTGATTTCTTTTATTCTTGAAATCCCTGTCTTTGAAGCATTTGCTTTTGATTTAATTAACTCGAATTTTAATTCTTTAAGTTTCTTTTCTTTCTCTTCTTTACTCATTTTTTGAATATCTTTTGCTTTTAATTTAGCCATTTACTTTTTCTCCTTTGTTTTTTTCTTTGATTTTTTTGTTTTTACCACAGGTTTTTCTTCTTTTTCTAAATTATTTTTCAATTTATTCATAAACTCTTCATTAATTATAATTTTGTCTTTTAGAATTGCATAAGGAGAGAGAATACTCACTTTTACTCCAACAGTTCCAGGTTTTGTTTGAGCTGTTGACTGGGCCCGGTCCACTACTTTTGCACTATCTCCTGTTTTTTTTAAATATCCCTGAGCAAATCTCCATGTTTTTGCTCTTGCACCTGGAAGTTTTCCTCCTATTCTTATTTCTGCGCCTGCAGCGCCGGCACTCATTATCCTTTGAAGTGTTCTATATGCAAGAACTTTAAATTTTAAAGGGCCTAATCTCTCTAATCCAAGAGCAATTTCATCTGCCATTATCTGAGCATCGAATTCAGGAATTTTTATTTCATCAACCTCTATATTTGGATTTTCAAGCTTAAATTTATTTTTTAAAATACTTGTTAGAGCAATTATCTTTTCCCCTTTTCTTCCAATCACTAGCCCTGGTTTGTTTGTAGAAATAATTATCTTTTCCCCTATCGGAGTGTATTCTATTCTAATTCTGCTTACTTTCCCTTTTCCAAGAGAATTTTTTATATATTCTCTAATTGTGAATTCTTCTTTCTTAAATTTTACAATGTTTCTCTCTTCCATTTTATTTTCCTTTCTTTACCGCGTTTTTAATTAATCTTTTCTCTCTTACAATTATTTTCACATGAGTTCTTTTTCTTCTTACACTTCCAAATTTCCCTCGAGGTCTTGAGGCGATATTAGCAATAGCCTCTACTATCACTGGGTTTTCTAAACCATTTGCACTTGCGTTTGCTGAAAGGCTTTTTAGCAATCTTATAAAATGTTCAGAACCTTTTTTTGGATATCCTCCAGACATTACTTTTCCTTTTTTATGCGGGATTTCTCCTTTCATTGGCACTACTTTTTTAAGATAAAGAACTTGCTCTAAATCTTCAATAGCTTTTTCAATCCTTTTCTTACTAATAAATTTACAAATTGCTACGGCTTTTTTTGTAGATATTGGAAGATTTTTTGAATCTATTTTTGCACTATCTTTCTTGATTTTTATGGGTTCTTTCTTCTTAACCTCTGGTTTTTTCTCCTCTTTAACTTCTCCTTTCTCAATTAACTTGTTTTTTTCCTCTGTTTTTGGAGTATTAACTATAGGATTTTCTTGATTCCTCTTTATTGGAGGGTTATGTGTCAGCCCATGTCTTTTCTTTTCGTCTTCACTCATTGGCTTTTCAGTATTTACCATTTTATTTTTTACTTTTATGTTTAGATCCTTTGGTTGCTCCTACTCCTGCACTTCCATGTTTAATCCTCGCTCTTGTTGGCGCAAATTCTCCAAATACATGCCCAAGCATCTCTCCAGTTATTTCTACTGGAATAAATTTATTTCCATTGTAAATTTGAATTTTCATGCCAACCATTTCCGGAGTAACAATTATTGATCTTTGGTGAGTCTTAATTTTTTTATTTTTTTTAATCTTTTCTTCAGCTCTTCTAATAAATTGCTCAATCTCTTGAAAATTTCTGAGAACTGTTCTTCTTTGTCTTGACCTTAAATGTTTTGCAAACTCTCTAACATCTAATTCTTTTAACTCTTCAATTGTTTTTCCTCTGAATTTAAATTCTTTTTTTCTCATTTCCATTTTATTTTTTCTTACCTGTTCTTCTTGGCCTTATTAATCCGACTCTTCTACCAGGAGGCGCATTCCTTTTGGCAATCTTGCTCTTTGGATTCTTTGCCCTTCCTGAACCAAATGGATGATCTATTGCATTCATCTTTACAGCAGAAGTTCTTGGCCATAATTTACTTTTTGCTTTTTTAATATGATATTTTTTCCCTGCTTTAACAACTGGTTTATCAAGTCTTCCTGCCCCTGCAATTATTCCAATCATCGCTCTGCAATTGGAATTAAATTTCCTTTCTTTTTTCGAGGGCATTAAAACAAAAACATGGTCTCCAATAGTTTTGCTTACTATTGCAGAATTTCCTGCACTTTTTATAAAAACTCCTCCATCTCCAGGCCTTGATTCAATATTATAAACTTTTGTTTTAGTAGGGATATTTTTTAATCTAACAATGTTCCCCTCTTCAACTTCCCCGCCTTCAAGTTTTATTTTTTGTCCTTCTGTCATCATATTAAACGCAGGTACATAAAAGCTTCCTTCGCTATATTTTACTTTTGCAAGAGGAGATGTATGTGCAGAGGAATTAAATAATTTAATAACTGTTCCTTCTCCTTTTAATTTTGGAGGATATTTTAACTTATATCTAAAAGCTCTTTTACGTACTCTATATGTTGAACTTCCTTTCCCTCGCGCCTGAACAATTAATCTTTTACCCATATTATATTAATCCTAATTTTGTAGCTAAGTCAATAGCTGGAAAATTTTGTTTTAATTTAACATATACGTATTTTTTATTGTTTCTAATTAATGTTCTTATTTTTTCCACTTTTACTTCAAATAATTCTTCAACTTCTTTTTTGATATCTTCTTTGCTTTTTTTCATGTTTGTTACAAATGTTAACACATTTTGTGCTTCAATCATCATAACAGCTTTTTCAGTGATTATTGGTTTTAATGTCATTTTGTTTTTTCTCCTAGTTCATTGATTGCTTTTTCAGTATAAAGAGTAAGTCTCCCCTCTTCTCCTTTTGCAAGATTATTTACGCTTATTTTACTAACGTTTACTACGTCAAATGCTTTTGTTTTTAATTTCTCTTCTTTTCCTAAAACAACTAATAATCCTGCGCTTTTTTTGTATTTTCTGCCCCTTAATTTCCCTCTTCCACTCCTCACACTTCTTTTTTTCAGAGCTAAGTCAAATAATGATTCTCCTAAAATTTCCTTAAGAGAAGAGATTATTTCTTTTGTTTTTAGAGAAGCAAATTTAGACTCCACAATTAATGGAAAATTTTTAATTTCTTTATTTTTTAATCTTTCATATCTTTTTAAAACAAATTCT
>JAHJSW010000031.1 GCA_018830245.1 Nanobdellota archaeon | reverse complement strand
TGACGGAAACTGGGTTTCTGATACATTAAACTATACTGTTGTTTCACAATACATTGACTTAAAAATAAATTTCATTAAAGCAATACAAGTAGTTGAAGATGTAGATTTAGTTGCAGGAAAAGCCACAGCAGTAAAAGTGAACATAAATAATACAAACGATTTAAATCAGGCAAAGGACGTTAATGTTAGAGTAGATTTTAATGACAAAAACTATTATTTGGTTGAAAACTTTGTAGGAGACCATAACTTCATATTTTATGATACCAGATTTAATAATTACACTGAATCTGGAAGTTATATTATTACAGCAGAGGTTGACCCAGACAAAAAATATTATGAAACAGATGAAGATAATACTTCAAGCATTACCATGAATGTTGTAGATACCAAGAATTTTAAAATTGTTTTTAGGCCTGTGGAAGAAGAAATTTTTAATTACAGTGAATTTGAAGCAGCGGCTGAAGAACAGAGTAAATTTATTAAGGCATTATATCCAATAGCAGAAGACGAAATGGAAGTTAATATCATACCAATACCTTATGTCAGAGGCCCACTTGACAGATTACATATTGGATTTCTGTTTGCAGGACTTTTCGACAATCTTTATCTTGGTTATCTTAATGATGCAGTTGTGGGAATTATTCCAGATAATTGGCTTGCCCAATATGGTTATAGTGGCGTTGATGGACTTTCATCAAATCTTATTCCAAAAGCTGTTCTTTCAGAAGCAACCGCAAAGCATATAACTGCACACGAAGTGGGGCATATCTATGAGTTGTGTGATGAATACAATGGATATTGTTGTGGTT
Source organism: Nanobdellota archaeon (assembly GCA_018830245.1). GTDB lineage: Archaea > Nanobdellota > Nanobdellia > Pacearchaeales > GW2011-AR1 > JAHJSW01. The sequence goes on along the minus strand of JAHJSW010000031.1, from coordinate 1,390 downwards.
CCTGCAAGGATGGCAATTCAATATATTCTTGTAATGACTGTCCAAATGATTATGGCATAAATTGTGCTCAAGGAGCTTGTGATGAAGTAACGTGTTATGGGGAACCATATTTGAGTGGAATTTATGTTAACGAAGGAAATGAGATAGTAAGTAGTGGCGGGGACGATATTTATTTCTCGTTTATGGGCTCAAGTCATGTGCCAGATAAAAGGTGGTCTAGTAATGCAGTATATACTCACCTACTTTCTAAATTTACTGATGAAGGAGAAAAATCTTCCACAGATTCTAATATTTTAATTGTTAGAGGAAGCATAAATAAAAATTACCATGTAAATTTTATGCCTTTTTATATTAAAGAAGGGCAAGAATTTGGAAGTTCTGATGGAAATTGTAGTGTAAATACTATTGATTATAACGGTCAAACGCTAAATGATTATAATTTTAGCCTTGAATTTACTTTTTCAACATATGGCGAGTCAGTAGATTTTAATAACTCAGCTTTCACATTAGGAATTAATTTTTCTGAAGACATTAACTCAATTCAAATTATTTGTGATGGACAACTTAAAGCAGAAAAATTTGTTTCAGTTAATGAACCTACTGTTTCTATTACTTCTCCATTAGGAGGAGAAGAATGGCATACAGGAAAACACACAATTTCTTGGAATGCCGATGACTTAGATGAAGACATTTTAAGTTATGCTTTGCAGTTTTCTGATAACAATGGCTTAACATGGAATACGGTTGTCTTAGATTTGAATGAAACAGATTACAACTTTAATGCGGGAATGATTAATGCAGGCGGCAACCAATATAAAATCAAAGTAATTGCAACCGATGGAATTCTTACAACAGAAGATATTTCAGGAACTTTCACTATTTTGAATCCGAATATTACTGTGGAACCAAATGAATGGGATTTAGGAACAATTAACAATTTGCAAAACGTTTCTCAAGACTTTAATATTGTTAATACAGGTAATGCTGATTTGAATGTTTTTGACATGAATGTTTCGGATAATTTGACTGTTGCTGGTTTGAGTTTGCCTGTCTTATTGGAACCAGAAGAATACGTTAGCTTCAATGTTGAGTTGAATGTTTTGGATATGAATTTAGGTGAATTCAATGAAGACATTAATTTGGGTTCCAACGACCCGAACCAAATTGTAAAAAGAATAATGGTTTATGGTAAAATTGAGGAAGCTAAACCTGATTTTAGTGTTTCTGCTGATGACATTAATTTTAGTTCAATTTATCCTGAAGAAGACGAAAACATTTCAGTGAGTGCTTTAATAAGAAATTTAGGCGACTTGAATGCAGAGAATGTTAATGTTAAGTTTTATTCTGATTATCCTAAAGAGTTAGTGTCTGATGAATATACCATTGGCTT
>JAHJSW010000030.1 GCA_018830245.1 Nanobdellota archaeon | reverse complement strand
GAAGCTGTCCAGCACTACATTACTTCTTCTCAACCGTGGGTTTCTTAGTTTTAACATTTTATTTGTTGATACCTCGCGCTTTAGCGCGGGGTTATTCATTTTACATTTTTTCGAAGATGATCATAAAAGTTTCTGCAGCATCTACTCCCACAATTGTCCCTCTCGCTCTTGCAAAAATTTCAAGCGCTTTTAGAGATCTTGGATGAGGGTAATCTTTTAGTTCATCATCATAAATTTTCATTAATTCAATCTTTTCCGATAAAAAATCAGAAATTTCTACAAAACTATTTGGGTTAAAACTTTTTGAAAAAGACCATTCAGTACTTGAAGGAACTTCATAAGATAGCAATTTTTTCACATTGCAATTAGCTGGCCGTGTTGCAACTAAAGTGGCATTAAATGCGATTCGATGGTCTGAATTTAGATCTCTTCTGTGATGAGTGTACACAATTTCTGGTTCAATAAGTTTAATTTTTTCACTAATTTTATCATTAATGTCTTTTTGAGGAAAGGTGTCTAATTTAGTTGTGGGGAGATCAAGAAAGTAGGTTTTCTCAATACCCAGAGATTTATGAATTTTTCTCATTTTTTCTTTTTTGTTTAATGCTTCTTCTTCATTTTCTGATTTTGTGAGCATTAAAATATAAACTTTATCTCTTTTTTTAACATGTTTTAAGATAGTTCCCCCCACGCCCATTAATTCATCATCTGGATGTGCTGCGATAATTAAAATTTTCATTTGATTTATAAACTCTCTCCTTTGCGACAATTATATTTTCTTGCATAATCTCTTCCGTTCATTTCAATATCCCCTTCTCGTTGAAGTCGTCTAATCCTTAAAGAACCATCTCTTGTTGTTACAATTATGCCGTCTCTCGTAATTTCTTCTACCTTTCCTGGTTCGCGATATACCTTTTCACGGTCCTTTTCAATTTCCGCAGACCAAATGTATACTTTCCTCCCCTTTTCTAGGGCAAATGCTCCTGGATAAGGGTGTGTTACTGCTCTGATTAGATTGTAGATAGCATTTGTTGAGCAATCCCAGTCTATTAAACCATCTTTTGGTGTTCTTTTTGGCCAATTTTCTATGTGCTTTTGTGGGTCTTGAGGAATTCTTGGGGGATTTCCTCTTTCTAATAAAGGGATAAATTCTCTAATCATTTGCCTTCCTACTCTAGTTATCTTACCATGTATGTCTTTAGCAGTGTCTGCAAAATCAATGTCAAATTCTTTTTGAGCAAGAATATCTCCTGTATCAACTCCTTCATTTATATGGAAAAATGTTAAACCACTTTTTGTTAAGCCTTTTATTATTGACCACGGAACAGGGGCTCTCCCACGATATTTTGGCAGTAATGTTGGATGTGTTCCAATACAGCCTTCTTTCGGTATTGAGAGTAAATCTTTTTTTAGGAGTTGTGACCATCCAAAAACAAAAATCCAATCCGGATTCAAATTTCTAATTTCAGAAAGGGTTTCGCCACTATTTATATCCCTTGTTTTTATCAGTTTGATTCCATATTTTTCTGCGAGGTCATCAAAATCAGCTCTATTTGATTTAGAGGGTGTCCCATCAAGCCCCACTATCGCTTCTATCCCTGTACAACTTTTTTTAACAGACATAATTTCTTCTAGGTAGTATCTTCCATCTTCAACAGAGCTAACAAAAACGATTTTCATTCAATATACTCCCATTTTATTATTTCATCTATCTTAATATCTCTTTTTGCCTTTTTCCCAATAACTATTTCGACATCTTTTGGCAAAATTCCTGTTCCAGGTCTTTTAAATGTTAATGCCTCTTTTTCAATCAAAGAATCTTTTTTTATTTCTTTTGCAGCAATAATACTTTTTCTTATAACTTTTTGCACATCTAATTCTGTTTCCAGTGGCTTTTTGATTTTTTCCCCTAGAGCTTTTTCAGTTTTTCTTATGAGCTTAACCATCTTTCTTAGTTCCTCTGGTTCAAGGGATGCCTGATGATCTGGACCAAGAAGATTTTTGTCAAGTGTGAAGTGTTTTTCTATAACACAAGCTCCTAGTGCAACTGCTATTGATGGGGCAATAATTCCGAGAGTATGGTCAGAATAACCTGTAAGAAAATTAAACTCTTCTTTTAATTTCACAATTGATTTCAAATTTATGCTTTCAAAATTTGCAGGATAGTTAGAAACACAGTGAAGTAATACTATCTGATCATTTCCCTCTCTTTTAATTGCCTCTACAGCTCCTTTTACTTCTTCTATTGTTGACATCCCTGTAGAAACTATCATTGGTAAATTTTTCTTAGCAATATGTTTCAAAAAAGGATAATTTATTAGCTCTCCTGAAGGGGTTTTAAAAAATAAAACTCCTAATTTTTCAAGGAAATCTGCACTTCCTTCATCAAAGGGCGTTGAAAGAAAAAGAATTCCGTAGCTTTTTGCAAGGTTTATTAACTCTTCAAAATCTGTTTCTTTTAATTCTAATTTTTTTGCCATATTGTAGAATGAACTTTCTCCAGTTGCTTTAAGAGCATACTCTACTTGAGGAGTATCTTTAATCATAATCTCTTCTGTTTTATAAGTATGAAACTTTATAGCATCAGCACCACTTTCCGCAGCGATTTTAATCATTTTTTTAGCTTTTTCAATATCACCATTATGATTTACTCCGGCCTCAGCTATTATCAAGACAGGATATCCTTCCCCAACCCTTTTATTACCAATTTTAATAGTTTTTGGTCCCATCTTCTCAGATTACAAATCAAGTTTAAAAACATTTTTATTTTCCAGTTCCAATAATTTTTAAGATTTCTTTGAAATTACTTACATAATGATTAGAAATAGGAATTCTTTCTTGGTTTTCATGAGCAATTTGAATAGAAATCATAGAAAGATTATTAGCTCCTTGAATATCTTTTAAGGCATCTCCCACAAAAATAACCTTCTCAGAAGGAACTTTTAATTTCTTAATAGCCAATTCATAAGGTTTTTGATGAGGTTTCCAAAACTTTCCATCTTCTGTAATTATAACCACATCAAAAAATTTTCTTATACCTAAAGCAGAAATTTTATTATTTTGGGTTTTTACAAAACCATCTGTAACAAGCCCTAATTTAAAATATTTTTTTAAATTTTCTAATATTTCTGGAATATCTTTATAAGGAGAGAGTTTTGGAGGATGCTCCCTATAAACTTTAATTAGCTTGAATACTAATTTTTTATTATATAATCCTTTTTTTTCCAAAAGCACATCAAAATTTTTCCCTCTTAAACCTCTTTCAAAGTCTTTAAGTAAAATATTGTAGATTTCCGAGATTTTCAAATGATATTCCTTTGAGATATATTCTGCGACTGCTTTAAATCCGCTATCCACGAATTGTTTTTCATCATATAAGGTATTATCCAAGTCAAATAGTATTGCCTTCATTTTTTTCATTCACAAGTAATTCTGCCAATTTAAAATCTAGTAATGTGTCCACATCTACAGATTTAATCTTGCTCATTATAACTGCTCTGGTATCTTCTCCTTTTTTTGGTACATTTAGTCCAAATCCGGGATCTTCTCTTTTCATTAACACATATCTTTTAGTAGCATTTATCGCCCCGTTAACTTGATATGTTTTTGGCAATCCTTGTCTATATACTGCTGAGTGCTGTGCCAAATCATTTGTAGGATCTTTTATGAAATAAATTTTATCTCCTTCTATTTTTTGCATTAGATATGCGCAGTATCCTGATTCGCAGACAGTATAAACTGCATCTGCATTCGTATCAATTAATTTTTTAATTACTTTATCTATATCTTCTTTTTCTGTTAGAGGAGTAGTACATTGCAATGTAACTACAATTTCTGGTTCATATTTTTCATTTTTTTCTAGCCATCTAACTGCATGTTGTATTACTGGTTCCATCGCTGTAGTATCTAGAGCTAATTCCATTGGCCTTATAAATGGAACTTCTGCACCATACTCTTTTGCAACATCAGCTATCTCTTTATCCTCTGTAGAAACCACCACTCTATCAACATATCTAGATTTTTTTGCTGCATTAATCATGTAGGAGATTAATGGTTTCCCCCCCAAGGGTTTAACATTTTTTCTAGGAACCCCTTTAGAACCTCCTCTCGCAGGAATTATAGCTAAAACTGTTTTGCCCCCAATCATTCTTCTCTCCAAGTAAATTCGTTTTTTATTCCTTTAATAAATATAGCATCGTCATATCTCAACATGAATAGATTTCTTTCAAACTGGCCAATTTTAATCTCTAATTTTTCTCCTCTTAAAAGTTTTATTATCCATTCAGGACTGTTCGCACCTGACTTAATACTTAATGGTGCACCCCCTCCAAAACGAGGATTTATTTCAAAAAATTTGAGTCCATCCTCATTCAAAAAACATTGGAGGGTAATCGGGCCAATAAAATTCAATTTTTCAGCGATATTTTTTGAGAGTTCTATTATCTCTTTGTTATACACGGTAACTCCTTTAACTACCTCTCCTCCTCTGATTTCTAGTCTTTTTCTAGGAACTATGCTTATAACATTCCCCTCAAAATCTGAAAAAAGATCAATAGTATGCTCTTTTCCCTTAACAAACTCCTGCAAAAGAGGGTTTTCAATTTTTTCGCTAAGAATAGATAATTCTTCTTTATTATTTACTTTTGATATGCCGACTGCGGCAAAACCTTTTGCAGGTTTTATTAATAAAGGATATGAAATAAAATCAGATTTTTGAAATAATTTTGGACAAGGAATATTATTTTCTATAAAAAAATCATGAGTTTTCTTTTTATCAGAACAAATCTCTATTGCCTTCTCATTAGAGATAATCACTTTTGTGCCTGTTTCTTTTTCAATCCTCTCCTTATTTTTAGCTAAAACAGGAAGATCTAGATCAATTGTAGGTATAACTGCTTTAATTTCTTCTTTTTTTATTATCTCTATTAAGGAAGGAATAAATTCTATAGAATCAAGTTTCGGAATCACATAATATTTGTCGCTTACATAAAAAGAGGGGGCTAACATACTTATATCTGCAGAAATTATATTTCCCCCATCTCCCAATTTTTTTAAAGCGTTTTTAAAAGCTTTTATCAAAGCAACTCTTCTTCCAGCACTAAGTATTAAAATATTTGTTTTCATGTTCTCAGATAATAATAAAGGACATTTTCATCTTTAAGAATTTTTTCGTTTTTAAAATCGTGAAATTCCAAAAATTTTTTCAAATCCTCTTTTTTATATTTTGGATGATAGGTATGGCACTCTAAAACAATTGCCTTAATTTTTTTTAAGTACTTTTTAGGAGTGTTTAATAAAATTTCATATTCTGAACCTTCTGCATCTATTTTTAAGAAATCACATTTTTTTAGATTATTTTTGTCAAAAATTTCCTTCAAACTTACACATGGCACTTTATAAAACAAATTTGATTTTGAAATTAAGGTATGGGATGATAGTTTAGGATATTTTGGATTCCTATATATTTTTTTAATAATATTCTTCTTCCATACAGCAACATTAAATGCCTTTATATCTGCCTTGTTTAAAGAAATATTTTTTAATAATAAATTATAGTTTTCTTTTAAAGGTTCATAACTAAATACTTTCACATTCTTAGCAGATTTAGAAGCTAATATTGAGAACGCCCCAATATGGGCCCCTATATCGATTATAGTGCTCCCATCTTTTATTTTAAATTTTTCATTAGGAAAATAGATATTTTTTATCCATACATCCATTATTACTTGCAAATCATCGCTCATTTTTCTTACTGAGAGTATTTCCCCTCCCCGAGATTTAAATAATAAATTTTTACGTTTAATTATTTTATAAAAAAGATTTATTCTAAAATAATTTAAAAAGAGAATTGGGAAATTTTTTGTTTTTTTAATTATTTTCAATGTTAAAAGAAATTGATTTTTTCTTTTTTCAAAGCAATCAAACATTTTATTCGAATTTTACTCTTTCATCTCTTCATTTTTTATAATCTTCTTTCTTTTTTTCATCACCGCTCTTAACCCACATAATCTGCAAATCTTCATCTTATGCGATTCTCCATTTATATGGAGGTCTCTGAACTGATTAAGTTTAGGGCTTTTCCAAATTTTAGATATACTCTCTTTTCCTGCGTTTCCTAAGACCATTTCTTTAAAATGATCTGCACAACATAGAAGGACGTCTCCATTATAGAGTACAATTAATCTTTGCCATAATTGTGCGCAAGCAAAATCTTTTAGGGCAGTATAATCTTCTTTCTGAATATTCCAATCACTAAGATCTTCTATCGCAATATCATCACCAATCTCTTTCCAAAATTTTATATATCCTTCGATATATTCATGCGTTTCTGGCATGTCAACCATCTGAATCCTAACTTTTGGCTTTTCTGAGCCAAGTTCTTTTTTTAATCTCTGCAAATTCTTTATATTCTCTAAAACAGTCTCAAATTTCCCCCCTCTCCTTATTTTTTCATAAACTTCTTTAGTATATCCATCAACAGAACAAATTAATTTATCTAATCCTGCTTCAATTAACGCTCTTGATTTTTCTTTGCTTAATAAGGTCGCATTAGTGTTAAACATCACTTCTATAATCCCTTTTTCCTTGCAATATTTAACCATTTCTTCTATCCTCGGATGTAGCAGAGGTTCTCCTCTATACATAAGTTTTACAGAACATAACCCTTTAGAGACTCCTTCATCAATACATTTTTTAAACAAGTCATAATCTATAAATCCTTTATCAGGGGGGTTAAATGACTGAAAACACATGGGGCATTTCAAATTACAGACGCTGGTAGATTCTATATCTAAGTGAATTGGAAAATCTCCAACAATATGTTTTTTAGGATTTTCCTCCCATTTTCTCCTATATTTTATATATTCTTTGGATTTTTCAAACTCAGTTTCACTTTTTTTAACTTCTGAATATGTAGGATCCACTACTGTTTTGGCCATATTCATAAATTAAAACATTCCTTT
>JAHJSW010000029.1 GCA_018830245.1 Nanobdellota archaeon | reverse complement strand
TGTAACCATGAAGAAAAAAGGGGACATTGAATTAGATACACTTGGATGGTGGGTTATTGCTATTTTTGTTCTTATCCTAATGGTGATTGGTTATTTTGTTCTTTTTGGGAAAGGAGGGGGCGCAATAGAATTTATAAAAAACATGGGCACCTTTGGAAAATAAAATGAATAAAAAAGGAAGTGGAATAGCTATAAATAAACTTGTCACGATTATAATAATTCTCTTTTTAATAGTTGTAGTTGTTAGTTCGCTTATTTATAATTTCAATCCTTTATCATATCTCAGAAATCTCCCTAGTTATTCTATTCCAGAAGACGAAGAAGTTGATTTAAGTGATTTAACAGAAGAGCAGATAAAAAGTATCTGCCCGTATAAGATTGGAGAGATAAAAAGAGTTGGGAGTAATTGGGGTTTTGGAAAATATTTTATTTATCTTGGCGAGGTGAATACTCAATTATACTTGGATATGGGAGATGGAGAAATTATTCATGTTGATGCAGGAAAGGTTGGGGCAATTGCAGATGATACGCTTATTTTTGATGATTTTTTTATGAGTCAGAAATATTTAGAATATGAGAACATGCTAGGAATAGATGATTTGAAGGTAATAGACAATTCTTATAAAATTCCCGGAAATTTCCTCTGTAAAACACAGAAAGCGGGGGATGAAATTATTGGAGAAAAAAAGTGTTTTGTAGAAGAAGTGAAAAGTGATTTTTCTTCTGGTGATGTTTTTTCTGCAGAAGAACTTGAAATCAAAAGGTTTTTATTTGTACCTAGAACTGAAAGTGGGGGAAAATTAGAGAATCTTTTAGAAAAGAATTCTATTGAAATTACAGAAAAAAGTTCTTTTGCATTTGATTTTGAAATAGATTCTCCTTTAGAATTTTGTTATGTTCTCAAATCAGATATTGGAGGAATAATTTCATTAGGGTATATTGGAGAGGGAGAGTCTATGAAACAAACAGTTTTTAACTGGAATCCTTCAAAAGAAAAATTTATAGAATTAATTATATGGAATTCTGAAGAAAATAAAAAAATTTCTAAAAAAATTGAAGTAAATATAAATTTTCCTTTAGAAAAGTATCTTGATGGAAAAGTTATTTTGAATAATGATTTTAAGAGAGAGATTTTAAAAGCTAAGAAAGGAGAAATATTTTATATTTTTGATTTAAAATATGATTGGAATGTTGGAGGTTTTTTTGATGGAAGGATATCTTTTATTGGAGATACTTATAAAATTATAAAATTAGAAGATAAGCTAGAGATCTTTGTGAAACATAAAATTTCTGAAAAAGAAGAAGAATGGCATGCGCTTGATTGCGACAAATCTTTACCTTTTTGGTGGGCATTAAAATTAGAAAAAATAAAAGGAGAAAGCTTGAAAGAGAATTTAGCTTCTCATTGTGAATGGGAGTAAAGTGAAAAATAAAAAAGGAGAACTTACTACAGAAGAAATAATAAAAATAATTCTTTCAGTGATAGGGATATGCCTTCTTCTTTATTTATTATTTAGTTTATACGGGATTTTTACATATAAAACCCCTGTAGAACAGGCAAAAGCAACTTTAGAAAATATTGAAAATAAGATTATTAATTTAGAAGAAGGAGAAGAAGATAAGTATGTTATTGAAGGTCCGAAAAATTGGTTTATTTATACTTATGAGAGAGATTTCCCTGCTCTCTGCGAAGGAAAAAATTGTTTATGTGCTTGTCCAGAAAAAAATAAGGAAATGTGTGGTGAAGAAGGGGTTTGCAAAAGTTTTGAACAAGAGATACATCTTGTTACTGCTATCTTGGATGATAATATTGATCTAAAAGTTATACCAAGAGAGATCTTTTTGAGGAGAGGGGGGGAGACTGTCAAAATTTATACTCTTGAGGGGCCAGTAGATATAGAAACTAAATTAGAGTCTGAAAAAGTATTAGAAGATTTTCTTTATAGTGAAATAAGTGTAAATAATCAAAAATTGAAAATTTATGAGCAAATGATTCAGATAGTAGAGAAAAAATCTAAAATCGGTGTTAGTGAAACTGCTCTAGAACCTATTAATGAATTGAATAAAAAATATGGCAGTTCTGGTTGGTGTATTGAATATTCTAAAGAAGGAGAGCAGTATGTTTGGAATCCAATTTTCATCACTCCTTGCGAAAATAAAAATCTTATGGGTGCTGCAGTAGAAGTAAAAATGTCTTATAATGAAGGGGTATTAAAAGTACAATTCTATACTTTAAGAAATTTAAAATGAATAAAAAAGCTGTTATGGAAGGACTTGTAGAAAAATTATTATGGATAATCTTTTTTGTTGCACTTAGCATGGGTGTTTATTATTTAATTAAAACTCTTACAAGATTATAAAACTTAAAAAAGGAAAAGAAATTTTATTTAAGATGTCAAAAAATAAAAAAGGGGAGATGACTTCAAAAATGTTAGTTAGTATAATTCTTTTAATGATAGGATTTGTGATGATTCTTCTTCTTTATTCTCAGTTTGGAGGAGAGCAAACAATTGATAGAGAGGTTTGCCATAATTCTGTTATTCTTAGAGGAACTTTGCCAGATACATTAGGAGTTAAGGAATATGCACCTTTAAAATGTAAAACAAATAAATTTTGCATTACTGGAAAAAATATGCCTCTTCTAGAAGAGAAGGGTAATTGTGAGGATGACTTTGGAAATGTTGAAGGATTAACTTCTGTTAAGGTTAGGGATGCCACACAAGCTGAGAGATTTATTTCGCAAGAAATAATTGATTGTTGGAGTATGATGGGAGAGGGGAAAATTTCTATTTTTGGAGGGGTTAAAGAATGGTTAGCAAAAGATTATGGGTTGCCAGGAGTTTATCCCTCTTGTGTAATCTGTTCAAGAATAGCTTTTTCTAATAATTTAAATGAGAAAATTGGAGAAGAGGAATTAAAGCGAGTAAATCCTTTAAATTATATGATGACTCATAAAATTCCTAATGGAGATGTTTCTTATTATGAACATCTGGTTGGAGATTCTCCTTCAAAGATTAGTATTGAAGGGGTAGGGGATTCTATGATCCTTAGTAAAATTGTTGATGATTTAAAAATTACTGATTGTAATCGATTTAATGATTTTGAATCTTGTATAGATAATTATGATTGTTCTTGGAGTGATGGAAAATGTTCTTTTTGGAACTGGTGGGAAGGCGGGAATGAAATCTATTTGGAAGATTATGTAGAAGATGAATCTTCTCCTCCTAATGAAGAGTTAGCTGTGGTGTTTATGCAAATATCTTCTCCTGGACACTGGGATGCTCCTACGAATACCTTAAAAGCAGGACTTGGAGGGATTGCTGCAGGAAGTATTTTATTTGGACCTAAATTTTTATCTGGTGCAGGAAAACTTGCTATTAATCCGTGGAGTTGGGTTGTACTCGCAATAGCAGGAGTTGCTCAGCAAGGAAGTGTATATCATAGTAGAGGATTAACTGCTGGTTATTGCGGAGATATTTCAATGGGTGCAGAAGCAAGAAACGGGTGCAGTGTTGTGAGAGTTGTTAATTATAATGTTGATGATTTAAGAAATTACTGTGCAGTTATCGAGAGCATACCTTAATTTATTTAGTTAAATTTATAATATTGTTCTTATTAAACATCTTATGATTAAGAGAGATTTTTTTAATAATAAATCAGGAGGGATAACATTTCCCACTATAATTTTTTTCATTCTGAATTTAATGTTTTTTGTATTGTTAATGATGTTTGTTTTTAAGGCTCCTTCTGGAGCAGTAGTTTATGAACAAATGTATGCTAAACAAATTGCGTTGATGATTGATGAGGCAAAACCTTTAATGGAGTTTTCAATATCTTTTAAGAAAGGGCTTGAGATTGCTGAGAAAAATGAAATAGATAAACAAAATATTTTTAAGATAGATGGTGTGGATAATAAAGTAATCGTTAAACTTTCTAATTCCCGAGGATATAGTTTTAAGTATTTCTCAGATTATGAGATTAATTATTATTTTGATGAAGATTTGCTTATTTTAATAATAAATGAAAGGATTGAAAATGATTTATAGGTTTGTTATTAATAAAAAAGGTGCAGAAAAGATATTTTCAATTTGGTGGCTGTTAGTATTGGCGATTATAGGTGTTGGGATTATTGGAGGAGTTTTAATTTATTATTCTGCTGATGTGGATGTAAGAGAAATTGAAGCAAAAATTCTTTATGAAAAAATTTTAGAGTGCGTTTCTGAGCAAAATTTTTTGAAAAGTGAGGTATTTGATGAAAATTATGATATTTTTGAGAGTTGTTATTTAAGAAAAAGTTTATTTGAAGAAGAAAATGATTTTTATTTTAAGATAGATATTTTTCAAAACTCACAGATAAAAAAATCTTTTTCAGGAGGAGGTTCTGGATTTGAAAAAGATTGCGGGATTGTTAGAGAAAATGAAAAAGGAGAGAAAATCAAAGGAAAGCATTTTCCAATTTGTCTGGATAAAGAGGAGATTTTATTTTTTATAAATGAAAAAGGAGAGATTGAACAACTTTCTTTAGAAATTTTAACTGCTTCAAACCAAATAGGAGAGGAATTTTCAGAAATTTAAAATGAAAACATTAGATAAAGCAGGACAGGTAGGATTGACTATAACTTGGATTACGGCATTTATAGTTATTTTTGTTATAATGCTGATTTTTATTTCAATGAGTTTTAGTTTAATTGGGAATAAACGTTTATCAGGAGAAAAAAATTTTATTGAGATAAGTGAAAGAAAAGATAGTGGGGCATTAGATAATCAAAGGAAATTATTTTTTCTTTTGGGTTCTATTACAGAGAGTAAAGAAACAATAAAAGATTTAATTTTTAAATGGAAATTATCTGACGATGAATTAATTAAGGAAGAGGTAGAGATAGAAATTACTTCTATTTTAGAAAACTTAAAAAAAGATTCAGGATGTTATTTATTTGTTGCGGATTATGATGTTTCTAAATCTCCAGAAGAATATATCTGGATTAGTAATGAAATTAATAAAGATTATCTAGAATTTGTTGGAGAGGGTTATCTTGTTTTTGAAAAGGAAATTTCTAAATTAGATTTGTTTTTTAATAATCAAGAGATAAATGTTATGTTTTATAGCGGAAAATGTTAAAACTAAAGAATAAAAAAGGAGAAATTTCTATAATTGTACTGGTTGTTTTAACGCTTATGATAGTTTCGGCAACTCTTTTTACTTTTATCCAAAATTCAGAAGGAGCACAAACTAAAATTTACAATGCAGAATTTGTTCAAGGTTTTTATTTAAAACAAGAATACGCAGAATTTTATTTAAAACAAGCAGGAGAAAATGCGATTGCTAAAGCTTATATGGAAGTTGTCAATTCTGAAAAATATTTGAAATCTCCTGTGAAATATGATCCTAATAAAAATGTGTGGTTTAATTCTCTTAATGAGAATTTAGAAAAATTATTTATTGAGCAATTTAAAGAGAATTTTAGGGAAGAAATAGGAAATTATGATTTTAAAGAAGAATATTTAAAGGATTTAAAAAATCAAATTTCTGAAGAAAATTTTAAAATTGATTATTCAAAAGAAAATCCAGAAGTTTTAAGGTTAGTTTTAAATGGTTTAGAATTAAAAGGTTCTTTTGAAGAAATGAATATAACTGGTTCTTCTGGGATTTTTTTAAATTTTGATT
>JAHJSW010000028.1 GCA_018830245.1 Nanobdellota archaeon | reverse complement strand
GCCTGGAGAAACAGAAAAAACAGCGAGAAAAACTATTGAATTCTCAGCAATGTTAAAAGACCATGGGATGGTGCAAGCAGACTTTTATTATTTAACCCCTTTTCCTGGAACTCCTATTTGGGAAAATCCAAACAAATTTGGGATAGAGATTATGGATAGAGATTTTACAAAATATATGCAAGCAGGGATAGAGGCGAAATGTTATGTTAGAACAAAAGAACTTTCCCCTGAAAGAATTGAAGAGCTGGTGCAAGAAGCGAAAGATTCATGGAAGATAATATAAAATTGACCCAAATAATAGGCTAAAGACCCATAACCCTTAATTTAAAGAATTTGTCTCGAAAAAAGTAGTATATGGCCAATAAACACATGTCTCTCGAACGCATAGAGATCAGAAAAAGAAAACAATTTAAACATCCTTTCTTGGAAAGTAATATGAAAAATGAAAAAATTCCTCGTATTTTGCATTATTGTTGGTTTGGGAAAGGAGGGAAAAATAAAACAATAAAAAAATGTATGTCTTCTTGGAAAAAGTATTGTAAAAGATATAAAGTAATGGGTTGGAATGAAAAAACATTTGATATCGACAAGGCGCCAATTTATGTAAAGGAAGCCTTTAAAATGAAGAAATGGGCTTTTGTTTCTGACTATGTGAGATTATGGGCACTTGAAAGATTTGGAGGAGTTTATATTGATACAGATGTTGAGATAATAAAACCTCTTGACAAATTTCTTGTACACGAAGGTTTTTCAGGTTTTTCAGAAATAAGGGCAGGGGATTTTAGAATTCCTGCAGCATTAATGGGGGCTAAAAAAGGAAATGGATACATAAAATACCTTTTATCATACTACAAAAACAAGAAGTTCATTAAAAAAAATAGAAGCCCGGATTTGAGAGCGAACATTTTCATAATTACTGAAATGACATTAGCGAAGTATAAATTTAAATTAAATAACTCTTACCAAGAAATCCCAAATTATGCTTACTATCCTGCAGAATTCTTCACCCCTAAATTTAAACATCATAGATATAAACCAATTATAACTAAAAACACCTATTGCATACATTATCATAATGAAAGCTGGGTATCTTTCCCCGAAAAACTAAAAATAGAGGCACTAATCTTGCTTTCATATCTTGGTTTTAAAAAACCACTAAGAAAAATATATAGGTCCCTCAAAAATAAAAAATGAAAATTGCAATTGTGCTTGGAACAAGACCAGAAATAATTAAGCTTAGTCCGATTATACGAAAGTGTGAAGAGAATGGTGAAGATTATTATATACTCCATACTAACCAACATTATTCTCCTGAAATGGATTCTATATTTTTTGAGGAATTAGGATTACCAAAACCAAAATACAATTTAAATGTTGGGTCAGGTTCCCAGGGAGAGCAAATTGGAAGAATGCTTAAGGGCATTGAGAAGGTATTTAAGGACGACTGTCCAGATATTGTGATTGTTCAGGGAGATGCAAATAGTGTTTTTGCAGGGGCTTTTGTAGCGTCAAGGCTTGGAATTAAAATAGCCCATGTTGAAGCTGGACTGAGGAGTTATGATAGAAATATGCCCGAAGAAATTAACAGGAGCTTAACAGATGCTATTTCAGATTTTCTTTTCTGCCCAACTAAGAAACAAAAAGAAATTTTACTGACAGAGGGGATTTCTAGAGAGAAAATATTTGTTGTAGGAAATACCATCGTCGATGCAGTTTACTGGGCAAAAAACAATGAAACAAAAATAATAGAAAGAGAAAATTTAGAAAGAAGGGATTATTGCCTTATGACATTACACAGAGTAGAGAATGTTGATAATAAAAAAATGTTGGAAAAAATTTTATATTATATTTCTTCGTTAAAAGAAGAGAAAATAATATTCCCTCTCCATCCAAGAACAAAGAAAATGTTGGGAAGATTTAATTTTGATTTGCCTCAAAACATCAGAACCATAAATCCTGTTGGGTTTTTAGATATGATTACTCTTGAGAAAAACGCAAAGGCAATCTTGACAGATTCGGGAGGGGTGCAAGAAGAAGCATGCATACTTAAAGTTCCTTGTATAACTTTAAGGACCACAACAGAAAGACCTGAAACAATTGAATGTGGAGGGAATATGTTGATGAAAGAGAATGCAAATGAAGATTTTGAATTAATGATAAAGAAAGAAAGAGATTGGAAAAATCCTTTTGGAGAAGGGAAAACAGGAGAGAAAATACTCTCCCTTTTAAAAAATAATTAAAATGTGCGGAATAAACGGTTTTAATTGGAAAGATAAGGTTCTTCTCAAAAAAATGAATGCCTCTCTGAAACACAGAGGCCCAAATTCAGAAGGAGAGTATTTTAACGCCAAAATTTCCCTTGGTCATCGTCGTCTTTCAATT
>JAHJSW010000027.1 GCA_018830245.1 Nanobdellota archaeon | reverse complement strand
TTTAAAGAGATTTACGAGGCAAAAGAATTTTGTAGAGATATCGTGAATAAGAAAGAATGTTTTGAAATTAAATTAGTAAATTTTGAAGCAGATGTTTCAGAAAGTGAAGATAAAAATTCTTTTATTGTCGCACTCACGAGTAAAAAGGAATTTTTAATTGAAGGAGTGTTTCAGAAAATTTCTCTTAAGTTTATTTTTAATTAAAAAGATTTATAAATAATCTATTCATAGTGGGGGTATGGTAAAGAGGCTTGGTAAGAAAGGGGCAGATCCACTGATGAATTTTCTTATTTATGCTGTGATTGGAGGACTTTTAATTTTTGGAGTAGGTCATTTTATTTTTGGATGGGGAAAAACAGGAGAAGATGTTATTGGTGCAATGCCTCCTGCTGTAAGTTTGAAAGCACAGGGATGTAGTAAGGTATATGCTTCTATAGGAGATAGAGTGGGATGGTGTCTTCCCACGAAAATAAATGATGATGAATATATGAATTGCGAGTATCTCAGGGAAGTATACGACAATACGCTTGGAGAGGTTTATGGAGGATGTAATGTTGGATTAGAAATTACATTTTGTGAGCAGCTTCTTGCTACTAAGAAGGATAAGTACACTGGTAAAGAATTAATTAATGGTAAAACTTGTGAAGAATGGGGGGGTCAGAACCAGTTAATCGCAGATGACTATATCCCTAGCCTTAAGTAATTCTATTTTTAATTTTATTTGATATACTTCTTTTCACTGAAGAAATCTTTATAAATGTTTAATTTATAGTATGTGTATGAAAAAAGAGAGTAAAAGAATTTTATGTTTATTTCTGTTTGGAATACTGATGATTAGTTTTTTAGGAGGGGTTGTTAGTGCTGCAGAATTTAATCCTCTAACTGGGCTTAAAGATTCATTTTATACTTTATTTACTGATTGGAAAGAAGGAAAAGCAAGTGCCAATACTGCTAAAGTAATCTTTTTTGTTATACTTGTACTGGGGCTTTATTTGTTATTTTCTAGCACTTTTGGCGAATTTGGAAAGAGTCACACTGGAAGTTTAATTGTTCTTTCTATTTTAATATCTTTTTTATTAATTGCTTATGTTGCTCCAGAAGAGATATATTCTGTTCTTATTTCTTATACTGCTCTAGGTTTAACATTAATAACTTTAATACCTTTGGGTATTTTAAGTCTTATTTCATGGCAGGCTGCAGCATCAGGAAAACCGCAAATTATGATATTACAATGGGTTGGATGGTATGCTTATGCTTTTTATCTTGGTTATAGACTAGTTTTAGACTGGGTTGTCTTACATGAAGGATATTGGATTTCAAATGGAATTATTTTATGTATTGCTATCTTTACAATAATAATGGCTTTGTTTAATAAACAGATTTTAAGAATGGTTGCTATAAAATATATAGAAGCTGTGCATGAGAAAGCAAGCAGTTCCACTGAATCAGCCACAGCAATGATTAAGAATCTAGAACGGATGGAAAGAACCCTCGGGAAATAAAATTTTCTTGTACTTTTAACTCTAAAAATCTTTAAAAAGTTCCTTGTTATTCTTTTTATATGAAAAAAATTGGTGTTTTATTTTTTGTTAGTCTGTTTTTATGTTCACTTTTTTTAAATATAATCTCTGCTCAGGATGATTTACAAAATGTTGGGGAGAATTTAGAAGATAGATTAGATGCTTTAAAAGAAACAGAAGAGAAGTATGGAGATGAAGACTATTGGAAAGAAAAATGGGATTATTTAGGGAGTGAGTGGAAAACTATTTTATTAAAAAATCCTTTTGTTTCTGGAGTTGACTCTTTTTTCACAAAAATAAACATTGTTTTTAGAGTTTTATTTGGAATGGATTATTCTTTATCTTTAACTCTTTTTGCGGTTTTTCTTTTGTGGTTATGCGTAGTCTTTGATGTCGGGAGTATTATTAATTCTTGGGGAATTGTTAAGGGCGTTTTAGCATATCTTATTTCAACTTTATTAGCAATAATTTTGGCGCAAGTTCAAGTTTTTAAGAATATTGTAATTCTTTTGGGAAGGGTGGCTTTTTCTCCAGAACATGAATGGACAAGATTTTTAGTGATAATTGTTTTATTTGTATTTATCCTTCTTTTTCATTCTATCCTGCAGGCATATTCTAAGTACTTAGAAGCGAGAAGAAAAAAGATAGAAGAACATGCTACAGATTTGGCTAGAAAAGGATTTATGAAATTTGTTGAAAAGTTTAGGAAAACTTCTTCTGCGAAATAATTACTCTACTTCTTTTTCTATATCTGCCATTGCTTTTAATTTTGCTAATTGTGCCCCTGCTTTTAATCCATCTGCTACAGATCTCCCCATCATGATTGTTTCTTTTATTATTCCCAATATTAAATTAAGAAGAAAAAAGAGGATTATAATAGTGATAATTCCAAATCCTATTTTTAAAGGACTCCATTGTTCTAAAATAGAGAAAAAACTCCCTAAATTAAGAAAGAAAATTGCCATTGATTTTACTGCTCCTGTAATTGACATAAGGCAAGTGAGAATAATCGCTCCTAACCATGATTTCCAGCTTCCAGGAGAAATCAATTCTATCATGCTATGCAAAATAAGTAAAAACATGAGCCAGAGAGTGATAAGGATTATTAATGTTTGAAACTCAATAGGTTCTCTTGAGGTTAATCCAAATAAAATTCGTGTGAAAAATTCAACATTTTCAGGGATATATATTTCTTTAGAGAATACATCATTGGTTGAATCTCTGATATTTCTAGAAGGGGTTATTAGTCTATCATTGTTTAATTCAATCCCTTCCTCGCTATTTAGAGCAGGATTTTCATCAGGAGAAATTGGGATTGTTTCTGCAAGTATCAATGGCAGAAGAATTATGGTCAGGATGAATAATCCTAAAACAACACGTTTTTTCTTCATGATTAAAGATAATCTGAGAACTATTTAAAGATTATGAAGTCTTTTCAAAATATATTTAAACAAGTCTTTTTTTTATTAATTATGGTGATTGGAGACACTGAAAGAAGGAATAAGCGGAAAGATAAAAAAAAAGAGAGGAAAAAACATCCTTATAAAAAAGGAGGTCGTAATAGATTAAGATCTAAAAAATAAATATAATGTTTGAAATAATTTTTTTATCATTTTTTGCACTAGTATGGATTATTTTTGCTAGTATAGAAGATCTAAGAAAAAGAGAAATTGCAAATTGGCTGAATTTTTCTTTATTAATTTTTGCCATGGGATTTAGATTTTTTTATTCTTTATTTTATTCAGAAAGTTTTGCATTTTTCTATCAGGGCTTGATTGGGTTAGGAATTTTCTTTGTTTTGGGAAATTTGTTTTATTATGGAAGAACATTTGCAGGAGGAGACGCAAAATTAATGATTTCTCTCGGAGCAATACTCCCTTTTTCTGAAAGTTTTTTAATTAACATACAAATTTTTGGATTATTTTTTATTTTATTTCTATTGATTGGAGCAATTTATGGAACTATTTGGAGTATTTTTTTAATGGTGAAAGATTTTAAAGAATTTAAAAAAGAATTTCTTAGAAATTTTAAGAGATATAGAAAAATAATGTATCTTATTATGTTTTTTGGAATTATTCTAATGGTATTGGGAGTTATTGAGAGCTTATTTTTTATATTTGGAATTTTAATTTTTTTACTGCCTTATTTTTATATTTATGCGAGGGCGGTTGATGATGCTTGCATGATTAAGAAAGTTCCGACAAGTAAGTTAACTGAAGGGGACTGGTTATATAAGGATGTGAAAGTTGGAAGAAAATTAATTGAGTTTAATTGGAGTGGTTTGACTAAATCCGAGATTAATCTTCTTGGAAAGAAATATAAAACTATTTTGATAAGGCAAGGGGTTCCTTTTACGCCTGTTTTTTTATTTAGTTTTCTTATTTTACTTTTTTTATATGTTTTTGGATTTTTAGATTCGTTATGGAATTCTTTTTGGTATCCTGGTTTGTTTGGAAAGTTTTTCTGTTTTTTGAGATTTAATTTTTTCCACTTTTTTCTCTGGTTTTAGTATTCTTTGCATATTTTCTAGTTCCTGAGGAGTTGTTTTCTTTTTTTCTGAATTTAATGTTTCATTTTCATAGATTGGGAGAATATTGATTATCTCGTGCCCAAACAAATTTGAAGAAGAAATTGTAACATCTTTTGGGTTAAATTTTGTTTTTATTCTTTCAGCAATTTTTTTAGCAAAGCTGAATGTGTTTGGAGGAATTTCTTCGCTAGAAGATATATGTTTTCTTGGAATTACTATTGTGTGAGCTTTGGAAATTGGATTTATCTCTAATACTGCTATAGAGTCGTCATTTTCTTCTATAACATATGATTTTGTTTCTCCTGAAACAATTGAACAAAAAATACATGGTTGAACAAGGGAATCTTCTGAATTTTTTATTAAATTATTTTGTTTGAGAAATTCTAGGAAATCTTCATTATTCATTTCCATTATCTGATTTTTGGCTGATTCTTTTTTGTCTTCTGGAAAATTAGATTCTATCTGTTGAATAATTTGGTCTTTTGTTTGCTTTATTTGTTCTTTAGATAACATTTTAAATAAGCCTTCTCATATCTGTAATCTGTGCTGAATTAATATTTTCTATCTCTTCAAGCTCTTTTTCTATTTCTTCAAGCTCTTTTTCTTCTGGCCACTCAAAGAATATTATTATGGCTTTTAATCCAAATGCAATCGGCTCTTCTGTAATTTCTCTACATTTTCCGCCTTTTTTTTCTATAAAAATTTTTGCTTCTTGTTTTATTTTGGTTAAATCTGCTTCTACAGAGGAAGGCATTATTTTTATTTTAACTCCTGCAATTCCCATTATTTTCCTTAAAGAACGAGATTTATAAATTTTATTGGTTTCAGAACCTCGAAATCCTTATAAAGAATTAATTATTTTTTTTAAAATGATAGAGGGAAATTATGAAAAACTTTTAGAAAAACTCGCAAAATCCTCTGGAGTTGAAAAAGAGGAGTTAGAAAGAAGAGTTGAAGCAAAAAGAGCTAAACTTTCTGGGTTAATAAGTAAGGAGGGCGCTGCACAAGTAATTGCTGCAGAACTCGGAATTTCTTTTGATAATGAAAAATTAAAAATAGATGAATTGCTTTCTGGGATGAGAAAGGTTAATGTTGTAGGGAAAATTATTGATATTTCTCCTGTTAGAACTTTTACTAGAAATGGAAAAGAAGGAAAAGTTGTTAATTTTACAATTGCAGATGAAACTTCTAATATTAAAGTAGTGTTATGGGATGTAAATCACATAGAGCTGATTGAGAAAGGAAAAATTGGTGTTGAAAGTGTTGTCGAAATTTCTAATGCAAGTATGAGAGATAATGAATTGCATTTAGGTAGTTTTTCAGAAATAAAACCAAGTGAAGAGATTTTAGAAAAGGTAAATCTTGATAAAGTGATAAAGGAAAAAAATATTTTTGATTTTAGGAATGGAGATAATTCTTGTGTAAGAGCTTTTATTGTTCAGGCTTTTGAACCAAGATTTTTTTATGTATGTCCTGAATGTAAAAAAAAGGCAAATCAAGAAGGAGAAGGTTTTGTTTGCAATGATCATGGTAAAATCCTTCCTGAAAAAAGAGCTTTGATTAATCTTGTAATTGATGATGGAACAGAGAGTATTAGGGCAGTTTTGTTTCACGAATCTCTTCCTCTTGTCGGAATTACTGCTTTAGAAGATTTAGAAAAATTATCTTATCAAAAAGAAGATTTAATTGGAAAAGAAATGATTTTTTTTGGGAATGTGAGAATCAATAAATTCTTTCAAAATACAGAATTTATTGTAAATGAAGTTAAAGAATTGGATCTTGATGAACTGATTTTAAAATTGGAAAACAAATAAAATGTTGAGAAGAACTCATTTCGCAATAGTTGTTTTTTTTATACTGCTTTTCCTTTCTATGATTGAACAGAAGTTTGTTTTTATTACTACAGCTTTAATTGCTACTCTTTTTCCTGATTTAGATCTTAATTTGAAATTTTTTGTGAAACATAGGGGAATTTTTCATAGCTTTATTTTTTTATCGTTAATCACTTTCTTTTTTGTTTTATTTTTGCCTGTTGTAGCGTTTCCTCTTTTTTTAGGTTATGGGCTGCACTTATTTGCAGATAGTTTTACTCTTATGGGAATTCAACCTTTTTACCCTTTTAGAGGAAAATCTTCTGGAAAAATCAGAACTGGTGGAAAAGTGGATTTGTTGCTCTTTCTTTGTTTTTTAATAGGAGATTTATGTTTATTAGTATGGCATTTTATCAGTATCATTTGAGTTGAATAATCTTTATAAATCATTAGAGTTTTGAGGAGTTATGAGTAAAAAATCTGATTCTGATCAAGAGAAAAAAGAACCGCAGTTAACTGACTTGCCGGGAATTGGGCCTGCAGTAGCAACTAAACTTGAATCAGCAGGTATTTATGAAATGATGTCTCTTGCAGTGATGAGTCCTACTGCTCTTGCTGATGCTGCAGGAGTTGGAGCTGCTGTTGCTAGAAAAGCTATTCAGGCAGCAAGAAATATGCTGAATTTAGGATTTGTAGATGGAGTAGAGTATGCTAAAAAAAGAGAGAATGTAAACTATATTACTTTAGGAAGTAAAAGTCTTAATGAGCTTTTAGGAGGGAAGGGTATTGAAAGCAGAGCAATAACAGAAGTTTTTGGTGCGTATGGTTCTGGAAAAACCCAGATTGGATTAACTATTGCAGTTAATGTTCAACTTCCTCTTGAAAAAGGAGGAGTAAATGGGAAATGTGTGTTTATTGATACAGAAGGAACCTTTAGGCCTTCAAGAATAAAACAAGTTGCAGAGCATTTAGGAGCAGATCCAGAAAAGGTTTTAAAAAATATTCTTGTTGCAAGAGCATTTAATTCTGATCATCAAATTTTGCTTTTAGAGAAGATTTCAGAAATGGTTAAAGAAGGGGAACCTATTAAGCTTTTAATTGTTGATTCACTGACTGCACATTTTAGAGCAGAATATGCTGGAAGAGGGCAGTTAGCAGATAGGCAACAAAAATTAAATAGATATTTACACAGTTTAATGAAATTAGCTGAAACTCATAATCTTGCAGTTTATGTAACAAATCAGGTGATGGCAAATCCTGCGCAGATGTTTGGAGATCCTACTACTGCAATTGGAGGGCATATTGTTGGGCATGCTTCAACATATAGAATTTATTTAAGAAGAGGAAAAAAAGATTCCCGAGTCGCAAAATTAATTGATAGTCCAAATCTGCCAGATAATGAGGCAATATTTTATGTTTCTGATGCAGGAGTTATTGATATTTAGGAATGATTAATTAGTTCTTTTTTATCAAACCATAAATCTATTTCTCTTTTTGCAGATTCAATAGAGTCAGATGCATGAAGAACTGTTTCATGCCAGTTGTTTTTTTCTGTGTGGACTTTTCCATATTTTCCTCTGATTGATTTTGGCGAAGCTCTATCAGGATTAGTCTCTCCGATAAACTCTCTTATTTTTTGAATTGCTTTCTCCCCTTGATAAACAATTGCAATAACATTTTCATTGTCATGCAATTTACCTGTAATATAATCTATTAATCCTTCGTAAAATTTCTTTCCCTTATGTTCTTCATAATGAGCTTCTGCTAACTCTTTTTGAACATTGACTAATTTTAAACCAATCATCTCTAAATTTAATTTATATAAATCAGAGATAATGTTTCCTGCTAATTGTTTTATCATTGCGTCAGGTTTAATTAAAACCAATGTTTTTTCTGTCATATGTCTTTAAGGTTTTTTTTGATTTATAAATATTTTCAATTTTTTGAAAAAAAAACCTTTATAAACCCTAATTTCATATTAATAACTAGAAAAAGAGGGTTGTAAAAAGGGATGAATAAAAAAATATTGTTATTGTTTATATCAGGAATTTTTTTAATTAGTTTTTGTTATGGAATTTTTGCTGCTGCTACATTAACTTCTCCAGTTGTTTATGGAAATTATTCATCAAATGTAGCAACTACTTTTATTTCAATCACAGGGCTTGCAGGAGTTCCTGGCATAACAAATATTACCTGTTATTATAATGAATCTGGAGGCACAACAAATACTTCTGCTGTATTAATTGAAATGTTAAATTATACTTCTATACAAGCATCTTTTAATGATAGTAATTATTCTGGAACAACTAATTTGAGTAACCTTGTAGAGACTGCTGATATTAGTTATCCAAGTACTGCAATTGGGTATAATATTTCTTGTGCTCTTTATAATGGTACTAGTTTGAATACAACACTTTCTGTAACTAATGTTACTATTGATAATACTAATCCTCAAATAACTTTTGGAGTTGCGACTTTAGCAGATAATACTAAAACTAATTTATATAATTGGACTTATGCGAATATTTCTTTAACAGAAATTCATAACTGCACAATAAATTTTAAATTATTTTATTCAAATGGTAGTTTGGTTAATACGACTCTTTTCACAAGTGGAGCTGCTTCAACAAAGTATATTAATTGGACTAGTTTAAACGATAATATCTATATGTATAATGTTACTGTGAATGATTCTGCTGGGAACTCAAATACGACTGCCACTCGTACGATTTATTTAGATCATGGTTCCCCTGTTCCTGTTTTGACTAGTTTAAATGCATCACAAACTACTTTGGCTTTGACTATTGATGCTAATGGAGGAATTAGTGGAACAAATACTACATGTTGGGTAGAGGGTGTTAGAGCAACTGGATCGAGTGTATCTGGAACTGGAGCCTCTCAAACATTAGTCGAAGCAGGGTTAACTTGTGCAGCTACATATTCTTATATTGTTTCATGTGGTGATTCTGCAGGAAATTCTGGGACTTCTGTAGCTACATCATTTACTACAAGTTCTTGCACTAGCGATGGTGGAGGGCTTACTGGTGGAAGCGGTAGCACTACTACCTGGAAGAATACTTATTCTCCTTTAAGTGAAGAATTAGAAAAGGGATATACAAGAAAACTTTCTGCTATGAATAGAGTGAGAGTGATGGTTGGTTCTCAAACTCATCATGTTGGAGTAAAATCTTTGACTGGGACTAGTGCAACTGTTGAAATTGCAAGCACTCCTGTAGAGATAGTTTTAGATGTTGGAGAGGATGCAAAAGTTGATGTAACTGAAGACGGATTTTATGATATTTATGTTGTTCTTAATGGAGTAGAAAATAACGAAGCAGACTTAACAATTCAGAAAGTATATGAAGAAATTCCAGAAGAAGAGAAAACATCTGTTAAAACAAGCGGGGATATTGTTCCTTCTGAAGGAGAGGATGAAGAGGAAGAAAAAACTTTTACTGTTTTAATAATTGTTTTGATTATTCTTCTTGTAGCAGGCGCTATTGGAGGCGGGATTGCGGTTAAGAGAAACAAAAACAAATAATTATTTAATCTCTTTTATTTCTGATTATATATGGATCTTCAAAATAGAAAAAATTTTATGATTGCAGATTTGCATATTCATTCGAGATTTTCTCGTGCTTGTAGTAAAAGTATTACTTTAATTAATCTGGTTAAATGGGCAAAAATTAAAGGACTTGATTTGTTAGGAACAGGAGATTTTACTCATCCTGCTTGGTTTAAGGAAATAAAAGAGACTCTTGTGGAAAAAGAAGGATTTTATTATTATGAGGATTTTCCTTTTATTATTTCTGGAGAAATTTCTTTAATTTATACTCAAGAAAAAGGAAGGAGAATTCATCTTGTTTTATTAGTTCCTAGTATTGATGTTGCTGAAAAGATTAATTCTTATTTAGATACAAAAGGGAGAAGAGATTATGATGGGCGTCCTATTTTTAAAATTTCTGGGGAAGAATTTGTTAAATCAATGAAAGAGATTTCAGAAAATATAGAGATTATTCCGGCACATATTTGGACCCCTTGGTTTGGTGTTTTTGGGAGTATGTCTGGTTTTGATAGTCTTAGGGAATGTTTTAAGGATCAAATTAACTATATTTATGCTATAGAAACAGGAATGTCTTCTGATCCTAAAATGAATTGGAGAATAAAGGAATTAGAAGATAAAGCGATTGTTAGTTTTTCAGACGCGCATAGTTTTTGGCCTTTTCGATTAGGAAGAGAAGCGACAATTTTTCAAAAGACAAATTCCTATAATGGTCTCCTTGAGCAGATAAGAATGAAAACTTTTTTATCGACTATTGAAGTAGATCCTGCTTATGGTAAGTATCACTGGGATGGGCATAGAAATTGCAATTTTTCTTGTGGTCCTGAAAAAACAAAGAAGATTGAAGGAATTTGTCCTGTTTGTAAAAGAGTATTAACCATTGGTGTTGAGAGTCGAGTGGAACAGTTATCAGATACTCCAAATGAGTTTTGCGCAAAAAATGAAAAACCTTTTTACACTCTTCTTCCTTTGCATGAATTAATTGTTCTTGCAATAGGAGGAAACCTGCAAAACAAAAAAGTTTGGGATATTTATAATTCTTTAATCAACTTTTTTGAAAATGAATTTAATATTTTACTTTATGTTTCAAAAGAAGATTTACTAAGGGAAAATATTAATGAAACGCTTATTGATTTGATCTTAAGGAATAGAGTTGGAAATATAAAAGTAAAACCTGGTTTTGATGGAGAATATGGTGTTGCACAGGTGGAGGAGGGGCAGAAGAAATTATTTTGAATCACAATAATTTTTATAAAGTTTTTATTGTATAATTTATAATGGATTTTGAGACTTTAGTTTATTATGATCTCCAAATAATGCTCTCTGAAAAAAATGGAAGATTAATAAGAAACATTTATTCGCAAATAGAAGAAATTCTTTTGCAGGAATTAGATGAGAAGAATTTTAGGAGAGAAAGACTTGCTCCAGAATTATTTATGAGATCAATTTTATCAGGTGCTTTTGAAAATCTTTATCAAGGTTTGAAATTGTTGATGGGGAGAGGGCTTTCTTATTTAACACCTGATTTTACAGATTGCTTTGTCGATTCTACGAAGTTTATTTCTTATGAGGAACTAACTAAAAGAAGGGGCTTTTCTCAGGAAAAAATAAAATATCTTCTTGAGTTAGGAAAAAGAATTTCCATTTCTGATACTATTTGCTAAGAGATTTAATTCTCAAGAATTTGTAATGAGCTTCTTTTGTTTTAGAACTGCATTTTGGGCATTTTTCTTTTAAAGTGTATTTTTTGCATTCAGGACATTTCTTTAATTTCATTTTTCTTTTAAATGAAATTCTGCTCCTTGTTTTTTTGCTTTTTGTTCTATCTGATTTATTATCTCTTTAAGGTTGTTATCGGCGGTTTTAATATCATTGGATTCTGTTTTTAGAGAATATTTCCCTGCAGAAAGATATTTTACTTCAGCATTTTTTACTTCATTTAAAATTTTTTTAATTATTTCTAATCCATTGGATTTTGTTGTTGTGAGATAGATTTCTTTTTTTATTACAGCTTTTTTCTGTTTTTGGGAATTTAAAATAGTTAATATTTTTTCAGAATCTTTTTTTCCAGCAATTTTTTCCAGATTTTTCGAATTATTTTTCGCTTCTTGTAAAAAATCATAAATTTTTTCTTTTTTAAGAATCTCCTCAATTACTTCTTTTGCTTTTTCTCCTAAAACACTTTTTAAAATATTTTTATAACTTTGTTCTTGTTTGCTTCGGTCCATTACTTCTTTTCTTTCTTTTTGTGTTACTCTTCTTAAGGATAAATCTATTCGGTCACCTGTTTTTCTTAACACTTTGCATACTATTCTTTTTTTTGGCACTACATAATCACGCAAGTTTCTTATTCTTCCTGGAGCAATTTCACTAATTATTATGCTCCCTTCTTCTTTATCTTCTATTTTTACAAATACAACTGTCCCAACAATTCTATCTACAGTACATAATATTATGTCTCCTTCTTCTAATTCCATGTTTTAGAAAGATAATGTGGGGTTTTAAAGTTTTGGGGGGGTGGTTCTGTTTTTTGCCCACTGAAGAATTTTTTTGACTTCTGCTAAATTTGAGCCATCGCAAGGAAGAATATTTTCTCCTTTAAATTCCTTATTATACTCGTGAATTGGCATGATAACTATTCCTCTCGGCCGGTATTTTAACCAGCTTGTTATATATCCTGGATAATCATCTACTAAAACTTTCCCGTAAACAAGCCCTTTATCTTGTGTTAGTGTTATTTCTGCATCTGGAACATATTTTTTTGCCCATCTTACTTTTTCAGTCCAAGCGTTTTCCGAACTAGAAGGTCCTTTTGAAAGAATAGATATTCTAAACTCTAATTCTTTTGCAATATTTAAGATGTCAAAACCAATTTTAAGAGGTTTTAGATTTTCCCACCATCCTGGCTGATTTCTTATTAAATCAATTCTTCTTTGTATATATTCTGGCGCATTTCTGTTAAAAGGTATATGTTGATAATTGTTTTGGTTAGAAATTTTTTTAAGATCTCTTGAAAGAGCTGAATCATGATCGCATAATGTTCCATCCATATCAAAAAGAGCAATATCTTCTTCAGGCGCCATGGATTTACTAATGCTAAATCTTTTATAAGAATTATTGTTTTATATCTTCACTAATTCAATTTCAAGATTTTTTTTAAGATTATCAATAAATTCATTTTCTTTTTCTTGGTCAATAAGACATCCTGCAGCTACACTATGCCCTCCAACTTCTCCACCTGTTTTTTCTATCACTCTTGCTAAAACTTCTCTTACATTTCTCCCTTCTCTTCCGACTATTCTTGAAGAAATTTTTATTTTATTTTCATAATATGCCATTGTTGTGATAATTGTGCCTTCTTCGTAAAGAGATGATGCAGAAAGAATTGACGCGATTGTTCCAATCATAGTATCTTTTATCTTGTTTTTTGCGTTTATTATAACATATCCTTTTCCTTGCACTTTTTCAACTTCTGAAACAAATTTTAATCCAGAAATAATAAATTGTTTAGATCTTGCGTGTAGGGCTTCTGCTTTTTTTCTTGCTTTTGGTATTTCCATACAAAGTTGAATTGCAGTTTCGCTTTCTCCAAGTCTGGAGCAAGCATTAATCATGGCACTTAATTCTCTGGCATCTTATAGTCTATTAAAAAATTTGATTAAATAGATATCTCCTAAAATTTCTCTTGTTTTTGATTTTGGATTTCTTAACATAATTGCGGTAATTAGTCGTTCCATTTCCTCATCATTTAGTTCTATTATACTTTTATATTTCCCATTTATTGGATTCAGTCCTGCTTCTCTTAAAAGTTCAAGAACTCCTTTAATATCTCCTGTAACTTCGGGGATATAAGGATCTGAGCAAAATTCAAGAGTTCTATTTAATGGACGCGTAGAGGGATAAATAAGAAGTCCTCTTTTTTTTTGTATTTCCCCGTCATTCATAATCCCATTATTTAATTTGCCTATTTCTTTTTCTAGAAAATCTCCAATCATGCCCAAAATAGCTAATTTTGCAAATTTTTTATTTTTTTTATCTATTTGTTTGCAAAATAAATATGTAAGACCAGAACCACTTATTTTTTGTTTTTGGGCCAATTCTGGATTTATTACATTTATTTCTTTCGGGATCTCATGAATTATCTCGTGGTGATCAATTATAAAAACATCTTTTAGTTTAGCATCCAAAATATAAGGGATGCTTCCTGAAGCAAGATCTAAAAAAAGAGTTATTTTATCTTTTGGAAGATTTTCTATAATTTCTTTTTCTAAATTTTTCACTATTTTTACTGAAAATCTTTTATCCAGCTCTTTTAATGTTTGAATCATTATTGTCGCAGAAGTAATACCATCGGTATCAAAATGGCTTATAATTTGAATTTCTTTTTTTTTGGATTTTTCTAAAAATCTCTTCGCGATTATTTCTATTTGTTCTTCTAAAGAATTTTCCCTCTCTTTCATTTTGAAAATGTACTTTTTAATTAAAATTAAATTATTCTGTTTTATGATATTTTTTCAACTTTCTTAATTGTGCAAAAATTCTGTCCTTTTCCCTCATAGCTCTTTTATCTTGTTTGTTTTTTTGGTAATGTTTTTTAACGCGTTCTAATTTTCCTTCTACATTCTTTGTATCTGGGTTCAGATATTTGTTTTTTTCCTTTAATATTTGAGAAATTTTTTTATTATATTCTTTTGGGTGAATTCCCTCTTTTCTTAATTTTTCGCCGATTTTTTCACTAGTTAATCCGCTTTCTGAAAGTTCTATTACTTTTTTTTCATAAGCAGATTGCAATAATTTTTTTGGTTTTTTAGCTTCTTTTTCTGAAGACGTTTCTTTTATTTTTTCTATTTTCTTTGGCATTTTATTAAATTGTAATCTGGTTTTTTAAACCTTGCTGTGAAAATTGCTTTTTCATAAGGTATTTAAATAAAAATTGCTTATTTATGGGATGGGAAGGGTGATTGGGATTGTTTCTCTTAAAGGAGGTGTTGGAAAAACTTCTGTTGTCTCTGCTTTAGGTGCGGCAATCTCAGAATTCAATAAGAAGGTTTTATTAGTTGATGCTAATTTTTCAGCCCCTAATTTAGGATTGCATTTAAATGTTGTAGATCCAGAAGTCACTCTCCATGATGTTTTAAGTATGAAGTCTGACATAAAGAATGCTATCCAAAAATTAGATCATTTTGATTTGCTTCCTTCTTCTATTTTCTCTAGAGAGATTATAAACCCATTGAAATTAAGAGATAAACTCAAATATTTGAGAAGAAATTATGATTTTACTATTATTGATTCTTCTCCTGCTTTAAATGAAGAGAGTTTAGCTGTAATGTTGGCTTCTGATGAACTTTTTGTTGTTACTACTCCTGATCATCCTACTCTTAGCAACACCTTAAAAGCAGTAAAATTAGCTAGACAAAAAGGAAGGCCAATAAATGGACTGATTCTTAACAAAGTTTATAATAAGAATTTTGAATTATCTTTAGATGATATTGAAAAAACAGCAGAGGTTCCTATTATGGCTGTTCTCCCTTATGATGTTAATTTTTTAAAGTCTCTTTCAGAATTTACTCCATCTACTATTCATAAACCCAACTCAAAAGCAAGTATTGAATACAAAAAACTCGCAGCTACTCTTTTGGGAGAAAAATATAAACCCTTTAATTTTAAAGAACTTTTTAGGAAAATAACTCCTCCTCGACAGGAGATAAATCGGGCAATTTTTTACGAGAGAGTTTTTAATCAATGAGTTAAATTTATATATTTTAATCAGTTATTTTTTATATGTCTTTGAAAGAATTACAAAAAGATGTTGATGAATGGGCTAAGCAATTTAAAACACCTTACTGGCCACCGCTTTCTATTCTTGCGAGAGCTACAGAAGAAAATTGGGGAGTTAGCTAGTGAGTTAAATGATCGGTATGGAGGAAGAGTCAAAAAACCAACAGATGATACTAAAGATATTGGAGTTGAGGTAGGGGATATAATTTTTGCTCTTGTGTGTCTGGCAAATTCTCAGAATATTGATTTAGATGAAGCATGGAAGCAGGTAATGAATAAGTGTTGGGGGAGAGATAATGAGAGAAAATAGTTTTCCAAAATCCTTATAAATTAAAGGAAGTTTTCTGAATGTATTAGCCCTGTAGTACAGCGGTCAAGTATACTGGCCTTTGGAGTAAGATGCTTTGCACCTTTCACTCATTGCGTCTGCAAAGAGAGCCAGGGACCCAGGTTCGAATCCTGGCAGGGCTATTTTAATGTTTATACCTCCCTCTTTTTTCAACAGCCTTTAAACGCTCTAAAACTATTTTAGCGTTTTTTGATTTTTTATAGGCGTTTTCAACAGCTTTGAAAAGTTCTTTCCAGTTTTTGAAATGTTTGGCTTCTAAAGCTTGTTTTAAGAGATGCAAATCAACTGCTTTATCTTCAAATTTTTTGCTTATAAATCCAAGTCCAAAATCAATGAAATATACTTTGCCCTCTTTGAGAATCATGTTGGAAGTAGTCAAGTCTCCATGAATTATCTCTTTTTCATGAATTTTTGCTATGCTTTTTCCAATTTTTTTACAAATTTCAATTTGTTTTTGTTTTGGAAAATTGTCTAAGTTATCTGAAAGTTTTTTTCCGTCGATAAATTCCATTATAATCTTTTTTTCTTTTTCATCTGATTTGATTACTTTTGGAGAAAAAATTATTTCTCCTGCCTTGTTTAGAAGTTTTGTTTCAGAACGTGTTCTGAGCTTACGAATTTTTTGGTCTAATTCTGGAATTCTGTAACTTTTTTTAATCCTTTTTTTAATGATGTTGTTTTTTTCTAAAAAGATAACTGCTTCTGCTCCTTGTTGAATTATTTTTTGTGAGGTCATTTTCGATTTATAGTTTTTAATAAAATTGAAATGAGAATAAGAAATGTTGCTAAAATCCATTCGCTTTTCATTAAATGTCCCCTTTGACCAATGCTTACTCCTGCGGCTGCTGCAGTAAAAATTAAAATTAATTCTGAAAATGTTTCAAGTATAATCTTAAATAATGAAAATCTTTTTCTATCCATCCTTCTCAAAACCTCATTTTTTTCTTGCCAAACTTTTTTGCAAGTTTCATTAGTTGTTTTTGGTTCATTCCTTTCTCAGGATCAAATTGTGTTTGAGAGTTTATCATTTCATTAAGCAAGTCATATTGTTTTAATAAAGAACGGATTTCGCTATTATTCACTCCTGCTCCTTTAGCTATACGGTTTATTCTTGAAGTTCCTGTTTTTTTATCTTTTAGTAGTTCTGGATTTTCTCTTTCTTCAGGAGTCATTGATCTGACTATATGCTCCCACTTCGCGATTTTTGATTGCTGGTTCTCCATGAGATTTTCTGGAATTTTTGCACTTCCTAGTCCAGGAATCATTGATTTTATTTTATCAAAGCCTCCGAGAGAGTTCATTGATTTTGCTTGTTCTACAACATCTGTTAGGGAGAGTTTGCCTTGTTCTAATTTTTTTTGCATGGCTTTTTGCTGATCTTTATTTGTGATTGATTTTATCTTTTCAATCAGTGCTTGCAAATCTCCCATCCCGAGAATCCTTGAAAGAAATGTTTTTGGATTAAATTCTTCAAGATCGTTAATTTTTTCTCCATTTGTTATAAAATAAACTGGTGCAGAAGTTTCTGCGCATGCTGTTAAAGCTCCCCCTGCTTTTGCAGTAGAATCCATTCTTGTTATTATAACTCCGGTAATCTCTACAGCTTCTTTAAATTCTTGAGCTTGTTTTTTTGCTGCCTGACCAATATCTGCAGGCATTACTAGAATTGATTCTGTTGGGGCAATTGTGTGTTTTAGATTTTTTATTTCTTTAGTAAGTTCTTTGTCTAGATTATGTCTTCCTGCAGTGTCTATCAAGATTAAATTATAATCTTTTAGTTTTGGTTTGAATTTTTCCCATGCTTTTACTGGGTTCTTTTCTTCTAGATCTATAAAATAATTTAATTTATTTTTTTCAGCGAGTTGTTTTAATTGTTCTTTTGCTGCTGGTCTATGGACATCTAAACCTACAAGAGCAACTTTATTTCCTCTTTTTGCATAATAATTCCCTAGTTTTGCAATAGTAGTGGTTTTTCCTGCTCCGTATAATCCTAAAAGAAGTATCTTGTTCTGTTTTGAGATTAGTTTAAGTTGTTTATGCTCCCCCAGTAATTTTACTAGTTCATCATGCAAAAGTTTGATAATATGCTCTTTTTTATCTATTTCTTTTATTCTTTCTTCTAGAGCAACTTTTTTAATTTTATCACTTAGCTGTTTAACTAAGATCACATTCACATCTGCTTCAATTAATGCTCTTTGCAAATCGCGTATAATTGAATCTATTAGATTCTTGTCTAGAAAGATTGCATTTGCCACTTTATTTGTAGCTTTTCTTAGCACTTCTCCTAGTTTTTCTAGCATATCTTAATTAGAAATATTTAATTTATAGGGTTTTGGGTTATTATCTTTCTTAAAACAACTGTATTATAACTTCGTTTGAATTCATCTAGAAAAATGTTTATTTCACAGCCCCAATCTTTTGATGAATTTTTCCTTGTCAAAAGGTTCTATTGCATTATACTCTTGCCCTGTTCCAAGATAAAGTATGGGTTTTTTGGTTATCTCTCCTACTGAAAGCGCAGTCCCGCCTTTTTCATCAATGTCAGCTTTTGTCAGTATAATTCCATCAATTCCAATTGCCCAGTCAAAACTTTTTACTTGTTCTATTATATCATTTCCAGTTAAGCTTTCTCCAACAAATATTTTTAGGTCTGGTTTGGAAACTTTTGAAATTTTTTCAATTTCTTTTAACAAATTTTTTGCAGTGTGCATTCTCCCTGCAGTATCGATTAGGACGCAGTTTATGAGATTTTTTTTAGCATAATTTATTGCATCAAAGCTCACTGCTGCAGGATCAGAACCATAATCTTGAGCGATTACTTTTATATTTAATTTTTCTCCATGTTTTTTTATTTGTTCAATTGAAGCTGCTCTAAATGTATCTGCTGCGGCAAGAACACACGATAAATTCTTTTTTTTAAGATGTTCTGCGATTTTTGCAATAGTTGTTGTTTTTCCTGTTCCATTAATTCCACAGAATAAAATAATATAGGGTTCTTTTGATTGGTCAAGCGATTTTTCTTTTATTTTTTCAATAATATTAAATGGTTCTATTAAAATTTTTCTAATAATGTTTTTAAATATATCTTTTATTTCTTGTTCAATCTCTTTTTTTAAGAATTCTTTTCCAATAATTTCTTCTTTTAGCTCTTTAATCATCTTATCTGTAACTTCAAGAGCCACATTATTTTCTAAAAGGAGCATTTCAAGTTCTTCTGCATAAACTTCAAATTCTTTTTCAGAAATTTTCACTTTACTAACTTTAAACTTTATTCTTTTGAACACTCCTAGAGGAATCTCTTTTTCCCCTTTTTTTTCAGAAATTTCTTTAATTTGTTCTAAGTCTGGCTGAAATTGTTCCATTCCAATATTGAATTTAATCGGAACTTTAATCTCTTTAGCAAGTTTTTCTTTTTTTTGTTTAGCAGGTTTTTCTTTGCTTTCTACTACTTTTTTTGTCCAATTTTTTAATTTTTCTTTTAATCTGTTAAACATATTTTTGTAAAGAATAAGAGGTTTATAATGTTAATCTCTTGTTTGTTTATAATTATTGTTATGGTTAAAAACATCTTTTTTCTTAAACATAAATTCTTATAAATACGGGATCTTTTATTAGATTAAGTTTAAATAAAAGGGATAAATTTATATGAAAGGTATATTGGTTGTTATTGATGGGATTGGAGACTTGCCTTCTTGGCAACTTGAGGAAAAGACCCCTTTAGAGGCTGCGAACACGCCAAATTTAGATTTTTTAGCTACAAGAGGGGAATTGGGATATATGTACCCTGTTAGACCTGGTTTTGTTCCTGAATCAGATGAAGCAATTGTTTCTATTTTTGGAAATAATTTAATTTCAAGCACAAGAGGACAGTTAGAATCAAAAGGCGCTGGATTAAAGTTAACAAGAGGAGATCTGGCTTTTAGAGTAAATTTTGCTACTATAGATTCAATTAAAAAAGGAAATGTTTTAGATAGAAGAGCTGGAAGAACCTTAACAATTGCAGAAGCAGAAATTTTAGCAAAGGCTTTAAGAAAGATTAAACTTCCGTGCAAATTTATTTTTGAACCAACTATACAACATCGAGCTGTTTTAGTTTTTGAAGGAGGTTTTTCTGATAATCTTTCTGGAAATGACTTAACCTATATACAGGGAAAATCTAAAATTTTAGAGAAGATTAGTTTTTGTAAACCCCTAGACGAATTAGAAAATACTCAGTACACAGTAAATATCGTAAATGAGTTTCTTAGAAAAGCTAGTGAAGTTCTTGTAGCTCATCCTATTAATAAAGAGAGAAAGAAAAAAGGGCTGTTGCCTGCAAACTACCTTCTTTTAAGAGGGGCAGGGATAGAGCCGCCTAAGTTAAGGATGTATAAAAAATGGATTTCTGTTGCATATATGCCTCTTGAAATTGGTTTTTCTAAATTTTCTGGAATGAACAATTTTTCTTTTGATTATCCAAAATTAAAAAAAATAGACTCCTATGAGAATTTATACGCTGGATTAAAAAAAGCATGTAAATTTTCTATAAAAACTATTAAAAAACAACATAAAAATGCAGATTATGCTTATATTCATATAAAGGAAACAGATTTGCCAGGACATGATAATAAACCTGTTGAGAAAAAAATTATGATTGAATATCTTGATAAAACTTTATTTAATTTTTTAAGAAAATTTGCTCCTCCTCGTAAAATTAAAATTGTTGTGACTGCGGATCATTCGACTCCTTGCAAACTTAAGGCTCATTCAGCAGATCCTGTCCCTGTCCTGTTCTATAATGATTCTATTCCTAAAGAAAAAAGGTTTTGTGAAAAGGAAGCAAGAAAAGGAACACTAAAAGGGTTTAATGGTAATGATTTATTAGAAAAAGTGGGATTTTCTAAGTGAATATCTATTTGATTATAGTAATGATTAAATATGCTTGCTTGTTTAAATTAGTATGATAACATATAATGATATTCGAGAAGCAACAAGAAAAGAAAGATATTCTAAGCAATTACAGCCCATCTCTAAAAATTTTGTTGTTGAAGTTGCGAATTATTTAAAAGAGAAAAAAGAAGCTGCTTCTAAGGAAGACGATTCTTTTTCAGATGTTATTATTAAAACAAAAAAACAACTTGAAAATGCAATCACTCTCTTTAAAGAATTTATTAGAATAAGAAAAAAGAAAATTTTAGGACTTGTTCTTATTGCTACTGAGACAGGCATCTCAAAACAGGATTTTGAAAATATGCTTTTATTTGAAAAAATTTTATTTGAAGAATTGATGAAATGCGTGGAGAATTCAGATAAGAAATTTAGCGAGATATTTAATGGGGAAAAACCTTCTGAAAAAAAGAATGAATTAATTGTGTTTAAACAAGATGTAGAAGAGTTTGTGGATTTAAATGGAGAGAAGATGGGTTGTTTTGAAAATGGGCAAATCGCAAATATTCCTGTAGAAATTGCCAAAATTTTAGTTGAAGATGGGAAAGCAGAAATTATAGAGGGATAAATTTATTAATCTATAATTTATTTATTTTTATATGAATTTAGTGAGTAGGACAATTACAGGAGGGCTTATTCTTTTAGTAGGCTTTTGGTTTATTTTTTTTATTGGTTTTATTGACGGTCCAGGAATTGATTATGTGGGAATTTTTGTAGGATTTTTATTTTTAATTTTAGGAAGTTATATCTTTTTGAACAAGAAAGAGGATAATATTGAAGAAATTAAATCAAAAGGAGGTAAAAAGAAATGGTAAAAATAATTGTTACAACGACAAACGAAATTCCTGGGAAAAAGATTGTTCAAATACTTGGGGTTGTTAAGGGAAATACTGTTAGAGCGAGAAACATTGGAAGGGATATTGGCGCTGGACTTAAAAATATCGTCGGTGGAGAGATAAAAACTTATTCTGATATGACGACTACTGCAAGAGAAGAATCTTTTAACCGAATGGTAAATCAAGCAGTTGATTTAAAGGCAGATGCGGTTATTGGAATGAGATTTATGACTTCAATGATTATGCAAGGTGCTTCTGAAATGCTTGCTTATGGAACTGCAGTAAAATTAAAATAATTTTTTATTTATTATAAATCTTATACTTTTTCTCTTAAATTTATATTAACCGATTCATTTATAGGCCAATTAATGTATAAATTTATCTATTTCTTAACTAATTAATAAATAAGTTTATAAACGGATAGACCTTCGTAATCAAAAAGAGGTTGAAATGCTTGATATTATCTCAGAGAAAGCTTTGCAAATAATTGAAGATTCAAATACTGTTTTAGAAACAAAAGAAATTCTTGATGAGCTGGAAAATTCAATAAAAGATATTACAAGAACAAAATTATTTGCAAGATTAAACAATATTAGAGGGGATGGCCTTATTAAAGGGAAATTTGTAGGGCCTGGAAAAGGGGTTTGGATTTGGTGGTCTAAAAATGCATTTAATCAAAATAAGAAAGGAGTGAAAAATGATTAAATCAATTTTAAATTCAAAACAAGGAAGAATAAATGTTTTAGCAATAATAATTTTTCTTAGTTTGCTTGTTTTATTAGGAGTAATTGCTACTGCTGAGAATTCTGAAGAACCAATAGAAGATACTTCTGAAGACACGAATGACGTATCTAGCGAAGAGCCTCCTGAAGAACCTCAAGAAGATACACAAACTTCAGAACCAGTAGAAGAGAATTCTGAAGACCTTGGTGATACATCTGATAGTGAAGAGCCTCCTGAAGAACCTCAAGAAGAAAATTCAGAAACTCCTGAACCAGTAGAAGAAGAAACACCTGAAGAAAATCCAGAAGAAATTGCAAATGAAACTTCTTCTGAAGAAACAATTATTACTTCTACAACTTCTGAATCAGTAGAGAGCAATGAAACTTTTGTTTCTGAAGAAAATAATTCTGGGGAAGGAGATTTTGTAGAAGAAGAATTAGTTCAAGAACCTAATTTGGAAGTTTCTCTTTCTTATCCTGAAAAAATAACAAGAGGAGAGATTTTTGAGGTGGAAGCAGTGATTGTTAATCTTGGAGGAACTGCAAAGAATGTTTTTGCAGAGTGGATTTTTTCAGAAGGTTTTGAAATCACTTCTGGGAATTTGATTGAAGAGTGTGGTGATTTGAAGAAAGGAGAAGTTTGTAGTTTTGAAATTTTTGTTAAGACAGAACTCTCTTCTTTGCTTGGAGAAAACAAAATAAAATTAAATTTAAATTATCAAAAATGATGAATAACAAGTCACAAAGCGGATTTGCAATGACAATTTTTTCACTGATAGTTCTTACTTCTTCAGCTCTTTTAGGAAACAATCTTACTTTGAATGGTTCTATTATTCCTGATTTTTCTAGTGATAGCATTGAAAAAATAATTGAGGTAAGTTTAGAAGTATGGGCAGATACTTTGATAGAGCTAGAGTTAAATCAAGATAATTTTAGTACGACTCTTCTGTTAGATAATCAAACTTTAATCCCTGAACAAGAAGTTTATTTTTATTTAGATGAAATTTTAATTGCTCAGAAAATTACAGATTCTCAAGGTCATACTCAAACAGATTTCAACCTTTTTAATGAGAGCCCTGGAACGCATTCTTTGAGAGTTAATTTCCAGGGTAATCATTCTCTTTTCTTAAATCCTTCTTTAGTAGAAAAGCAATTTGAGATAATTGAAGTAAATGGAACAAAAGAGATAAAAATAATTGAGCCAAACATCACACTCCAATTAGATGAAAATCTTACTTTAGTTTTAAATGAAACAAATCATAGTTTACTAACAATATACACTTATAAAAACTATTATGTACAAAATGAAACAATTAATATCTTTGGAGAGATTATTAACCTCGATGTTGATGAGGTTGTTCTAAAAATTAAATTTAATGAAACACCCATATTCAATACCAGGATAAATTCTATAAATAAAAACTATAAATTTTCTTTAATTGCAGATTTTGAATCTGAAGGAAGATACATTGTAGAAGTTTCTGCTGGAAATCTTTCTGCTCAAACAAGTTTTTATTTTTCAAAAATAAATTATACCTTTAATTTAGATAAGATGATTTGCAGAGAATTTACAGATAATGTTTTATTTTCAAGCGGATATAGTCAAAAACCAAAAGGTTCCACAAATTATGATACTTGGTATTTAGAACATAATTGCTCAGAAGCAGGTGGGCAAGATTGCTCATTGTATAATGTTAATACTAAATCAAGAGTACTTTATGTAAATCTTTATGATGAAGAGGTTACAGGAGAAGGTTATGCTCAAATATCAGAGTTAGATGCTTCTGATTGCAGTAATCCTGAAAAAGAAGAGTATACAAAATATGTTGTATATGATACGCCTAGCGAAGAAAGTGATAAGAACTGGAAAAGATATTGCGAGAAAAATAGGATTTCTGATTCTAAATGTGGAATTGAAAATTCAGAAAATTATTATGAAGAATCAAGATGTTACGGAGTCAAGACTTATGCTCCTCAATATTCTATTGTAGATGTGGTCGAGATAAGTTATACTTGGTGTTGGGAGGATGTAAGATGAATAAAAGAGGTTTAATAAAAATTAGTATAATTTTGATAGTAATAGCTTTGATAATTTTAAGTGTCTTAATATTAAGTAAATATGTTTCTGCAGCAAAAGCAGATCAATCTTATTATGGAAACCTAACCTGCGAACAAGCTGAAGATAGTATAATTTGGTCTGCTGCAGCATCTAAAGCTGATGTTGATCCAGAAGGCAAGAATATATATTATAATTGGGAGATGGGAACTCCTTGTTTTGGTACTAAAGACTGTGATGTAATAAAAATTGAGACTAATGCAAGATATATTTGGCCACCAGATGTAGTAAGAACTCCCTCTACCGGTGATTGCTATGTTCAAATAGGAAATAGTTCAGAATCTGTCGTTCTTGGAGAAGTCTATACTGAATGGGCAGGTATACGATATGCGGCGTATCTCAATAAATCATCAATGGCTGGAGGAGAAATCTATGGGCCTGACTGGCAATATGGACTGGGAGGAAACCCTAATACGCTTGATACTGAAGGTCAAGGATTTAATGATTCGACAATACTTTATGCTGTTCGTATACGTTCTGTGGGTGTTGGAGGAGCAGTAAAAGCAGGGTATATAGCTGATGCTTTTGGAATAAGATATGACTGGTGCTGGACACCTATTGTTTATGATGCAAATGTTTCCTTTGAAAGTGCAATATATGAGGGGAATGTATTTAATTTTACAATTAATGTCACCAATCCAGGAGCCAATACAACAGTTAAATTATGGGCAAGAAAAATTGGAGAAGACTGGGCTCAAAAAGGAGATACACAATACTGTGATAATTGTGTAAAACTAAGATTAGGTTTTCCTATAACTTTTGGTTCAGGAGATGTTGGAAACTGGGAATTTAAATTCAATGCAACAGACAATCAAAGTTATTCAATTGAAGCAGGGAATTCCTTAGTAATAGGGACAGTAACAGATGAATGCTTAGATGCTTCAAATGATTGCAAATTTACAGTAGAAAATGTAGAACAAGGAGCTACAGGAAGGCCTGAATTTGAAAACCCAACAGTTTCTCCATCTATTGGAGGGTGGGGGGAAACTTTTAATTTTTCTGTAAATGTGAGCTATCCTGTTGAAGGAGGAGGAGATATTAATTTAACACTTACTGTGGGCACAGCAGATGGAGTTTTAGATAGAGACGTTCGAAATTGTCCATATCCATGCACAACTTCAACGAGATTTTATTTTAATGTTAGTAACTTTACATGTGCTGACATATCAACTGCATATTATAATTTTACTGCAGTAAATTCAAATGGAACTTCATATTCTGCAACTAATCCATTTACAATAGAAAGGGATGATATACTTTTTGAATATGTTGCAGGAAACAATACTGTAGCAAATAGAAGTGAAAACCAGCTTGATACACTAATTGTGAGAATAAAAGATACAGACAATAATACATACATAAATGGAACGAATGCGACATTTACTGTAACAATTGACGGGTCAACCCCTGATTCAGGAACTGCTAATACGTCAAATACAAGTGGAGATATAAGTTATTTCTTTAATCCAATATGTACTCCAAAATATGCTGTAGGAGATCAAGATTGGCAAGCAACAGTGGGAGCTACTGAAACATGTTATAAAGGAAATACTTCAGAAGAATATAATCTTTCAGTAAGAGGAGATATAAAATTAACTATTAATGAACCAACTGGAACAGACAACTATACTCAGGAAGGAATAATTAGTTTTTTAGGTTCAACTTGGGATGATTGTGGTGATTCTTTAGTTACCACTACAAAATATTCTGGAAATACTTCTGGTTTTGGTTTTATGTGTGATAATACAACCACTATTGGAGCAAATGCATTTAGGTGTAATTATAATACAAATATAACTTCAATAGAAGGTTGGTATAATGTAAGTATGTTTGCAAATGTAAGTTTTCATTATGATAATAGCACTACTAGTACTGGGGGGGATTTAGGATTATTTTACCTAGATCCTTTGAAGAGATTAGCAAGCCCTTTAGCCATTCCTACAACAGAAGGTTGGGGGTACCCTAATTGGAATTTTAGTGTGATTGCAAGTTCAGGAGATATCAATAATGTTTATAATGTTTCTTTGTACATGGCTCAATCAGTAAATCCAAATACTGTTTGTACTGCACCT
The DNA here is from genome assembly GCA_018830245.1 of Nanobdellota archaeon. GTDB lineage: Archaea > Nanobdellota > Nanobdellia > Pacearchaeales > GW2011-AR1 > JAHJSW01. The sequence goes on along the minus strand of JAHJSW010000027.1, from coordinate 870 downwards.
ACTTGCGTGAATCAGACTGAGATTAATTGTACTAATTGTGTTGGTTATCAAATGATTTGGTTTAGAAATTTTAATTATACTCAACAAGGTCAGTGGTTTTATCAGTTTAAAATGAATGATTCACTCCCAACTTCAACTTCAGGAACAGAATATTATGTTACTATTGGAGAAGACGATACTAATATAACTTATGGAGGAGTAGGAAATAGTTCTAATGTCACTCGGAACAGCACTTCACAAGTTTTGCGAGTAAGAGTTTATGATAAGGATAGAAATTCTTTTAATATGACTAATCCTACTGCAACAGTAACTTTCAAGCTTATACATGCAGATTATCCTGATATTGATGATGATACAAAAATATTAGGGAGTAATGTTACAAATGATTCTGGATATGCACAGTTTAATTTTAGTTTTGAGGATTGTACTGGATGGGTAGAAGGTAATCAGCACTGGGTAGCTGAAATTAATACAAGTGATAGTAATTATAACATTAGTACTACGAGTGATATAGAAAATTACACGATTGAACTACTCAAACCAGGATGTGTAGTTGAAGTAGAAGTTACTGATCCTGTTTATACTCCATCAGAAGTATTTCAGTATAAGAATTTCACAACAAATGCAACAATTACTGCCTGGAAAGATACTGCAGGATATGTTAACGCAACTTTAAATAAACCAATTGCTTCTTGGGATATTTTTAATGAGACACGGACTCTTGGTAATATAAGTCAAGGAGAAGAGAAAAAAGTTAAATGGTTTGTTAATCCAACAACTTCTGGAAGTTATCAGTTAGAAGTATTTGCGAATTCTTCTAATGCAGGAAATGACACCAGAAACTCAAGTTCATTTACAGTTTACAAACTT
>JAHJSW010000026.1 GCA_018830245.1 Nanobdellota archaeon | reverse complement strand
TTTCTAGAAAACCATTACCACAAACAGGACCTACTCCTTCAATTACACAAGTTGAAGAACAACCATCACCATTTACATTATTACCATCATCACACTGTTCACCAGTTTCTAGAAAACCATTACCACAAACAGCTCCAGGAAAAAGGAAAACAGTTATTGTCTCATCATCATTAACCGCGATTGTTCCATCTGAAGTAATATACCCATCCAGACTAACAAACCAGTAATAATTACCAGAATCAATCTCAATTTCAGCAACTCCAAATGAGTTTGTTAGCGCTGTAATTCCATTTAGATTTACTTCTGCTCCAGCAAGAGGTTGCATTAAAAAATTTCTAACATTAAATGTGATTGTGTATTCTGTAGCAATAATTGGAGGTGCTGTTCCAAAAAATCCTATTGAAATTGTATCTTGAGGATTTGTCTTTCCAATACAAAGAGAACTTTCTGCAACTCCTGTAACTCTTAAATTATAATCTCCGTCTTGAGGAGGAGTCCATGTTAATTCAACTTCTTGAGGATTTACTGCATCTGGATTTGCAAGCACCAAAAGATAGTCAGAATAAATAACATTTCCTAAATTATCTCCAATTTCATAATTTATTCTAGTAGGAACAGCAGTTTTAATATAACTATTATCTGCATAATTGCTTATTTTATCAAACTCAATTGTAACAAAATTAACTCCTTGAGTTGTATCAAGATTATTTAGGATAGTATAACATTCATCCGCTGGTTGGTCAGGAAGAACATTAAATATTTTTGAACTTGTTTTATCAATATGGCTTGAACACTGGCAATCTGTAACACTTGAAGTTATTACTGCAGTGTAATCTCCTTCTACTGTTGGTACCCATGTAAACTGAACATTTTCAGAAGAATCTACTTTAAGATTTAAATCTCTTGTAGCTGTATAAACCACATCATTATTTGAATTTAAGATTTCAAGTGTGACTTCTGTTTCAGCAGAATAATAATCTGCAAACTCTGAAAAAGGGTACCAGTATGGCGGGCTATTTGGACGTGAAAATGCACTTTTTGTAGTAGCATCAAGACTTGCTTGCATATTTATGACTACTGGTTCGTTTGCATAATTTGTGTTAGTTACACTAAATGAACTAACCTCTGAAGAACATGAATCTTTTTGTTCAATTTTATAAGTCCAGTCAGATACCCAACCATCTCCGTCATTTGTATAAGTATCTTCCCATGGCGAATAACATTCCTTAAATATATAGCTTGCATAATATTTGAATGCTGTTGAAGGATATTCATAAGTTACATAACTTTTACTTCCTGAATTAAGATCAAACACTTTCTGAACAACAGAAGTACAGTCTGCATTTGAGCATTCATAAACAAGATAATCAACATCTGTTAGCGGGTTTCCTGATTCATCTTGAAAATAAATTGTTTCAATGTTTCCTGCTAAAATAAAAGATATTAAGACAACTACTAATAAAACACTTGCCAAAATTATTTTATTATTTTTTATCATTTTGAATTAATTAATACCCGAGTGGCCTCCGCCCCCTCCAGTTCTTCCGCTTCCAGTTCTTCCGCTAGGGCTTGGTCCTTTTCCTGACCCCCTACCATCTCTGTCGCCTCCACGATCTTGAATCCACCATGGCATTACTACTCCTTGTTTAACACCTTTTTTAGTATAAACTAAAACATGATTAAGATTTCTAATTAATTTATTCTCCTTTTTATCATATAATGCAGGTCCTCTCTGTGAATTAAGAGTATATCCTTTTTTAACAAGACCAAATCCTACATCTCGAAGAGTATGTCCTTTATCTTTTTCTCCAGCATCTACTTCTACATCTACTTTAACTGTGCTTATATCTCCTCTTTCTGCGAATTCCAGCAACATATTTTTCTCTGCCGGACTTAATTTTTCCCATTCATATTTGCTCCATGTGCTGCCTTTTGGAAGAACATATTCTTTTTTAGGAGGAACAATCTCAAAGACATCTTCTTTTAAATCTAATACTGCGGCAGAACAATTTCCTTCTTCGTCTTTATTAATAAGAATTGTATACTTTCCTTCTTTTAATCCTTGAGTGAGTTTTTCTGCTCCTTTTCCTTCAAGAAATAATTTTACATCAGAATAATTAAGATTTGGTTTTCTATGACCCTCAGCTTCAAAAGTACTAGTCATTTTTCTCTCATAAGTCATATATTCTAAATGGTTAGTTTTATTACATCCAGAACCTGCCACAAGAAGCGCAGCAAGACCTGCTCCTGCCAACCCGACTTTTTTTGTTTTAGAATAATTTCTGCCTGAGTCTTCTTTGTCAGTTTTTTCATTATATTTTGCCATTTAATTTCCTCATTAGTCAAAATGTATAAACTTTCAAATGGTAACTCCTTTTATAAACTTTTCTCTTAGTAAGATATATATGTTTTAATATATACATTGGGAAATATATATTGTAGAACCTACTTGTTTTATATGTTCTTTTAGGAAGATTTATTTTTCTTAACAGCAACGATGATTGAAAATCCTCCAAGAAGTAAGAGTCCAATTAATATAGAAACTCCTCCTGCATCAGATCCAATAAATTCCCCGGTCTTTACTACCGCACCTGTTAAAAAATTCCCATAACTTTCTTCTTGTAATTCTTCAGGATATTCATTTTCATTTCCTAATGGAATAAATTCAGGGGTACATGATCTTGTTTCATTTATAATTAAACCTTCTGATTCACTGCTACACTCTCTATACTGAATCTCATCTTCACATACACTCCACTCCCCACAAGTTAGTAAATTATCAAACTTATAATCTTCTCCACCACTAGATCCTCCCCCTCCTCCACCAGAAGGTGCAGAACTTAAAGTTATAAATCCGTAAAGAGCTTCTGAGGCTTCATTATTTCCAACAATATCAAAAACATGAATTGTATAATAATAAGTAGTTCCATAAGATAAAGAACTATCTGTATATTGTGTTTGTGTTCCAGGAACAGTTGTTAAAGGACTAAAACTAACTCCGTCTGTGCTTCTAAATATCTGATAATAACTAATTCCACTGCATGCAGGGATGTCTGTTGCAGCAAACCAAGTTAAAATCACACTAGTTCCGCTTTGCTGAAGAGTAAGTGTAGAATTAACAAATGTTGGAGGGTCATTATCAACACAAATAGAAAGACTGCTAATAAAACTAATTAAAAAAATACTTAATATTAATAACAAAATCTTTTTCATTTTAATCTAAAAATGCTTCATTGCCTAGAATATCTTTTGCTTTTATATCAAACCAATATTCTCCACTTGTTAAGTTTAATTCACTTGTGCTTACATTTGTTTTAAAAGTTTCTGAAATTCCATTATAAGGAAGATTTATCCAATCTGTTCTTATACATGAATAATTTCCTAGCGGAATCCCGATTTCAGGACAGATTGTTCCATTAACTATTTCTCTTAATCTATAATAAACTTCTTCTTTATCTACTCCTGCTTCTTCATCAGAAACATTCGCCTCTACAGGAATACTTGTTGTATAAACTCCCCCTTCTGTTGGTTGTAGTAAAGTTATTTCTGGAGCTGTTTTATCTATTTTTATGATTGTGCTGTCTTCTCCATAATTTCCTTCTGTATCTATTGCTTTTACTTTTAACTCCCAGTCTCCTTCTGGAATTGGTAGTGGAAGTGTCTGGTAAAAATGATAAATATCTGGTGTTCCTGTAGATTCTTTTGCAAAACTAATATTTCCTAAAGGAGTAATTATTAGTGAACTATAATCTGCTATTCCAGAACCATCCTGTATGCTTGCTTCAAAGTCTACATAACTTCCATCTCTAAAATACTGGTCAAAGTAAGAATCATTTAAGATTAAAACTTCTGGTCCAATTAAATCTTCTAAATAAAAAAATTCCGCAGTTAAATAATACTTTCCAGACCATAGCGCAATATTAGAATCAATATTTAGGAAAACATCATCATGTTCATTTAAATTTAAATCTCCTTCCTCATTATAACAGTAAAAAACTCCATCAGGAATATCCTCAATTGTAAGATAACCAATTGTGTGGTTTATTAATAATGGCGCTTCTTCACTGCAATTAAAATAAACTGTTTTTGTCCAGAATCCGAACAGTGCGCTTTTTTCTATTCTTCCGTTTAACTCAAAATCTCTTTTCCAGACAGGATAATTTGTTTGGTCTTCTGAAGTTAGATTTAATTTGATTATCAAAGGAGAATTGTCCTCATTTTGTAGATTATCCCAGTATTCAAAACTAAGGGTTGCTTGAAAAACATCTCCTGCAATAACATCAAGAGGAAGATAAATTCCTTGTGTGTTGTTAATAACATTATTTGCACTTACAATTCCTATTAATAGAATCATTCCTAGCATTATTGTAAATATTTTTGAGTTCATGTTGCAGATACCTCTATTCTTGAAATTTTACTCTCATCTGTATAATCTCCTACCCTTAAGGTATAATTTGAAGTTTGTCCTGCTCCATAAATTCTTAATGCTAATCTATCCTCTTCATCATAGTTTAATTCTTCTCCATGGCAGGTTTGATCATATGTCCAAAAATTAGTTGTAGCTCCAATATCAAAAATAAGAGGATTATCACAAATCATTTCCTTGTAATTTTCATCTCCATCTAAAACCCAAAGCTCCGCCCATAATTTATTTCCTTCTACGTTTGTTTTAATTCTCATATAAACAGTATAATCTGCTTCATAAAATTCATTTATTTCTAAAGGAGATGTCTCAAATATTATATTCTCCCCATCTATTAATGTTAATTCTTCTTCATCAGGAACTTCATTTATTCTTAGATTATAATACTTCTCTGCAATATGGCTATCTGGATAAAACACCAACCCCTTAACTTCTACACTTCCAGTTATTATTGCAAAATGTGTTATCAACGAGGCAGAAACAATTCCAATTAGGAGGATTCCTATTATTATACTTAATGTTCCTTTCTTCACTTTTTTCTCCTTGTTGTTTTTGCCTTTTGGCGTGATTATAAAAACCCTCTCAAAGAGGGGGTTTCAATTCCTCTTTTTTCCTCTAAAAATAAATTAGGAAAAATAAAAAAAATTAATTTTAAGCTGTTGGTAATACGGTTGTAGTTATTGTGTATGTATCTGGCTTCATCATCTGTGGGAAGTAAGTTACTACTTTCAAACTCGATGTTTCACCTGCACCTACAATCAACATTTTATGTACTGCCTGTAGGTCATTTATTGTGCTAATTCCCATCGAAGCACTTATTACTTGGCTGTGAGTTCCAGGCCATGCTCCGAGTGCTAATCTTATTTTACTTAAAGTTACACTAGGCCATTTTTCTTTAATCCTTTCAAAAGTACATGGTGTAGCTTGAGTACATTCTCCATCTCCAGGAACATGGAAAGTTGCACCTGTCAAGTCTTTTTCATATTCAGTGCCGGTATTATATATTCCTCCATCAGGTATCATTTGCACCGCAACATCATAAGGACCAATTCCTGTACCAACTATTACTACATATGGGGCTAAATTTGTAACTCCAAAATCATTTTGAGTTATCTCAAACTGATAAGTTAAATCACTTAAATCATTCAGATTTGATACTGGCGATTCATAATCTGTTGCTTTGTAAAATTGTCTTGCAAATGCATCAGGGTCAGTCCCCTCAAATCCGGTAACACTTAATAAAACCATATCTGTTGTGATTGTATTCTCACAACCATCATCAGATGCTTCATCACAAACATTATCAAATACCACATTTGCATTTACTGTAGCCGAATTTATCAGAGAATAATCTGGAGATGAAACAGTTTTTTCTTCTAATGATGTAAGCGTGTCACTATAACTAAATGCATAGTCCCAATCTTGTCCACCTACTTGTAATCCTTGATTAACTGTCACTAGCCCAGTTATTTCTGCAAAATATGGTATCAAAGCCGCACTTGCAATACCCATAACACCAAGCATTACAATCAAGAACACAGAAACTTCTCTGCCAAAAACACTTACTTTTTTACTCATAAGTTTTTTCATGTTTCTTTATTTAAAACCTCCTTTCAGCTTTGTTAAAAACAGAGATGCAAAAGGCTTTGCCTGTCTCATTTCTGTAAATATCCTGCTATACAGGAATGGTTGAAAATCTTGATTTGATTTCATTTCTATAACAAACATCTTAAAAAGACCATAAAAGCAAGTATTAGAAGAAACAAATCTCTTTTTTAGCACCCCAAAATTGCTCATATTTTACAAAGGAGCTTTTCGTATATAAATATTCTTATTCTCTATGATATTCTTTTGAGAATATTATCTTTCTATGATATTCTTTTGAGAATATTATCTTTCTATGATATTCTTTTGAGAAT
>JAHJSW010000025.1 GCA_018830245.1 Nanobdellota archaeon | reverse complement strand
CTTTGCTTTTTTCTGAGTTTTTACTTCATAAGCAAGTTTTGCGCTACTTCCTGAACCTACTTCTTTAAGTTCAATTGAACATCCGCTTTCTTGTGAACAAGCGTGTACTTTCAATCTTTCTATAGCTTTTTCTGAAGCAACATTCGGCATTACTTTAACTTCTTTTTCATTTCCGTTAGAAAGTTTTACATAAAGCTTTGTTTTTTCCTGTACTTTCTCTTGAATCATTTGGCATTCACATTCTGCAGAAACACCGCCACTCTCAACTTTTACACGATTGTTTGTCTGAGTTTGTAGTTTAATCATCTGTCCATTTTCCCCTACATACTCTCCAGTTTGCGCTGTTGTTTTCTGACTTGTAGCTGTCTGTTGTGAATCTTGTCCTGCATCAACTTGCTGAGACTCATTAGCTGCTAAAACAAATCCTGTAAGTAGTACAAAAGTACAAAGTATTGTAGTCAAAAGGTATTTTTCCATCTTAACCTCCTTACAACTGATATTTACAAATTTAATTACAATTTCATATTTTTTTCTCTTTAATAAGTTTACTATTCTATAATTATATAAAAAATAACACATTTTACTCCTTAAACAAAGAAGTATATTCTTGGAAATATATTTTGTGAAATATATATTAAAATAGATAATTTGCAAAATCGCTCTATAATTATTTGTACCCATAGCTTTAAAAACCTACTTCATTAAGAGGGTATATTATTAATGTGGTAAGTCTTGAGCATAAGTCTCAAAAGACTTGTTGTTCAAGAAGATATTTCTTGAGAATATATTATTAATGGAAAAATAAGATGAATAAATTTGAAATACTTGGGCTTAGCCCTGAAGTTGTTTCTGTTTTATCTAACTTAAAGATAACAGAACCAACTGAAATACAAGAGAAAGCAATCCCCTTAGTGTTAGCTGGAAGAGATGTGATTGGAGGATCTGCAACAGGTTCTGGAAAGACTTTAGCATTTGCCTCACCACTCATAGAAAATTTAAATCCAGGAGGTTTTGTTCAGGCACTTATCCTCACTCCAACGCGAGAACTAGCAGAACAAGTAGCTTATTCAATCAAGAAATTTGCAAAGAACAAGCCTCTAAACATCCTAGCAGTTTATGGAGGAGTAGATATCCAAAAACAAATAAGAAAACTAGGACAAACCGATATCTTAGTGGGAACTCCTGGAAGAGTACTAGACCATTTAAGAAGAAAAACTCTAAGACCTCATAAAATTAATTTTCTTGTTTTAGATGAAGTAGATAGAATGTTTGACATGGGCTTTCAAAAAGATGTAGAGTCGATTATCAAAGAATGCCCAAAAAATCGCCAGACCATGCTTTTTTCTGCAACAGTCTCCTCAGATATTGGTTATCTTGCGCAAAAACATACTAGAAATGCAAAAGAAATTTCTATTAAATCACCTGTAGATCCAAAAAAATTAAAGCAGGTGTATTATAATGTAGATACAAACAAAAAATTTTCTCTTTTAGTACATCTTTTAAAAAAAGAGGGGTCACGACTTGCAATGGTATTTTGTTCAACAAGAAGAAATGCAGATTTTGTTGCGAGAAATTTGTGGAATAAAGGAATAAAGGCAGGAGCAATCCATGGAGGACTTATTCAATCAAAAAGGACAAAAATAATTAATGATTTCCAAGAAAATAAAATAAGAGTTTTAGTATGCACAGATGTTGCAGCAAGAGGTCTTGATATAAAAGGTGTGAGCCATGTATATAATTATGATATCCCAAAAGAAACTAAAGATTACATTCATCGAATTGGTAGAACTGCCAGAGCAGGAAAAGAAGGCACTGCAATAAATATTCTTGCAAGTAGAGACTATGAAAATTTTAGAAATATTGTAAATCGTGAAGAAGTAATTATAACTCCACTCGAACTTCCAAAATTTCAAAGAGTAATGATTCAGGAAGATTTTTCAAAAAAAAGGGAGTTCAGAAAAAATTACTCTCATATAAACGAAAATAAACCTAGAGGAAACATTCGTCAAAGACCAGCATCGAATGGAAGAAGAAAACCAAAAAACTCAAATAGATTTGAGTCAAAAACAAGAAATTTTAGTTCTAATCAAAAAAAGTTCAGAAGAAGATATTAATTTCTTCTAAAAAGTTATTTAAATTAAATAAGAGTTAAAGTCATATGGCCTATAGATATCATACTCAAAAATCAACGCCTCTAACAGAAGAAGAAATCAAAGAGAAATATAAAGAGATCCAAGAGGAACTTAAAGAAGTTCTAGAATGGAAAAAAGAAGAAGAAGCAAAGTTAAAGGATGCAAATTCTTCTCCTCAGAAAAAAGGGGCTGCGAAAAGAGCATTAAAAAAAGTCGAGAGACGAATCAACACAGTTAAAGGGCAGATAATCTACTGGGAACTCCGAGTTAAAGGAGAGAGCCATTTTAAAGCAAGTATAGAAAAAAATGAATATTGGGCAAGTTGTAAAATAGGATAATTCTATAAAATTTGGTATAATTTTTATATTTCTCTTAGATATCCCCAATTATGTAACTTATCAGAATCCTCAAACCATCTCTCTCCAATATCATCTCTATAATACATATAAGGTATTTTAATCTGTTTTATTCTACTATATACCTGCTCTATTGTTTGTTTAACACTTTGGCCAGTTCCACAAACTATCAGAACAATTCCAGAAGTTCCTGTAACAATCCACTGATCATCAACCATTTTAACATCTTCTATGTGAACTCCCTCCACAGGTTTTTTAAAAAAGATGAGAGTATCCTTGGAACGAATATCAAAAGTTTTTTTATCATTAAACGGAAAGGGGGGCAAAACTATTCTCACTCCAATTTGAAACCCAGATTTAACTTTAAAATTAATATCCTCTTCATTTACTAATTTATAAAAAAATTCTCCAATAGGGGTTATCATCCCTTCTTGTTGAATACTAATAGTTGGATAGCCAAATCTAGCAGTAAATTCTAAAGGGTATATACCTAAAGAATTAACAATGCAATTCAAATCAATATACCCAACATAACCTTCAGTTGCTAATGTTCCTTCTAGCTTTTTTAGTGTTTGATTAAAAATTTTATTAGGTTTAGACCAAAACATTAATGTTCCCATCTCTCCTGTAGGAGGACCTAATTCCCCAGGGAATAATTTTTTATGCTCAAAATTTACATTAAGGGGAAAAATGAATTTTCTCCCATTAAAAAAAGCTCCGACAGCAACCTCTACCCCAGGGATTCTTTTTTGTAATTGAAAAACTTTAATCTTTTTTGACAAAGAGCGTTTATAATCTCCTAAAACCTGGATAATATCTCTCCCATCGTCTTCTTCACCAACAAACAATAAACCTTTTACGATTTGTGTTCCACTTGGTTTTATCACATATCTTGCAGGATTAAGTTTAACATATTCAATCGCCTCATCAAAATTAGTAAATTCTTTATAAGGAATTATATTAATACCATGTCTCCTTAATTCTTCTTGGCCAAAAGTTCTGTCGTCTTCTAATTTGTCTGTATAAGAAGTTCCTCCAATAACCAACTTTCCTTTTTTTCGCAATTCCTGAGCAATTGTTCCTTGTCCAGAAACATCATCAAAAATAATAAGATCTGCCCAATCAACTTCTAGTTTCCAATCATCTACTTTTTCAACAAAACCATTTGTTATTTCTTTTTCTTCAGGATTTTTAATATAATATTTAACATTATGCCCCTCTTTTTTTACTTGCCAGGCTATATCTCCAATTAATCCTTCTAATGAGATAAACAAAAAATTTTTTGGTTCCAATTTAATTAATTCATATTTGTAAATTATAAACTTCTATTGTTATATATGAGTAATAAGATTACTAGAAAAACTATTTTTTTAAAACTTTCCTAATATTTTGACTTTAAATTTTATTAAGAAACAAAAAAAGAAAATCCTTTTGACGCGAGAATTGAGACTAAAAGAGTGAATGTTAAATCTCCCAAAATTATAGGAAGATATAGTTTTTTCTTTGGATATTCTATAAACGCGAGAAAAACTAGGATAAAATCATTTGGAAGAGGGGTAAATCCCATATAAAGATAAGTAATTAAAGGGGCAATTTTTCCCACCCAATTTGTCTTTATTTTTTTAGAAAATTTATTTAGCTTTTTTTCCCATTTTCCTACAACTAACTCTCTTCCTTTTGATCCAATATATAAAATTACTAAATCTCCAATTGCAAGAGCTATTCCTGCTACAAACCCTAAATAAATTGGGTTTATCCCTCCTGCAGAAAGAGTAATCAACGTTGCAATAAAAGAAATCGAACTCCATGTTGAAAATCCCCCAAAAAAAGAGACTACAAAAGCAAGAAGATAGGAATTTCTAATTCCGAGATTATTTACTATCTCTTCTGGACCTAAAAAATAAAGAAAAAAACTAAGTGTTGCGAGAAAAAGAATTAAAATTAGAAAAAAAAGTATGTTTTTATAATATTTCCGGATCATATTAATTTATACATTAAAAGATATATAAAATTAACTTAAAAGACTCTATGCCGTTACTTTATTCTTAGGTTAATGTTAGGTTTTTGCCCTTCTTCACCAAAGAGGTTTATTTAAGCAAATATTTGATTTAGTTGAAAGAACTTTTTTGAGAAAATTATCTTTGCCTTCATGATAAATTCCGTCTCCACTTCCTTCGCTTTTTGGGCAATGAAATCTTTTACTAAGATTTTTCTCATCTTTAATTTTATGACAATAAAATCTTTTGCCCAACTCTTTCTTGGTCTTTAATCCAGCTTTTTTATAAAAAAGAGTATTTTTCTTACTACAAAATCCAAGACCAGTTTTTCCTCTTTTCCTTAAATAATCAATCATCCCTTGTATCAAACTTTTTCCATAACCTTTTTTTCTTACTAATGCAGTTATCCCTCCAATCCCAAAAATATTATAATTTTTAGAAAGATAATTTATCGTTAAAGGAAAAAGTTCTCCTAAAGCAACAATTTTTTTACCTTTTTTAAGTATAAAAAAAATATTCTTTTCAAAATTCGAAAGTGGCTTACTTTTAAAAGTTTTATACATAATTCTATTCCATTCGTTAATAAAACTTTTTGGTAACTCTTTACCCTTTTTAATTTCAATCACTAGATTTCTCATAACCTCAAAAAGAAAACAACATTAATAAAATTAATCCATCAATTCAACGCCCACTGAAAAATAGATTCGCCCACGCCGTTGTGAGTGAATATGTGTCGAAATAGAGGGTTGAGATTATTTAATCTTTATCTTAGAAATAAATTCTTTGTCTAATTTTAGTGTTTCTGAACATACTTTTTTAAGATGGTAGGAAATAGATTTTCTGTTTCCTATTGCAACATAAATAATCTTTCTTTTAAATCTCTCAATAACAGCACTGGTTGCTCCTGAAAAATCTCCATCATTTGAGATCAAATAAGCTTTATTATAAATCTCTGCTTGGGCGTCCAGAACAAGATCAAGTGCAAGATTCACATCTGTTGCTTTTTCAACATAATAAACTTCACCATCTCTCTTTCTCTTTTCTAATCTTCCAAAGATAATCTTTAATTTATCTATTTTCCTTAACTTTTCAAGGAATTTCTGCTGTTCTACATACATTTTTGGATTGCTTTCACCAACAGGCGAGATATAATAATTTATCTTGACCAAATTATCATCCTGAACTAGCTTTTTGCATAATTTTTCAATATTAATTTTACAATTAAAAGTATTTTTTGCAGAAAAATAAAGGTTGCTTCCATCAATATAAATAATAACTTTTTCTTTTTTAGAATCCATTTTATATAAAACATGGGGTTAGTTTCCTATCCCCATGGACTTAATTAATATATACAATGTTAGAATATTTATAAAGTTTATGTATTCAAAAAACACTCTATTAAAGGACAAACGCCCACGCTATTACCCTATCTTAAGATTAAAATGGGTTTTATTTTGGAAAAATTGCTAAATGTAAGGATATATAAGGGGTGAATGAGGGTATTTTTAATGATTAAAAATCAATTAAAGTCTCCTCTTCCAAAAAAAGCTTGTTTTGGAACAAAAGAATGGTCTAAGAATTCAGGTATTTGCAATGGATGTGCGTTGAAAAATGATTGTGGAAAAATTAAAGCAAAAAAAGGTCTATCTTAAGTTCTCCTAAAAAAAGACCTTAAAACCCGCATCGCAAGGCTAAAAATATTAATATTACACTACAGAAAATCTCAACAATCTTTCTGAAAATTTGAATTCTCCAACCCAAAGATAACTTCCATCATAAGCAAGAGAAGTAGACCAAAATAATTTACCTTCTTTTGTACTTGGGGTTCTACCTTTCTCTCCTAAAAATATATCAGCTTGCTCTCCTAAAATTGCATCTTCAATATCTGTCCATATATGAACTGTATTAAATCCAGTATCACCCACAAATAAATGTCTGTCATAAACTAAAACTCCTTGTGGAAGATTAAACATTCCAGTAAGAACATTTTGCTTTGCATTTGGGAACTCATTAATTCTGTATATTAAAATAGAACCCCCTTGCCCAAAAACAGAATTTACAACAAGATATTTCCCATCACTTGAAATTCTTGAAGGTCCTTCAGCATCCAAACTAAAAATTGGATTTGAGTTTTCATTAGGAATTCCTTCCCAAACATAAATCTTATTTGCTAAATTATCTGTCAAATAAAAATACTTATCATCCATGGCCACTCCTTGCAGATCCTGAAACTCAACATTTCCAATTTTATCTCTAAAAATCACATCAGGTAACTCCCCATTAAGTGGAAGATTATTCCAAATAAAAAGAGTTTTCTTCCCTGCTAAAGTTAAAATATTATTGTGAATAACATTATCCCAAGGAGCATCAGTAAGCGTGTAAACAAAATCTGGATTAGCCCCGCTTTCATCAGGCAAAGACTTCCAAACATATAATTTTCTATCAAAATCAGAGGAAACAAACAAACTATTTCCATTTGTTGCAGGAACAGGATTGCTAATTATAAATTCTGTTTCTAAAGTATTTGTGTAAATATCAGGGCTTCCAATTGAAAAGTCAGGTTTTTTTGAAACTGTTGGGAAAGTATTATACCCCACAACTTTATTTCCATTACAAAGAGAAATGTATAGTTTTCCATTAGTATAAACAATACTTGAACCATCTCCACTTTCTATTCCTCCAAAATCATATGTATCGCTACCTATTGAAAAATCTGCTTCATCAGTTTCATCTTCAGGAAAACCATCCCAGATATATAATTTATCACTAACAATTACAAACTTTCCATCTTCTGTAAATGTAGGACCCCACATTATTTCTCCCCCTTCTCTTTCATTCTGAGCATTGGGCATAAAAAAATCATACTGCTGGTTATCTTGTGTTGGAAATGTTTCCCAAAAAAAGTTTCCTTGTGAAGACCTAAAAGCATTATGGTCTCCTATTACTAAATTTGTGCCGTCGCTCCCAATTGTCCTTGGTGTACCAAAGTCGTCTAATTTTATTACTATATTTGGTTCCTGATTATTTTGTGTTGGAAAAGTATTCCAAATTAAAACTTGGGAAGAAGCTGTACTCGTAACCACTATTTTTTCCCCATCTGTCCAAACTGCCCAAGGCCAGGCAATATTCCCTTTTATACTCGGGTCATCTAAACCCTGAAGAACAATGTCTGCAGGTTCAGCATTAGTTGTTGGAAAATTATTCCAGATAAGAATCCGATGGTTGTAAGTATCTGCAACTAAAAGATGCTCTCCATCTGTTGCAACTGAAACAGGCCAGTTTAATTCATTTAAACCATCTCCAGGATTATTTGTGAAAAAATTCTCTTGCCCAAGAACAATATTCGGTTCTGTATTTCCTTCAGGAAGAGAGTTCCAAATAAGAATCCTATTATTATTTCTATCAGCAAGCATAAAGTGCTTCTCATCACTTGCAATACCTCCCTGATGGTTAAAAAGCAAAGGGCCACCAGCATTATTAAAATCAATACCTGAAAGAAGAAGGTCTGCGGATTGTTGATTTGAAAACCATCCTGTTGGTTTTGCTATTGTAGTTTTATAATTAGAATTTATTTTTTCTAAAGTTACTTCTTGTTGTCCAGAAGAGAAAGAATTATCTAAATCAAATTCATTATCTTCATAAATCCCTAAACAATCAGGTTTATAACATCCACTTTCAGGATGTTGTTTTTCAAATTCATCACATTTTCCATCGCACCCTCCTTTCTGAGAAGGAATATTATTTTCCTTTTTTGAATCAGAATTTAAAAAGTAAAAACCAGCAATTCCAAATATTAAAACTATTACAACAACTGTTCCAATAATCGCACTCTTTCTCATTCTAAACTTACTACTTTGATAACCTTGGTTTTATCTTTAATAAAAAACTTTAATCCTGAAGCTTGTTTTGGTATTTCAAAGAGATCATAAAATGGTTTTTCAAGATTTGGTTGAAAACCTCCAACCCGAGTATTTGTTGCAAGAAGAATATAGGTATTATCTTGGTTGTCTTTTAATTCTGAAACAAATTTGAAATTAAATGGCCCTGTGTTATGATATGTGGTTTTCCCTAAATTTGTTATTCCCCCATTCACACGAAGATAAAATCCAGAAGTAGTTATATTCTGTCCGTCATTAACAGTTACTTGGGTCTCTTTCGTAATATTATTTATTTTCATTGAGAACACTTCTTCTCCATAAGTTAAATTAAACGAATCTCCTAAATTATAATACTCATATTGTTGTTCTAGTTTAGGAGCATTAAGCCCACTAATTACTATAAGAGTGAAATAAACCACTGTGAATATAATTACTTTTAATGGTCTGCTAATTCTAAGATATTTTTTTGGAACAGCTGCAAAAATTCCAGGAATAAAAAAAAGAAGCCCTACCAATATCTGTCCTGCTTTAATTGTTACAACCGCTGAAAAAAGAGAGAATAATACTGCTAAACCAACAAATACCCAACAAGTTACATCCCAAACACCAATTTCTTTTAGGGGTTGTTTACTTTCTTTTTTCATTTTTCAATTTCTTTTCAGCCCACCAGCTATAAACTATTCCAATTACAATAAATATTGGAATTAAATAAAGATGGCTTTTGAATAATGTAAAGTTAAAGAAATAAACTGAAATTAACCATAAATCAAAAAGACCATAGAATATCACTAATGTGGTTAAAACTAATTCCTCTGCATACTGAATTTTCTCAATTTTCTTCTCTAAGAATGCTCCTACTTTCACAGCAACAAAAAATATTATTAAGAGTATAGGAACTCCTAAGATAGCATGTTGTATTCCTAAAAAATTAGCTATTGGCTTCCAAAAAAAACTCTGAAGTCCTCGACTATTTGAAAAATCATATCTAATGAAGCGTCCAAGACAGCTAAAAATACTAAGATTATCCATGCCCAGAGCTTTGATAAAACAACTTTTGGTTGTTTAATTTCTTTTTTCATTTAAGTTTAATCAACTACTCCTGGTTCTCCAGGTCCCTCATCAACTCCTGCTACATCATTACTTCCTGTATCACCAGATAAATCTCCACTACTAACAACAGTGTTATCAACAACATTATTCCCATCACTTGTTACAACTCCTTGCTTATCTCCATCAACAACATTATTCCCGCTATCTCCTCCACCAGTTACAACCCCCTGCTTATCTCCTTGGATAACAACTCCTGAATCTCCTCCAGGACCTGTCCCAATAGCATAAGTTATATTTTTAATCTGATTCTTAATCTGACTCATTTCTTCTTTTATTTCCCAAGTTTTATTTTGCACTTGCATTTGTCCATCACTTTCATTAACATCGATTGTATTTTGTACAGAATCATTTGTAAATTTTCCTAAAATACCATTAATTTCATTTTCAATAATATAATTTATTAAACCCTCTTCGTTTTCAACCATAGTAATCTTGCCACATTTTTCTTCTAAAAAAACATCACCATCAAAACATTGAGGAATTGATTCTTGCATTGTTGGTGTTGACCCTTCTTTTCCACACTTATTTCTTGTTCCTATGAAATTCCCATATTCATCCCAATCCTCTTTTGTCTCTTTAAACTTATCATATTGTCTACATTCTGGTTTGTCGTTATAATTCCAACATTCTTCAGGAACACAATCTGAAGGCTTTTCTCCCCATAACATCTGCTCCTCTTTTGCTCTGAATAAATTCATCAAAAACTCTGGAACAAAACTTTCTGCTTTCGGAGCCTCCAAAGAGTTTAATTCATTGCAAGCACCTTCATCATCCTGATATTCACATTTTAACGCAAGAGAAACCATTTTTTCACATTTTGCCTTTTGTTCATCATCAAAGTTATTTTCACAATTGCAAGTTCCAGGGTCATCCATACAACTCCTAATTTCTAACATTAATTGAACAAACATTCTTTCTTGAAGGTCTTTTAAGTTCTCTAATTCTTTTTCAAGTCCAGGAATAGCAGTATCTGGATTACATTCTTCTTCCTTCAACATTAAAGTAAAATCTTCTTTTGCAAGTTCTGTACAGTACTCAAAAGTTTTTTCAGTAAGCACAGCTGTTAATTGTGTTTTTTCTTCTTCTAAAAGATAGTTTTCAAATTCGTCTGAAAGATTTTCTTCATCTTCTATTTTATTAACGATTTCATTAACATTGGTTTGAATTTCTTCTGAAGTTTCTAAAGAAACTTTTTCCTGCACAATATGGAGTCTTTCTCTTGCTCTTTCAAGATTTTTCTCTGCTTCATCATTATTTCCGTTATTTGTATTTACAATAGCAGAATTTACTTCTTTTTCCCGTATCTCTAATGCTAACCTAACTTCATTATCTCCTCCTGAAAAAGCTAATTTAACATTATCTATTAATCTGCTAAAACCAGAATATGTTTG
The DNA here is from genome assembly GCA_018830245.1 of Nanobdellota archaeon. GTDB lineage: Archaea > Nanobdellota > Nanobdellia > Pacearchaeales > GW2011-AR1 > JAHJSW01. The sequence continues at coordinate 362 of JAHJSW010000025.1, read as the reverse complement.
AGTTTCTTCTTGAGCTAAAATTAAGGGCGAAGTTAAAAATATTCCAATTAAAAATAGAATGATCATCTCTTTTTTCATAAATCAAATAAGAAAATAGGCTATTTAAATTCTACGCTCACCTCCTTACTTCTCCTTAGGTTAATGTTAGGTTTTCAAATATTTTACACATTTATCTAAAAGAACATCAAAATCTTTTTTCTTTTTCCATTGTTTTTCAATAAAAATCCCAAGTTTTTTATGAGAAGGGTAACCAGGATCTTTTACTTTTAATAAATCTGAAAATTCTAAATTTAAAAGAACTGTCAGAGCCTCTTTAAGATCATGAAATTTTGTAGAAGAAAGATTTTTTCTTAATTTCTCTT
>JAHJSW010000042.1 GCA_018830245.1 Nanobdellota archaeon | reverse complement strand
TAAGGGAATTCTTGTGCGGAAAGGAAGTGGACGCGCCGCCAGGTATATCTTAGTGGAAAAGGGCTCCAGCAAATGAATCTTCCGATAATCTTCCGATGTCCGATCGAAATCTTCCGATTTTTTGCTGGGACTCACCATATTGGTTCGTAGCTAAGCCAATAGTTAATATATTGATAATAGTCCATAATCTATCAATGAGTGTGCCGCCAAACAGTACGAATCATCCGATAATCATCCGACATAGGCTGAAAATCGACTGATCCATAGCAGTCGAGGCCATTGATCGGTGGTCAGATATTCGTAAGATTGTTCGCCAGTTTAAGGGGGAGGGCCGAATTCGGATGAAGGGTAAGACGCGAGCTGCTCGCTGGTTTCCGATCCTGGAGCACCCCGCAAATTTGAAAGCACGGAAAAAGATCAGGTCGGACAAGGGGCCTTTATTTTGATATTAGGGATTGCGTGGACATCGTGATTCAACTCAATTTACACGCAATTCACACGCAATCTTGGAGCATTTGCCGGCTGTAACTTTATGTTTTCGTTGGTGATGCCATAGAGCCAATGGGCCTTTATTTCATTGCAACTCAGAGTGTGACTTTACTGGGGCGTCGTCTGATGATGAGTGCGCATAGGAAATTCGGTGTCACTCTGTCGCCGGCGCCGATCACGCTCGCCGCCTTGCGCAAGCGGGCAGGAAAATCATCAACTAATCGTCAACTCATTCCTTTGAATCGTAAACCCGGAGGACAAATCTATCGACAATCTATCTACAAAACCCAAGAATCTATCGTCGGGGAGGAGGACAATGCCCCGGAATAATCAGACGATCATGCGATTGCACGCGAGGATCTTCCGGTCCGGTTTCTGTCCAGGCGTGTCGGAATCGACCGATAACCAACCGACATTCTGCCGTATTCGTCAGATAATCGTCAACCGATCCGCCGTAATCGTAAGAAGGGATACATATCCGAATCGACCGATAATCAACCGACAAGTCGTGAAAATTATCCGATAAGACCTGGAGATAGCATGATCTTTAAGAAGAAGCTTATCGAAGTCGCCCTGCCGCTGGATGCGATCAACAAGGCCTCGGCCCGGGAGAAATCCATTCGCCACGGGCATCCGAGCACACTGCATCTCTGGTGGGCACGGCGGCCGCTGGCGGCGGCGCGGGCGGTGATCTTCGCGCAGATGGTGGACGATCCATCGGCGCATCCTGATATCTTCAGAACCGAGAAGGCCCAGGAAAAAGAGCGCCAGCGGCTGTTCCGCATCATCGAAGACCTGGTGCTGTGGGAGAACACCACCAACGAGACGGTACTGCAGCAGGCTCGGGACGAGATCTGGCAGAGTTGGCGCTATACCTGCGCCGAGAACGTTGACCATCCGCGCGCGAAGGAGCTATTCGACCGCCACAAGCTGCCCGCCTTCCACGACCCCTTTGCTGGCGGTGGAGCGCTACCTCTGGAGGCTCAGCGGCTCGGACTGGAGAGCTACGCCAGCGACCTGAACCCGGTGGCCGTTCTCATAAACAAGGCCATGATCGAAATCCCGCCCAAATTTGCCGGGAAACCACCCGTCAACCCAGGTTACAGGGAACAGGGGACAGGAGGTAGTGGACAGGAGGGGAAAACGGGCAGGTTCTTTGATCGGGAGTGGAAGGGCGCGCAGGGTCTTGCCGAAGATGTTCGCTATTACGGAAAGTGGATGCGCGACGAGGCGGAAAAGCGCATCGGCCATCTCTACCCCAAGGTGGAGATCACGGCCGATATGGCGAAGGAGCGGCCGGACCTGAAGAAATACGTAGGCCAGAAGCTTACCGTCATCGCCTGGCTTTGGGCGCGCACCGTCAAAAGCCCCAACCCGGCCTTTGCGAACGTAGATGTGCCTCTCGCTTCCACTTTCATGCTCTCTACCAAGGCAGGCAAGGAGGCGTATGTCGAGCCGGTGATCGAGGGCGGTGACTATCGCTTCACGGTGAAGGTGGGCAAGCCCAAGGACGCCGAGGCGGCGAAGAACGGCACCAAGCTGGCGCGGGGGGCGAACTTCGAGTGTCTGATGTCGGGGACGCCGATCCAGGCGAACTACATCCGCAGTGAAGCGCAAGCGGCACGTATGGGCGCACGGCTGATGGCGATCGTAGCCGAGGGCGAGCGCGGACGGGTTTATCTTGCGCCAACGTCGGAGCATATGGAGATACCGAGGACGGCTACACCAACTTGGAAGCCGGAACTTAAGGTACCCACGCCCTGCCATGATGTCGACCGACTACCAATGTACGGAATGCCAGCATGGGGTGACGCTTTCACTCCGCGTCAACTGGTGGCGATGACGTTCTTTACTGACTTGGTGAGTGAAGCGCGCGAGCGCGTCTTGCGCGACGCGGTCGCCGCCAGCCTGCCCGATGATGGCAAGCCCTTACGCAACGGCGGCACCGGCGCCACCGCATACGCCGATGCGGTCGGGGTGTATCTGGGATGTGGCATTAATCAACTATCTCGCTATTCGTGCACGATTTGTGCTTGGAATAGAACTAACGGTAATGTCGCCCAAGCATTTGGTAGACAGGCCATTCCAATGGTCTGGGACTATGCCGAAGCTAATCCTATTGAGGGTGCGCTATCGATTGACGTAACTATTGGTTGGACTGCTAGTGCAATCGACGGCTCATCTGCATACATGTCGGGTAATGTCGTGCAAGCTGATGCTCAGAAACAAGGGGTATCTGCAGGTAAAGTAGTCTCCACAGACCCGC
>JAHJSW010000024.1 GCA_018830245.1 Nanobdellota archaeon | reverse complement strand
CATTATCAATATTTATTTAACTAGGAAAGATCTTATTTATTATATGCTAAAGAAAAAAGAAAATAAAATCATTCTAATCTCAATTTTGCTATTAATTTCAATCATCTTATTAATATTATACCTCAGAATAATAAATCCCGTACAGATAGATGACCTTCATCCAGAAATTAACTGTTCAGAAGAATATATTGAAAAAAGTGATATTTTATGGGTAATACCTAACTTAAATAATAAATCAGTATCAAATAATAAAGAATGGTGCAATCAAATTTTGAGTTTGAACAAAACCATTGGTATGCACGGAGTTTTCCATGAATCTCTAGAATTTTATAAAAACAGAGATCAGGAATATTTACAACAAGGGATAGATATATTTGAACAATGTTTTAAAGTTAAACCAACCATGTTTAAACCTCCTCAGTTAAAAATTTCTCATAATAATAAAAAGTTAATTAAAAAAAATAATTTACATCTAAAATCGCTCTTCAATCAAATAACCCACAAAGTTTACCATTGTGATAACAGAGGTCTTTTTTCAAATAAAATTATAGATTGGATTTAAAAATAATTTTTGCAGAGCATATACTTTAATCGAAAATATTTCTTAATTAATTTTAAATCTTAAAAGAGCCCCAATTCCCCCTAAATTATAAAACTGTTCGCCCTCTGTTGTATCAGTAGAGATTATTTCAAAACTAGAACCAGTACTTCCTGACATCTCTTTTAATTCTTTTGAAATTTTTTTTGAGAGGTTTACTGAAGCAAATGTTCTTTCTACAGCTCCATATTGCAATGCATGTTTAGTATCGTCTAATCCTAATGTAGCCATTCCTCTTCCCTCTCCAAGAGCCTCAAAATAACGCTCCATAGCTTTTTTCTCATGTATTATTTCTTGCTGAGCTAAAATATCTTGGCTCGCCTCTACTAAATCATTTAATCCAGATGCATCAGTATTCCCGATATCTTTACAGCCTATTATCTTTTCTCTTAATTTTGTAACAATATACTCTCCATCTAAAAATTCATCTTTAGTTGGAATTGGACCTCCAACTAAGATTCCTTTTAATTTAGGCATTTCAAAAAAAATCTTTTTCATCTCATCAGCAATTCGTTTATAAAACTCTTTTGTCAATCCTTCAGTTATACGATGGAATCTCTGAGAACTTTGCCCTCCAGCCCTAACTTTAGAAGGAATCCCAGAAGTCATTTTCTGCAAACATTCTATTCTCTTTCCTTCTAATAATCCAATCGTCGCCTCTTTCCGATCCATTACAAGCAATCCAAAAACTTCATCTACCTCAAGCATCTCTTTTAATGATTCTAAAACAAATTCTTTATCACATCTATATAATCTCACTTTTAACGGCATTGGAGGTTCAATTGTCCATAATTGCAAATCATCCTGTCCTTCAACTTTAGAAACATTTCCAGAAAACAAAGCCAGACCATTTTCAGGAGTTTTTTTAAGAGTCTTAAGATGACGCACAATCTTTTCAAGAGCATCGATAACATTTTTTCTAGTAGAAGTAGATTTAATGTTTTTAGCAGTGGATTTTTCTGCTTCAAGTTGCTTTTGCACCGAATTCACATCATAACCTGCTGCAATATAAACACTAATTAGCTCTGTATGCCTCCCCTTATAATTTTCAAGTTCTTCAACAATATCTCTTAATTCATCTTTATTAAGCGCCATAATTATTAAAGAAAAAATATGTTTATAAGATTATCCAGTTACAGAAGTTTCATCATCAACCGGTACCAATAATCTTTCTAAATCATGATAGAATAATTTTAATAATACCAATGGAGTGTCCAGCCCATAATAATCAACATCACTTTCATTTATTTTAAGTACTCCAAAATCAGGATGCGGTCTATGACCATCTTTAACAATAACTAATTTTCCATTATACCCAGTAAGAACATTTTCTCTATTAAATTCGTCTAGAACAACTTCCTCATATTTAGAAGATAACTCTAATCCCATACAATAAAAAATCAAAAATAGTTTTTAAATATTTAGCTACTCAAAAATATATTAAACAAATTCGACCTTAAATCTCCCAGATTTTATCTCTTGCGCATTTGTAACAGCCATTAAATCATCTACAACAGACTTTAATTTATCTGCCTGTTTTTTTTCAAGAGTAAGAATAATCTCTGAGTTCATCGCTTTTTTAGCTTTTGATTTTTTCTGTCTTACTTTAGAAATAACCTCTATCATTAAATCAAAAGTTTCTGTTTTTCCTTTTACTCCCATTTTCTCAGGCCAGTTAGATAAATGAATGCTCTTATCTTTCTGGGTTTTCTTAAAATATCCCTGATAAATTTCTTCTGCAATAAAAGGCATTAAAGGAGCAATCATTTTTAACATTGCCAAAAGAGATTGATATAATGTGTATTGTGCAGAAATTCTCTTATCACCTTTCTCATTATAAATTCTCTTTTTAATAATCTCTAAATAATTATCACAAAAAATCTGCCAAAAGAACTTTTCAATTTCTGCCTTTGCTTTTGAAAATTCATAAATCTCAAAATAATTCGTGGCTTCTTGAATCAAATTATTCAATTTAATTAAAAATAATTCATCTATTTTTTCTAATTTTTTTGGTTTTTTTCCATTATAGTCCTCTAAATTCATAAAAACAAATTTTGAAGCATTTAGTAATTTTGTGATAAATTTTTTTCCTGCAACAAGCTCTTTATCTGAAAAAGCTACAGCCTCTCCTGGTTTAACAGAAGAGGATAAATATCTTAAAACATCTGCGCCCCACTCTTTAATCACATCATCAGGAGATATCCCATTTCCCCGAGATTTTGACATTTTATGACCATCCCTTCCAAGAATCCATCCATTAATATACAATTCTTTCCACGGATTAATTTTATAATGTAATTGAGATTTAACAATAGTATTAAAGTCCCAAAAAGTAATTATATCCTGTCCATTTCTCCGTATATCCATTGGTTTATTTTTTATTTTAGAGGAAATTTTTGTATCTTTTAATAAATCATGAATAATTGTAGGAGTTAAGGATGAAGTTGCCCAAGTGTTCATGATATCTTTTTCAGGGATAAACTCCTTGCAATTGCATTTAGGACATGTTTTTACAGAAGGCTTATCTTCTACTGGATCCACGGGTAAATCTTTTTCCTTAGCTAAGATAACTTCATCACAATTTTTACAGTACCAAACAGGAAAAGGGATTCCAAAAGGAATTTGCCTAGAAATGCACCAATCCCATTTTAACCCGTGAATCCAATTATTATATCTCTGTCTCATATATCTTGGATGCCATTTAATTTCCTTCCCCCATTTTAACATATCCTTTTTCAAATCAAGATATTTTACAAACCACTGTTTATGGCTAATAAATTCTACTTCTGTTCCACACCTCTCACAAACATTAACTATATGAATAATTTTTTTCTCATTTAACAAAAGCTTTTTCTCTCTCAAATCATTAATTATTTTCCTTCTCGCATCTTTTATATCCATCCCCTTATATTCCCCTGCTATAGAAGTCATTTTTCCATCAAGAGTTATTGCTTCTTTAATAGGGAGTTTATGAATTTTCTGCCATTCCATATCTGTCTGATCTCCAAAAGTAGCACAATAAGCAATTCCAGTCCCCTTATCCATTTCAGCTCTTTCATCTTCTAGGATTGGAACTTCAAAATTAAACAAAGGAACAGTTGCATTTTTCCCTTTCAAATGTTTATATCTTTTATCCTTGGGGTGATAAAACATAGCAACACTTGCTGGAAGCAATTCTGGTCTTGTTGTAGAAATAATTAAATTTTTTCCATCCACTTTAAAAACAATATCAACAAAACTGCTTTTTACTTCTTTATCCTCTAACTCCATCTGCGCAATTGTTGTCTGACAATTAGGACACCAAAGTGCAGGAGCCTCAAGTCTGTACTCTCTTCCAATTTTATATAGATCAAGAAATGATTTTTGAGAAATCTTTCTAGAACGTTTATCAATAGTAGAATAAAATAAATCAAAATCCGCAGAAATCCCAAGCCTCTTAACACCATCTAAAAACATGGGAATAAACTCCTCATGAATTACCTTATTACACAAGTCAATAAAATCTTCTCTCTTCATTTTTCTAGAATCAACTTTTTTCTCTTTTTCAACAAGCTTTAAAGTTGGCAACCCATTATTATCTGTTCCAAAAGGATTCAAAACATTAAATCCTCTCATTCTCTTAAATCTAACAAAAAAATCTTGCTGAGCATCTCCAAAAGCATGCCCCATATGAAGCCTCCCAGAAATTGTAGGAGGAGGCGTGTCTACTGAAAAAATCTTTTTATTACTAGATGGATCAAACTTGTAAATTTTTTCTTTTTCCCAAAATTTCCTCCATTTTTCCTCCACAGTATTAAAATCATAATTATTCTTACTCATATATAGAATTATAAACTATTATTTAAAAATCCTGTTATAAATCTTTTAGAGTCAGTTGCTCCAAAAAACTTAAATACTTTCTCTAGCAATTTTTATTATGGCAAACACACAAGTTAATATGCCCGCTGGATTCGGCGGATTAATGAGATTTAATGAAGAATATGATAGTTTTTTTAATCTTAAACCAACACACGTAATAGTAATGATAATATTTATAATAATTTTTAGAATTTCTTTAGGAGTTTTTCTAGGTTAAAATGTTCCCTGGATTAAACCCAAAAAAAATGCAAGCAGTAATGAAGCAGATGGGAATCTCTCAAGAAGAAATATCTGCTTCAAGAGTGATAATAGAAAAAACTGATGATACTAAAATAATAATCGCAAATCCTTCTGTAACAAAAATCAAGATGCAAGGACAGGAAACATTCCAGATTGCAGGAGATATTCAAGAAGAAACAGGTGCCCCAGAAATCTCAGAACAAGATATTCAGGCAGTTATTGAAAAAACAGGATGCTCAGAAAAACAAGCAAAAACTGCTCTTGAAAAAACAGGAGATTTAGCAGAAGCGATTTTAGAATTGAGTTAAAATACATATTCAAGTATAGAATTCTTTAAATAATTAAAAAGATTATTATAGAAAATGAGCAATAAAAGTGAAATTAAAAGACAATTAAAGGAAGCTGGATTAAAAGTAGTGATAGATCCTAATTTATCTGGCAGTGTGGATCTTGGTGTGGAAGGGAGAATTGGTATCCGAGTAAGTACTATTGATATAAGAGAGATGAATTATAGTCGCTCTCCTCCAGGAGCAGTATATGAAATATCCGCCACTAGGGAAACCTATAAAGGAATTCGTATCCTCCTAGGAACAATTTATGTCAATGATGAAGGGAATTTCTCGCATCAGAAGGGATTGTCAAAGATAAAGGACTAAAAAAAGATACTAGGAATCTAAAAATAAAATTTCAATAACTCCCCATAATACCATATCCTGCATCAACAAAAATTGTCTGACCAGTTATATTTTTTGATAAATCAGAACATAAAAACAAAGCAAGATTGGCAACATCTTCTTGATGGATATTTCTCTTTAAAGGAGCAATCTTTTTATGTTCTTTAAGATGCTCTTCAAATCCCGAAATTCCAGAAGCAGCGCGTGTTCTTATTGGACTAAATGAAATCGCATTTACCCTGATTCCCTTATCTCCAACATCATTTGCAAGATACCTCACACTCGCCTCTAATGCTGCCTTGCAAACCCCCATCACATTATAATTAGAAAAAACACGTGTAGAACCCATGTAAGTCATAGCAATTATACTCCCTTCTTTATTCAGTAAAGGATAAGCACGCCTAGTAATTTCTACTAAAGAATAAGCACTCACTTCCTGGCTTGTTTTATACCCTTTTCTATCGACCTCGAAAAATTTTCCTTTTAAAAAATCTTTTTTAGCAAAAGCAACACTATGAATCAAAAAATCAATAGTTCCAAACTCTTTTTTTACTTTTTTAAAAAAATTATCTAACAATGAATCATCAGTGACATCGCATTTAACCATAATAGAATTTTTCAATGAACTTACCAGAGCCAACACAGAATCCTCTGCCCTTTCTTGATACGCAATCGCCACTCTAACCTCTTCTTCATTCAATGCTTTAACAATATGCCAAGCAACACTATTTTCATCTGCAACTCCAAAAACAACTGCTTTTTTTCCTTTAAGTCCTAAATCCACCATATATAATAGAGTAGTTTAAGGGTTTAAAAATTTAGTTAATTATATTAATTTTAAATACCTCTAAAAATATGGAAAAATTTTTAGAAAATCTCCGAGAATCAGAAAAAATAATCAAAACCGCAGATCACATTATTTATGTAACTCTTCCACTAGTTAAAGATAAAAGACTTTTACTAAAAATGCTTCAAGAGATAAAAGAAGCAGTTGTAAAGAGTATTAATGCTCTCCTCCAGTATGAATATCTCTTTAAAAGAATCCGTCTCTCTAAAAACGCTAGAACAAATTTCAAGACCTTTGAGGAAAAATGTGCTCCAAAATACGAAATAAAAGAAAAAGAGCTTGAATTAATTCTAGAACTTCTTAACCTCACAGAAAGACATAAAAAAAGTCCAATGGAATTTGTAAGAGACAATAAAATAGTAATAATGTCGCAAAATTTAGAAACAAGAATAGTAACAATTGAGAAAGTTAAAGAATTTTTACAATTAGCAAAAGATCTATTAAAAAAAATAAAAGAGGGTATTCAAAACCAAAGATGAGATAGATATAAAAAGGTTAGAATCTTTGTAACTTTTAGCTCTTATTTAATTAAAATGGAAAAAATAATTCAAGAAAAAATTAGTGCAGATCACCTCTTTTATGTGAGCTTAAAATACACAAAAACATGCGATGTAATACAAAACTTATTACTAAGATGGGGGGAGATGATAGAAAGATGTATAAAGGAGATATTAAAACATGCCAAGAAAAAAAAGAAAATATCAATTATTTCTCAAAATCCAATTGGAAAGATAGAACAGATAAAAAAATTATTCAAAAAAGATAAGGACTTTTTAGAAGTTATAGATTTATATGAAATGTTTAGAAAAGTGAGAGACTTAAAAAAAGAAAGAATTGGAGAATTTAGAAAAAACGTTACTTTAAAGATAACATATAGGGGAGAAGAAATAAATGTAAATTTAGATCAATTAAAAATTTACGCTGAAAAGTTAGAAAAGTTTATAAGCACAACAAAGCAATTTCTTTTATCTTAAGTAGAAATTAAAAATTTCTATTATTTAAAATGTCTAAACTAATAGTTATAACATCTGGAAAAGGGGGCGTTGGTAAGACCACTACTGCGATAAATCTTGGTGCAGCATTAAATCATTTTGGGAAAGATACCTTAATTATTGATGGAAACCTATCAACCCCAAATATCGGAATTCATCTTAACTCCTTAGAAGTTCCTGTAAACCTAAATCATGTTCTACTAAAAAAATCTCTTGCTTCTGAAGCAGTTTATGAACATGAATCAGGGTTAAAAGTAATGCCCTCCTCCCTTTCAATAAAAGATTTAAGAAAAGTTAAACCTGGCACGATAGGGGAATTTAAAAAAGATTTTAAAAAAATTTCAGATTACATTATTATTGACAGTGCAGCAGGATTAGGAGAAGAAGCCATGTCTGTAATTAAAATGGCAGATGAACTAATTATAGTTACAAACCCGGAATTACCTGCAATCACTGATGCATTAAAAACAATAAAAGTAGCAGAAGAATTCAAAAAACCAGTTTTAGGGATCATTATCACGCGAGTTAAGAAAAATAAAACAGAGATGCAACCAGAAACAGTAAAAGAAATGCTTGAAATACCAATTCTAGGGATGATTCCAGAAGACATTATTATTCAAGATTCGCTTAATCATAAAGATGCAGTAGTACACATTTTTCCAAAAAGCAAACCTGCAAGAGCGTACAAGGAAATCGCAGCAAAAATTTTAGACATTCCTTATGATTCAAACAAAGACAGAGAAAAAATACTTAAAAGAGTTCTTAAGAAACTGGGGTTGAGGAGTTAATTACATAACCCTGCTTCCAACAGCAATGTCTTCATCAGGTTGTAATAATCTAACTTCTGATTCATCCTCACTTACTGCAGCAAGAATCATTCCCTGACTTTCAATCCCCCTCATTCTTCTAGGAGCAAGGTTAACAAATAAAATTACTTTTTTATCCTGCAAATCTTCTTTAGAATAATATTGCTTCAATCCTGCACAAACAGTCTTTTTCTCAGAGCCAATATTAATTATCATTTTATAGAGTTTATCAGCCCCCTCAATATCTTCTATCTCAATAATCTGTCCAACTCTTAAATCCAGCTTTGTCCAATCTTCAAAATTAACAATTCCTTCTGTCATTTTAAAAATTCAAGAAACCTCTCTTTTTAAATCAATTCTTTCTAAAAGATTCCAATCAGCATATTGTCCTGCATAATTCTTAAAAATAGGAGAAATACCATCTCCTGCAAAAATATCTCTAAAATAAAAAGAGAGAAATTTACTTAAATCTGGTTTTTTTCTCTTTAAAGTGCCATCTAAAATTATAAATCTCTCTGGGAATTCTTTAACTCTCTCTTCCATTCCAAAAGAATTGTTATATTCCTCTCTAGCCAAAAGATAATCAGAAACTCCCATTGGAACTGCACCTAAACATCTAGCTAATATTGCGCCTGAATTAAGAACTTTATCATAAATAGTAGTCATTTTATATCTTCTTAAATAAAATTTCTCCCTTTTTAATATTTTTTGCACTAAATTGCTTCTTAATTTTCTCAGCAGAGCCAGGAATAAACGGCCATAATAATTCTGCAATTTTTAAAATAGATTCTTTCAATTCATATAAAATTTTTTTATCACCAGTCTCCCACGGTTTTTTGTTCTGTATATATTCATTACATTTATCCACAAATGCAAAAATTTCATTTAATACTTTATCAAACTCATAATTTTCCATTAATTTATCTATTTTTTTTTCATTAAATTTTTTTAATAATTTATTTTCTGTTTTTTCAACTCCATTTCCCTCAATCAATCCTGCAACTCTTGAAACAAGATTCCCAAGTTTATTAGCAAGTTCATTATTATGTCTGTCAATTAAAGCTTGTTCTGAAAAATCTCCATCTTGTCCAAAAACAAAATGTCTACAAACAAAATATCTAATGGTATCTGCTCCATATTTTCTAACAAGTTTTTCTATAGAAATTGCGTTGCCAAGAGATTTTGAAATTTTTTGCCCATTAAAAGTTAAGAACCCATTAATGAGGATAGTTTTTGCGGGTTTTATTCCTACAGACATTAACATTGCAGGCCAGATTACGCAATGAAACCAACCATTATCAATTCCAAGAATCTCGACATCTGCCGGCCAAAATTTTTTATAATTCTCATCATCAGGCCACCCTAACCCAGTAAGATAATTCAAAAGAGCTTCATACCAAACATAAATAATATACTTATCATCAAGCGGAAAATCAATTCCCCAAGACATGTTTTCTTTTAAACGAGTCACGTTTAAATCTTTCAGTCCTTCTTTTACTCTGTTTACAATCTCTTTTTTTCTAAAAAGAGGTAAAATATATCTCTTATTTTCTTTGTAAAAATCCAATAATTTTTTTTCATATTTACTCAATTTAAAAAAATATGCTTCTTCACTTAATTCTTTTACTGCTCTATTTGGATGAAAAGGACATTTTCCATTTACCAAATCTTTTTCTGTAACATAAGCTTCACATCCTTCACAATAAAGCCCGGTATATTTTCCTTTATAAAGATCGCCCTTTTTTCCCATTAATTTAACAAATTCTTTAACTTTTTTTTGATGATCTTTATCAGTTGTTCTTATAAAACGATTAAAATCTAAATTAAGATTTTTCCAAGATTCCTTAAATTTTGGAGCTAACCAATCAACAAATTCTTTTGGTTTTTTCTCTTGCTCCCTTGCACTATTTGCAATCTTCTGCCCGTGTTCATCTGTTCCTGTCAAGAAAAAAACTTCTTTTCCTTTTGCTTTATTCCATCTAGCAAGAACATCTGCAATTATTTTTTGATAAGCATGTCCTATGTGAGGTTCTGCATTTAGATAGTCAATTGCAGTTGTAATATAAAATTTTTTTTCCATAAATCATATAAAAAGAAGAGATATAAAAAACTAACTAATTATAAAGATAATTGTTCAACATATTTAAAATACTGTTCTTCAGGCCTTTCCCAAAGAGCCCTATCTCTATTTAAATCTGCAGCATAAACTTTTTTAGGATCCTCTAATTTTCCTCTATCACTTGAAAAAGAAATTATTTTGCACCAAAGCCCATTAGAAAATGGGAGAGGACTTTCATAATTTGTAGTTACATCATTAACAGGAGCTAATTGATCAAAAAATCTCTGTGTTACTCTTTTAATTTCACGAGGCTCATTCAAAATCGCAACAGTCCACCGAAATCTCTGAGAAATTTGTTCTCCAGAATCCATATAAAGATTCCAACGGACTTTTCTTTTAACCATAACATACAAAACAAATAAAAGTATATAATTATTGTTATATTTCAGGTAAAAGATGGTGAAAAAAGACTCTCTTAAAATTGAAAAACTAAAGAAAGATGCAAGGAATATAAGTATTAAAGAAGGAATTTTCGCGAGGATGAGTTACTCTTTTGGAGATCGATATTTATCCCCTTTTGCAATAGCAATTAACTCAAGTAATGCTTTAGTAGCTTCTTTAGGAGCAATAAGAGGACTTTTAGGACCAGTAGTAGAACTATATAGTTCAAGATTCTTAGAAAAACAATCAAGGAAAAAAATCATGAGAAAATGGGTTTTTTTTGAAGCATTAAACTGGATTTCTTTTGTAATTCTTGCTTTTCTGTATAGTCAGGGAATTTTAACAAATCTTCTCCCCTTTCTACTTTTAATTTTCTTCTCGATGTATATCACTCTTTCATGGATCCCTTACCCTGCCTGGCTTTCATGGATGGGGGATATTACAGATGAAAAATCAAGAGGAAGGTGGTTTTCAAAAAGATATGCAATCCTAGGATTTGTAACAGTAATATTAACGATTCTTTCTGCATTTTTCCTTGATTTTTTAAAACAAAAACAAATGGCAATGATTGGTTTTATGATTTTATTTTTTCTATCTTTTTTAGCAAGAATGAATTGTTATAGGCTTTTTAAAAAAAAGTATGAACCAAAAATAAAAATAAACAAAAAAGACTACTTTTCTTTTTGGGATTTTTTAAAAAAAGCTCCGAATAATAATTTCGGGAGATTTACTCTTTTCAGAGGATTTGTAGGATTTTCAACTTCAATTTCTATTCCATTAGTAACAATATATCTCTTAAGATATTTAGAATTTAGCTATACTATTTACATGATTATCACTATGGCGGGCATGTTTTTTAGTATGCTAGTTTATGAATTATGGGGGAAGTTATCAGATCAATACGGAAACTATAGAGTATTATGTTTATCTGGATTTTTAATTCCAATTATTCCAATTCTGTGGATTATCAATTCCTCTCCAATTTATCTTGTTTTAGTTCCTTCTCTTATCTGGGGGATTTCATGGGCAGGATTTGATCTTGCTTCAAGAAATTTTGTTTATGACAATGTAAGTGCTCAAAAAAGAGGGTTAGCTTTTTCTTATTATAACCTAATACACGGAATAGGAGTTTTTTGTGGTGCCGGAGTAGGAGCATTACTGATAAAGTATCTAAAAATAAGTTTTATTGAACCTTTAATTTTAATCTTTTTAATTGGAAGTTTCTTAAGAATGATTGTATTTTTTGTTGGTCTAGCAAAAATAAAAGAGACCAAACACACAAAAAAATTAAGAGGAATGAACCATCTTAGAAAAATTCTCTTAAAAGAAACACGGCCTACACTTATCAAGGAAATTAATGATATTGCTGCTATTAAAAGGTATTTAATCGGATAACTTCAAAAGACTTTTAAAGAAACCAATCTAACACTATCCATGTTTAGAAAAAAACACTGCAAAAGATGCAACAAAAAAATAAGCGAGAAGTACGAATTTTGTCCGTATTGTGGAATTTCTTTTAAAAAACACAATCAAGAAGAAGATTGGGGTATGCTAGGAAGAAATGACTCAATAAACGAATTCGAAAGATTTTCTAAATCTATTTTTGGAGGAATTAGCGGAAGTATGATTAATAAAATGCTTGGAGGAGTAATGAACATGCTAGAAAAAGAAATGCAAAAAGAAATAAAAAAACAACAACCTCCTCAAAGAACGAATTTTCAGTTATTTATAAATGGAAAAAAAGTTAATTTGGATCACTCCCCTAATGAAAAAATTCAACCAGTACAAGAAATAAAAAATTTGCCTAAAAAATCACTTTCAAAAGAGAGTTTAAAAAAAATGGCCAAACTTCCAAAACAAGAGCCAAAAACAAATATAAGAAGATTTTCGAATAGAGTAGTTTATGAGATAAATATGCCAGAAGTAAAATCTCTAAATGATATCTCAATAATCCAACTCGAAAGTAGTATTGAAGTTAAAGCTGTAGGAAAAAATAAAGCTTATCTAAAATTAATTCCAATTAGTATGCCGATTAGTGATTATAAATTTTCAAAAGGCAAACTCACTCTTGAATTAGAAACAAAAGACTAAGAATGATCCTGCTCGGATTCGAACCGAGGACCCCTACCTTATCAGAGTAGTGCTCTGACCAGACTGAGCTACAGGATCATAAGAAAACATTACCCCGAATCTTTATAAAATTTATGAAACCCAACCCCAATCTTTAAAAAGCATTTTTCTATCAATAATTCATGGTTAAAGGGTTATATCATTATTTAAGAAAAGCATGGAAAAAACCAGAGAAAGAAACTCTAAGAAATAGAATGATCGAGTGGAGAAAAAGCCAAGTTTTTACAAGAGTAGAAAAACCACTAAGACTCGATAGAGCAAGATCGCTCGGTTATAAAGACAAAAAAGGATTTGTTATTATAAGAATAAGACTAAAAAGAGGAGGACATAAAAGACCTCGACCAAACAAAGGAAGAAGAGGTAAAAGATTGCATACAAGAAAGAACCTAAAAATGAATTATAAATGGATTGCAGAACAAAGAGTAGAAAGAAAATTCAAGAATCTCGTTGTTTTAAATTCATATCAAGTAGGAAAAGATGGAGTTCATTATTTCTATGAAGTAATCTGTGTTGATCCACAACGTCCAGAAATAAAAAATGATAAAACAATTAGCTGGATTTGCGAACCTAAAAATAAAAAAAGAACCATGAGAGGACTAACTTCTGCTGGGAAAAAATCAAGAGGATTAAGAAACAAGAATCCTTCAAACAAATCTCGCCCTTCTGTGAGAGCAGGTGGAAGAAAAGGGAAATAGAGATTATTTAAACAAATAAATCAGGATTTAATTTTTTTAGCAAAGATATTGTTTCTTTTGGGAAAGAATTAACCACTTGTCGTTCTAATCCTCTTTTAACAAATTTTTCACACGCCATTCTACTAACAATAGTCCCTGCATCACTCCAGTATCCCTTAACAATGCAAAAATCCATTCGTCCTTCATCAATATACATTTGATTCACATGACTTATTTCTAATTCGCCTCTTTTAGAAGGTTTAAGTCTTTTTATCTTATCGAAAACAGAAGAATCATAAAAATATAAACCTGTAACTGCTAAATTTGATTTTGGTCTTTTTGGTTTTTCTTCAATAAAGACAATTCTCCCTTTCTTAATTTCCGCTACTCCAAATCTCTCAGGATCATTAACTTGTTTTAAGAATAACATTGCCCCCAAACCACTTTTTTCAAATTCAATCGCAGCTTTTTGAAAATCATTCTCAAAAATATTATCTCCTAAAACAACAGCAATTTTTTTAGGTTTAACAAAAGATCCTACAAAAGATAATGCTTGAGCAATACCTCCTGCCTCTTTTTGATAATGATAAGAAAAATTTATTTCAGGGTGCATTTCTCCAAGATATCTCGCAATATCTTGAAAATGTTCTCCCCCTGTAACCACACTAATTGATTCTGGATTTAATCTTCTTAAAGTGCAAAGAGGATACTCAATCATAGGAAGATTTCCTACAGAAATAAGATGTTTATTTGTCACCGCAGTTAAAGGGAATAATCTAGTTCCTTTTCCTCCTGCTAAAATTACTCCTTTCATTTCAACAGCCGTCTGTTATTAAAACAGTTTTCATTAAAAAAATACAATAAGATTCCTTTTAAAGATTATAACAATCAAAGATATATTTTAAAAAATTATTTAAATAACTATTTCATTCTTACCGGATGAAACAAACTCTAAAAAACCTATCAAAAGCATTTATTGGAGAGTCACAAGCAAGAAACAGATATACCTTTTATTCAAGAATTGCAGAAAAAGAAGGTTATGAGCAAATAGCAGAAATATTTCTTATTACTGCAGACAATGAAAAAGCACACGCAAAAAGATTATTTGAACATATTCAAGAACTAAAAAAAACAGAAAAAGAAATTGCTGTAGAATCTTCTGCATCTATTACTTACGGAACAACAGAAGAGAATCT
This sequence comes from Nanobdellota archaeon, assembly GCA_018830245.1. GTDB lineage: Archaea > Nanobdellota > Nanobdellia > Pacearchaeales > GW2011-AR1 > JAHJSW01. Next base: position 8,771 of record JAHJSW010000024.1, on the reverse strand, counting down.
TCAAGCAGCAATTGAAGGGGAAAATTATGAGCACACTGAAATGTATCCGCAATTTGCAGAAGTTGCGGAAAAAGAAAATCTTCCTTTAATCTCAAAAAGACTAAAAGCAATAGCAATAGCAGAAAAACACCATGAAGAAAGATTCAAAAAACTCTTAAAACAAATAAAAGCTGAAACAACATTTAGAAAAGAACAAGAAATGGAATGGGTTTGCAGAGAGTGTGGGTATCTTCATATTGGAACATCTGCTCCAGAAAAATGCCCTTCATGCGATCATCCCCAAGCATTTTATCAAATTAAATGTGAAGAATATTAAAAAAATAATTTTTCTTTATAATGAAATTCTTAAAAAAAATAAAATTCCTGGTTGTTCATCATAGTCAAAAAGAAGACGATTCTCTTGAAAGAATTAAAAATTTTCACGTAAATGAGCGAAAATGGGAAGATATAGGTTATCATTACATAATTGATAAAAAAGGAAAATTGCATAAGGCACGAGAGGAAAAATTCATCGGGGCGCATGTTTTTGGATTTAACAGAGAGAGTTTAGGAATTTGCCTTTTAGGAAATCTAGATAAAGAAATCCCAACAAAAAACCAGATAAAAACCTTAGTGAAACTGTTAATAAAAAAAGCAAAAGAGAATAAAATTTCTTCAAAAAACATTTTAGGACATAGAGAATTTCCCGGAGTAACAAAAACATGTCCTGGAAAATTAGTAAACATGAATGAAATAAGGAAAAAAGTAAAAGAACACTTCTCTACAAAATCTTAAAAACATATTTTCCTTCAACAAAATATAAAATGATGATAGATTATTTTGTAATAATTGGGGCTTTAGGATTAATATTAATCTCGTTAGGAATTTTAACAAGAAAAAGAAAAAAACAAGATAAATTTTACATTGTGGGAGGAATTGGATTACTTATTTATAGCGTTAGTTTAATTAATTTTATATTCATTATCCTACAAACCATTTTTATACTCTCAGCATCTTATGATTTAATCAAACAAAAATGATGTATAAAAAACTTGCAGAATTATATGAAGAATGCTCAAGTACTCCAAAAAGATTAGAAAAAATAAAAATTGTTTCTAAGTTTCTAAAATACCTTTCAAGCACAGATAAAGATGTGCTATACCTTTTACTAGGAAATATTTATCCAGAATATGATGAAAGAAGAATCGGAATAAGCCACCAGTTAGCAATAAAAGCTATTTCAAAAGCAACAGGAACAGAAACAAAAAAAATAATTCACGAATGGAAAATGATAGGAGATTTAGGGAAAGTTGCAGAAAAATTTACTCTACATAAAAAACAGTCCACTTTGCAGAGTCATATTTTAACAACAGAAAAAGTTTTAGAAAATCTAAGGAAGCTCCCAGAATTAGAAGGGATAGGCACGGTAAATAAAAAACTCTCTCTTATAACAGAACTTTTAACTTCTGCCTCACCCCTTGAAGCACTCTATCTCATTAGAACACTAATAGGTGATTTAAGAATAGGGATACAAGAAAGCACCATAAGAGAATCCCTTGCTTCTGCTTTTTTTGAAAAAAGTAAAGAAACTTCAGAAAAAATACAAAAAGCAATTGATAAATCAAATGATCTTGTAACAGTGTTTGATATTGCAAAAAAAGGAAAAATCAAAGAATTAGAAAAAGTATCCCTTGAAGTTGGAAAACCAATAAAAGCCATGCTTGCTCAAAAAGTGACCACTTTTAAAGATGGGTTCAAGGAAGTTGGAAAACCTTGTGCAGTTGAATACAAATACGATGGATTTAGATTAATAATTCACAAACAAGGAGAAAAAGTAATTTTATTTACTAGAAGTTTAGAAAATGTCACTAAGCAATTTCCAGAAGTTGTAGAATATATTTTAAAATATATCCAAGGAGAATCATTTATCCTTGATTCAGAAGCTGTTGGTTTTGACAGAAAAACAAAAAAATATACAGATTTCCAAGCAATCAGTCAGAGAATAAGAAGAAAATACAATATTGAAGAATTGCAAAAAAAGCTTCCTGTTGAAGTAAATATATTTGATATTTTATACTATAATGGAAAATCTCAATTAGATGAACCTTTTGAAAAAAGGACAGAATTAATAAAAAAAATAATTAAAAATCATCCGTATAAGATCATTCACGCAAAACAGATTATTACTGGAGACGAAAAAAGAGTAAAAGAATTCTATAAAAAAGCTCTTAAAGATAATCAAGAAGGAGTAATGATGAAAAATCTCCAGTCACCCTATCGTCCAGGAAGAAGGGTAGGAAACATGATAAAATTAAAACCAGAAGAAAGAGACTTAGATTTAGTAATAACTGGTGCAGAATATGGAGCAGGAAAAAGACATGGCTGGCTTTCAAGTTTTATACTTTCATGCAAAGAAGGAAAAAGCTATTTAGAAGTTGGAAAAGTTGGGACAGGAATCAAAGAAAAATCAGAACAAGGAATTTCGTTTGAAGAATTAACAAAAAAAATAAAACCATTTATAATAAAAGAAAAAGGAAAAAAAGTAGAAGTTAAACCAAAGATTATTGTTTCAGTAACATATCAAGAAATTCAAAAATCTCCAAATTACAACTCTGGATGGGCACTAAGATTTCCGAGATTTACTGCACTAAGACCAGATAAACCCCTTTCAGAAATAACAACTTTAAAAGAAATTGAAGAGGATTTTAAACATCAAAAAAGAAATTATCAATATGGCTAAAAAACAATGAAAAAAAAATTACTAATATTTTGTTTTACCTTAATCTCTATTATTTCTCTTAATTGTATAAGTGCTGATACTAATTGCACTCCTGAGTTGAATTGTTCAGAATGGGGCCCTTGTATAGGAGGGGAACAAATAAGGGATTGCGCAGATCTAAATGACTGCGGAGAACAGTCTATTGAAACAAGAACATGTAATTGTGTTCCACTATGGCAATGCACACCCTGGTCAGAATGTATTGAAGGGATACAAATTAGAAGTTGCATTGACTTTAATACTTGTGCAAATGATTCTACAAAGCCGTTAGAGAACAAATCTTGTGAAGAAACATGCATTCCAGAATGGGAATGCACAGATTGGTTTCCAGAAATTTGCCCAAAAAACAAAGCCCAGACAAAAAATTGTACAGATCTAAATAATTGCGGAACAATAAAAGCAAAGCCAGCAGAAACAAAATCATGTGAATATAAAACAGATGTAAAAAGGTATTTTACTCCCCTTGTAATAATTATAATATTAATCATACTTATAGATTTAATCTTAATCATAGAATTGTGGAAAAAGAAAAAAGTGGGGACAAAAATCACTCCTGTAAAAAAACAATCTAAGATTCAAAAAAATCCGAACATTCCTCCAAAAAAATAAAGAATCTTCTCGTCGAAGCCTTTATAAAGCTATTTTTATATTAATTTAAAGAAAATGCCTGAAAAAAAATCAAAAAGTAACTATAAAATACAAAATATTGTTGCAACAACTTCTCTAGGAAAACCTGTTCCATTAACAAAATTAGCAAGAACACAGCCAAATACAGAGTATAATCCTGAAACATTTCCAGGACTTGTTCTTAGAATCAAAGAACCAAAATCAGCAGTTCTTGTTTTTTCATCGGGAAACCTTGTTTGCACTGGAACAAAATCTGTTGCACAAGTAAAACAAGTAATACAAGCCGTAATAAAACAATTAAAAAAAATAAATGTAAATATTACTGTAAATCCAAAAATAACAGTTCAAAATATTGTTGCTTCAGGATCAATTGATTTAAAACTAAATCTAAATTTCTTAGCACTAGAAATGGAAAATACAGAATATGAACCAGAACAATTTCCAGGATTAGTCTACAAACTAATAGAACCAAACGCGACATTTCTTTTGTTCAGTAATGGAAAGCTTGTCTGCACAGGAACAAAAAACAAACAGCAACTTGAGTTCAGCATGATTCAACTCCTAAAAGATGTTAAAGTGGCTTTAAAGAACTATAAGAGATGATACATCTCTTGAAAATTTTCCATTACTCCAGGCAACCATTTATCTGAATAAATTACAGATACTCCTGCACCATATTTCACATACTCCCAAATTTTTCTAGGACCAAATGCCCCCCATAATAAATCCACTGAAAAAGGAACTGCCGAAAGCCCATCAAAACCAGTTAATCTGCCCGCTCCTTCAAAAATCATTCCTCCAATAAATGAAACATCTTCTAAACCAATTAATTTAATTGGAGAATTCTGATTAAAACTTTCAATTTTTCTAGATGTTCTAATTAGAGATTTTTGCAATCGATCTTTCATAGAATCTTCCAACTAAAAACACTTTTAAATATAAGTTGTTAGGAAAAATAACAACATTTTTATACTTTAAAGAGCATCCCAAAAAATGGAAGGAGAATTAATCAAAGCAGGTTTAACTAGAAATGAAGCAAAAGCATACTTAGAACTTCTAAAACAAGGCGAATTATCAGCAAACAAACTTTCCAAAAAAATTTCAATGGATAGAAGCCTAACATATACCATCTTAAATAATCTAATAGAAAAGGGGCTAGTCTCATACATAAAAAAAGATACTAGAAAATATTTCAAGCCAGAACATCCAAAAAATCTGCTTAATCCAATAAAATCAAAAGAACTATTTATTGAAACTTTAATAAATAATCTAATAAAAATCAAACCAAAAAAAGATGAAGAAACTGAAATAAAAATATTTGAAGGAAAAGCAGGAATAAGAAACTTCATTAATCTCGCAATCAAAGAAAAATATTTCTACGCATTTGGTTCAACAGGACTTGCTTTTTTCTCACTTCACGAAATGCCCCATATTGCAAAAAAAGTTTCAAAATTAAAAAAAGATATAAAAATAATCGGAAATAAGAAATACAAGGGAACAGAACCTTTTGAATTCAAAGCATTCAAATACAAATATCTAGATATAAAAAGCAAAGCTACAACCTCTATTTTCGGAGATTACGTATCTATTCACCTTCTAACTCAAAAACCACTAATAATTCTTATAAATAATAAAGAGATAGCAGAGAGTTATAGAAATCACTTTAAAGTATTATGGAAAGTTGCAAAAGGATAATTTTTCACTACCAAAAAATAATTATTCTTTTCTAAAAACCACTTAATAACTACATAAAATTATAAAAACAAACTTCTATAATTTTTCTTATGGAAGAAGAGAATATTCCCTCAGAACTAAAAAATGAGGATTTGATTATTGAAGCTAAAAATTTTCTTGATGCTTATAAAAAAGAACTAGGAGAATCTCTTAGAAAAAAGGATAATGTAATTCGGATAGATTTTATGGAACTCGCAAAGTTTTCAGCCAAACTTTCAGATGAGATTCTTTCAAATCCAGAAGAAGCATTAAGACTTATTGAATTAGCTATAGAAGAATCTGGATTAGTAAGTAATGTTAGAGTAAGACTAGTGAATCTACCAAAAAGCCAAGAAATAAAAATAAGAAATATTCGTTCAAGACATTTAAATGAAATGATTATATTAGAAGGCATTATCAGACAAGCTTCAGATGTAAGACCACAAGTAGTAAATGCTAAATTTGAATGCCCAAGTTGTGGGACAGTTATATCAGTTTTACAAATGGAAAAAAAATTTAGAGAACCACTAAGATGTTCTTGTGGAAGAAGAGGAGGGTTTAGATTAATCAGCAAAGAGATGGTAGATACACAAAGGCTAGTTATAGAAGAAGCGTCAGAATCACTTTCTGGAGGAGAGCAACCAAAGAGAATTAATGTGTTTGTAAAAGAAGATTTAGTTGAACCAAAAATGGAAGAAAAAACAACTCCTGGAAGTAGAGTAAAAGTAATCGGGATTTTAAAAGAGGTTCCAGTTCCATTAAGCACTGGAGGGTTATCTACAAGATTTGAACTTGCAATAGAATCAAATAATGTAATTCCGATGGAAGAAACATTTGAAGAATTAGATATTAATGAAGAAGATGAGAGACAAATTTTAGAACTTGCAGAAGATCCAAAAGTATTCGAAAAACTAACCAGAAGTATTACTCCTAGTGTCTGGGGATATGAAGAAATAAAAAAAGCCCTTGTCCTTCAATTATTTGGAGGAGTCAAAAAAACTCATGCAGACGGTCAAAAAAACAGAGGGGACATGCATATCTTATTAATCGGAGACCCAGGAGTCGCAAAATCAGTAACACTTGGTTTTATGGCAAATATCTCTCCAAAAGGAAGATATGTTGTTGGAAAATCTGCTTCTGGAGCAGGATTAACTGCAATAGTTGTGAGAGATGAATATTTGAGAGGGTGGAGTTTAGAAGCAGGAGCAATGGTTTTAGCACATAAAGGACTTGTTTGTATAGATGAATTAGAAAAAATGGACCCTACAGACAGAAGTGCGATGCATGAAGCAATGGAACAACAAACAGTAACAATAAGCAAGGCTAATGTTCAAGCCACACTTAAAGCAGAAACATCTGTCCTTGCAGCAGCAAATCCAAAATTTGGAAGATTTGATCCCTATCAGCCAATTGCTCAACAAATTGATCTTCCTCCAACTCTTATAAACAGGTTTGATATTATTTTTACGTTGAGAGACATTCCAAATAGGGAAAAAGATTTAAGGATTGCCACACATGTTTTACAAGAACATAAAAAACAAGGAGAAGATATGACAATACACAGAGACTTATTCAGAAAATACGTTGCTTATGCTAAACAAAGAATAAATCCGGTTTTAAGTGATGAAGCAATTGCAGAAATAAAAAAATTTTATATTGACCTAAGGAATAAACCTGTTGCATCTGAAAGTGCAATGAGACCTATTCCAATTTCTGCTAGACAATTGCAAGCATTAGTAAGAATGTCTGAAGCATCTGCAAGATTAAGGCTAAGCAAAAAAGTAGAATTAGAAGACGCAAGAAAAGCAATAGAACTAATGAAATATTATTTAATGCAAGTTGGATATGATTATGAATCAAAAACATTTGATATCGATCGAATTGGTGGGAAATTCTCTTCTTCTCAAAGAAATAAAATCCTATCAGTAAGAGATACTATTATTAATCTAGAAGCAAGAGTTGGAAAATTAATCCCTCTCGAGGAAATTGAAACAGAATTAGAAGGAAAATTAAGCAAAAATGAAATAGAAGAGGCAATAGGAAAATTAATTATAAACAGTGAGATTTTTGAACCAAAGAAAGGTTATGTCCAGAGAGTAAAATAAAATGCCAAGCCAAGAAAAATTCAAAAGACACGTAGCATATAAATTAAGGGTAGGAGACATCTTAATTGGAAAACCAATCCTAGATGGAGAAAGATTTTCTTTTTTAGAATTAGGAAGCAGAAGGATAATTAGAGTGAACCTCATCGGGAATATTGTAGAAAAATACGAGAGTGAAGGAGATAAAAAATACCTCTTTTTCACACTTGACGATGGTTCTGGTCAGATAAGATTAAAATGCTTTGGAGATGATGTGGAAAAATTCAAAGAGATAAACCAAGGGGAAACTGTATTAGTAATTGGTGTTTTAAGATACTGGAATGACGATACTTATATTTCCCCAGAAATAATCAGGGAACAAGATCCAAGATATTTACTAGTAAGAAAATTAGAAATTGAAAAAGAAAAAGAGCAAACCACAGATTCAATTCCAAAAGAAAAAATAATTGCAATTAAAGATAAAATTCTTGGATCAATTAAAGATTTTGAAGATCAAGGAGGAATAGAAATAGAAAAAATAATTATGAATTTAAAAGATATTTCTCCAATAATTATCAATCAAGAAATTCAAAAACTTCTCGAAGAAGGAATTGTTTTTGAACCTCGCCCTGGAAAAGTTAGGTATTTGGGATGACCGTTTATTCTTAATCAATTACTAAAAGAGCCTCCTCTTTCTTTCCTAATCTAAACATTCCTTCATATCTTTTTGCAAAAAGCATTGCACTACCTCTAACTTTCTTCGTGCAATGCATATTATGATGAAATGCGTCCAAAGATAACAAGTAATCTCCTTCCTTTGCTCCTGCATAAGGCAAAACAGTTATCCAAGGTAATCCTACTCCCCCTAGAACTACAGAATCTCCAAAACAATTTTTAGCCAAAGAATAAACTCCCTGAAGAAGTTTCATTCTAAGGTCTTTTTCCCATCTTTCTCCTTCTTCAATAACAACCATAACTTTCTCTTATTTTCACTATTTATAAAAATTTATATACTCAATTCTTTAGGTTTATTCATGACAACATATGAAAAACTTCTAGATGAAGCTTATGAAAAAGTAAAACAAGTAAATGTTGCTAGCGAGAGATTTCAAATTCCAAAAATAGAAGGCCATTTTGAGGGGAAAAAAACCATCCTTACTAATTTTTTCCAGATTGCTTCGCATTTAAGAAGAAATCCAGAACATTTTCAAAAATTTATGCTAAGAGAACTCGCAGCATCAGGACAAAAAGAAGGGGATCGACTAGTATTAAATATTAAAGTTCCGAGTACAAAAATAAATTTAAAAGTAGAACAATATGTAAAAGAATTCGTGATCTGCAAAGAATGTGGAAAACCAGACACAGAATTAACAAAAGAGGATAGATTAACATTCATACACTGCCTTGCTTGCGGAGCCAAACATTCTGTAAGAAGCAAGATATAATCCCATTACCAAATATCGAAGCGTATCCATACAATGATCATCCTCTTTAAACGGCTTGTCTCGCCCTTCCATCCAATGATATGTCTCAAACTCATCAATGGTGTTTTTGCAACTTCGGAATATCTTTAGTCTGTTCGTTCTTATCCT
>JAHJSW010000023.1 GCA_018830245.1 Nanobdellota archaeon | reverse complement strand
TTATTTCATTAATTATTTTTTTCTTTGCGTCTCTAAACTCACTAAGAACTTTCTTTTTTTCTTTATCTGATTTTGCATTAACTAACATTTTTTTCTTTTGACTTTCTAAATTTTTAGAATAAAATCTTAACTGAGAATCATGATGTTTCCCTAATTTTGAAAAAAGCTTATTTCTTTCATAGAATAAATACCCCACCATAAGAAGTATAAAAAAAAGAAAAATAACAACAAGAAGAGAGAAAAAACTTACATCTAAAAAAAAGAAGTTTTTCTTTTTATCAACAACTTTAAACAAATAACTTGATGTACTCACAGAATCACCTTGTTTTACAATTATAGAAAAGACATAATCTCCTACAGGAGTTTTTTCTGGAATAGGAAGAGTTTTTGTAACTGAAAATTTCGAGCCAATTTCTATTGTTTCACTTTCTGAATTAACAATTTCCCCTTTTAGATTTTTAATAACATATTCCACACCTACATTATAAACCAACCCCCCATTATCTACTAAATTAAAAAAATTAATATCAGTAAAAGTATCTCGTCCTTTCTCTATTTCCTTATATTTCGCATTCACATTAGAATTTATGGCAAAAGAAATGTCTCTAGTTTGTATTTCTAGTATTACTGGAACAAATTTCCCACTAAAACTATTTTTTACAAGTAAAGATCCTACATAAACTCCTTCAGATAAATTTGCCCTGTTAAGATTAATGCCAATTTTTTCTTTTTCTAAATTTTCTAGCTTAAACTCTTTTTTCTCAAGAAAAATTAAGTTTTCTGAGGAAATTTCTTCTACATAAAAAACATCTCTCTCTTTAAGATTGACGATTTCAAAACTAGTATTAAAGACTTCTCCTTGCTTAATAACAGCTTTTAATAAAATCGGATTTACTGTAAACTGTGAATCAGATTTGCTTTCAAATCCATATCTAAAATAAAAAAATAAAATTAAAAAAATCACTAGTATTAAAACTAAAAATACTCCTCTTTTTTTCATCTTCATTTTATCTTCTTATTTATAAAGGCTTTTTCTTCTTTTTATATTTTTTTACTAAAAAAATCAGAGTTATAAAAATGCAAATGACTAAGAATAATTCCACAATAAGAATAAAATAAGATCTTTTTTCTCCAACATCTTCTACTTTGAATTGGTGGCTTGCTGTAGCAACTCCTCCAGCATAAATTACTTCAACTCCAATTAAATAATCTCCTGGAAGAAGATCCTGAGTAGGGAAAAAATATTCATATATTTTTTGATCAAAAACCATTATTGTTTCTGTTTTATCAAAATAAACTTCGCCCTCAAAATCTTTGATAACATAAACAACAGAAACATCAACCTCTTCTTTTAATCCTGCCTGGATTAAAGTAATTTGCCCTTTAACTTTTTCTCCAATTCGTATTGATTTGTATTCATCTGGAATATCAATAGAAATATCAAACAAGCTTGTCTTTGAACGGACATTTAATGCAAATGGTACTTCTAATTTTTCATTTCCTGTAGAAAAAACTATTTTTCCAGCATAAATTCCTGGTTCATTAGGAGGAGTTACTCTATATTCAAGAACTTTTGTCTCTCCTATTTTCAAAGAGAGATTAGTCTCCCTAAAGGAAACTATTCCCTGTAAATTTACTAAATTAATCTCAACATTCAAAACAGAATCTCCTATATTTTCAAGAGAAATTTTTTCAGATCTGTTAATTCCTACTGCTCCAGGAATATTAATTGATTCTGGGATTACTTTTAATCTTAAAAGTTTAGAAACAACTACTCCGCCTCCTCCGCCTCCAGTACTCCCTCCTGTTACAGGAGGTTCCTCTTCTGCTGTTTCTGCAACAATTGTCAAAGTTGAAGAATTCCCCCACTCACTATAATCTTGACCATCATATAATCTTACACCACATTTCCAAACATCTTCTACAGAAGTATTTCCTGAATAAAGCACTGAATTAAAAGAAGTTCCACTTGAATAACTATTATTATAATCAATCGCCAATATAACCACACTATTTTTATACCATTCAACTGTCACATTAAGCAAATCACTATTACTATCTGTTATTGTTGCAAAACAATTTAAATTTTGATTAGCGTAATTATTTCCTGCAGTACTATTTATAGATGGAGGAGGTGTATCTGGAGCAGTATTCCCTGCAGAAACTGCTAATTCTCCAAAAAAGAATCCAATATATTGTTGATATAAACTTGAACTTATCTCTCCTGTTATTGTGCCAATAATAGCTGAAGTAATATAATTATCAGAACTAGTATTTGTTCCTCCACGTGAAAGAATAATATCTGTAGTATAATTAGAACTGTTTGTATTTAAGGCACTTATCAAAGTTACAAATAAAAAAACCCCTAAAAACAGTAAATAAACATTTATTGAAAATTTCATTTTAAGTGTATTATTCTTTTCAATTTAGGATAAAGTTCATCTAAAAAATTCAACACTTTCTTAGCGTAATCTACATCAAAAATCTTTCCATAATATAATATTCCATTTCTAAAATATCGTAAATCATTCATAAACCTTGCATTTTTTTCTGAAAATCCAAGTTTTCTCATATAAGAAATCGCCGCTTCATGCGCTCCTTTCCCAGAAGAACTAAATCCCTCAATTAAAAGTTTTGCTCTAATCAATTCAATTAATACATCATAGGAATTTTCAATAAAATAATTTGCATTATTCTCAGATAATCCAATTTTTATCAAAATTTCATTCAAAAATTCCTTTCTTTTTTCAGATTCTTCAATAAGTGACTTGGCTCTCGCCAAATCAGGATGTCTTTTATTAATAATCCCTTCGCTTACGAATTCTTCAAAATTTTTTAAAGGCCTCATATTTCAATCATCCCCTGCAAATTAATTCCATTGAATAAATTTGATCGAAGATTTTTATTCACAAAATTTATGGATTTATAACAATGGATAAAAATTTTTCTTTCAAGAAGTTTTTCAGATGCAGATAAATCTATTTGTTTTCTTTTTGAACCAATAATTGCTATATCAATATCAGACTGATACGTATCCTCTCCAAACGAATAACTCCCAAATAAAATTATTAAACAGCCAGGGAATTTATCTTCAAGTTTTTTTAAAAGATTAGATTCATAAATTAATTTTAAATTTTCAATTCTTTTGAATGTAATTGCCTTAGATTGTTCTCTTTTAAATCTAATAGAAAGGAGATTCATCTTTTCACTTCTTTCAACTTGGATTAAATCCTCTTTTTCAAGTGAATCTATTGCTTTTGAAACAGCAGTCGAAGAAACTCCAAGATTTTTAGCTATTTCTCTCTGGTTTAAAACTAATCCTGCTTTTATGCACAAAAGCCTAAAAATTTCATTTTGAAGTCTTGTAAACTTTAGTTTATAGATATCCATCTTAGTTTAAACGTGTAAACAATAGTTTATATACTTTTTGTTTATTAAGCGAACAGAATCCCATCACGTAACAAAACATCCTCCATTACAAGTAACAATGCATTGATTAACACTATCTGTTCCTGCAATATAAAGCTCTTTTTTTGAAGATTTCATTTTAAGCTCATAATCTCACTGAATTTCTTTCTGAATGATTCAATCAAATTATTATTTAATTTAGAGATGAAATCAACAAGTTCATTATTAAATTCCTCTGCTTTCTTAAGTAAATCTTCAGCATCTTCCTTAACTATATTAAAATCAGTGTAATATTGTTTATCTACTCTCTCTTTTTTAGCAAACAATATTCTTGAATTATCAATTTTAAATAATTTATTTAACAAAATTATTGAGGCGGAATGATTTTCACTTCTTATTCCAACTAAAGATAATAATGCAATTAACATGTGATACATACTATAATATGAAAGTGAAATTGTTTCTTCTAACCTATTATGTTTTAAAAGTATTTTTGCTGAAATAATATTACTCTCTGATTTTTCCATATAAGAATCCTTAACTTCTTCACTCGATTCTATTATTTTTAACTTTCCTTCTTTTTTCAGTTTATTTAAAAAATTTATTTTTTTCATAATACACTTCTACCCCTTTAACTATCACATGATTTTTTTCTATTTCTCTAATCAATAAATTTTTTTTATCATATTCTCCTATTTTAACACTCAAATTTGAATCTAAAATTTCTAAACCTTGTTTTATTTTTTTATCCTTTGTTTCAATATAAATATCAATGTCACTTCCTTTTTCTGCAGATTGTTTTGCATAAGAACCAAAAAGAATAGCTAATTTAATTTTATTATTTTCTTGTATTCTTTCAATGATTTTTCTTAAAAAAGGATACTTTTTTAATAACTGTATTAATTTATAATTTTCAGCTGCAAAAATAAATGCCTTTACTTCAAGATTTTTTTTTAAAAAATAAACCTTATTTTTTCCTTCTAAATTATAATCAACAACATTTGAATCAAATAGCTCCTTCATTCTCCTTGAAATAATCATATGATTGGTGTTAAATTTTTTAGCCAAGGCTCTTACATGATTACCCCCTTTTAATAAAATATTCACAATTTCCAACTTGTAATCTTTTTGTTCCATATGTAACATATACATTACAACATATTTAAAGCTTGCTATTAAGTTATAAAACACCCTCCATTACAAGTAACAATACATCTATGCGTTTCATCTGTTCCTGCAATATAAAGTTCATCAAAATTAGAGATATTTGCAGAAGTAACAAATGTTCCTGTTCCAGTGATAGAGATATTATTTCCTCCAACATCTACAGATGATATGATGCTGCAATTATCAGAACACGCAACATCCCAATTTCCAGAGGAGTATGAACAAGTGCCAGCGTCCTCATACCCCACAACAACAGAATCTGTCAATAATTCAGGAGTGTAATTGTAATTATCTGTTTCAAAGTTTAATTTATACTGGAAATATTGATTATTACTTAAACTAGAAATATTAGTTAATGTTGAATTACTACCAAAACTAATATACTGTTCTGTATCACATAAAACATCATTGCAACTTCTAGCAGAGATACTTAATCTTAATGCCCCTCTCTTGTAAATATCTAAAACTTCTACATCTGTCAAACTTCTA
>JAHJSW010000022.1 GCA_018830245.1 Nanobdellota archaeon | reverse complement strand
GAATTTGATCCAGGTTCAGCTTATATGCCTTTTTCATCTCAGCTAGATTTTTTAGGAAATCCTGTTCCTTACTGGTATTATGTCTCTCAAAATAATCTTCAAAAAGAACAAATTCCTTCTAAAAAAGATATGGAAGAAGATTTAGCAGAATTTATTGAACAAAAGATTAATGGGTGCTTGTTTGATAAATATTATGAGCAAGGATTTATTATTAGTATGGGTGATCCAAAAGCAAAAGTAAGTATTGAAGATGAAAAAATTGAAATTAATTTAAATATGGGGTTGAATTTAGGAAAAGATGAAGAGGAATTTCTGATTAATGATCATAGTGTTGTAGTTAAGTCTCAACTTGGAAATCTTTATAATTCTGCTAGAAAAATATATGATTATGAACAAGAAACTTTATTCTTAGAAAATTATGCGGTAGATACTCTTAGATTATATGCTCCTGTTGATGGGGTGGAAATGACTTGTTCTCCTCTTGTCTGGAGTGCTGAAGAAGTTTTTAATGAGTTAAAATTAGCTATTGAAGCAAATACAATGGCCCTTAAAACAAAAGGAGGAGATTATTCGGTAAAGAATAAGGAGGATGAATATTTTATTGTTGATATTTCTGTAGATGAAAATGTTCGTTTTCTTAATTCTAAGAATTGGTCTTATGGGTTTGAAGTTACTCCTTCTGAAGAGAGCATTATGATTGCAAAACCTACTGGAAATCAACCAGGATTAGGAATTCTTGGTTTTTGTTATGTGCCTTATCATTTTATTTACAATGTGAGATATCCTGTGTTAGTGCAGCTTTATAGTGGAAGTGAAATTTTTCAGTTTCCTCTTGCAGTTGTTCTTCAGGGAAATGTGCCGAGAGAGGCTTTAGAAGGAAGTGCAGCAAGTTTTGAAAAACCTGAATTATGTGAGTATAAAAATACTTTTGTAGAGGTAAATACTTTTGATAAAAGGTTGAATAGAGTTGGGGCAGATATTTCTTATCAGTGTTTTGGAACAACTTGTGATATTGGAAAAAGTTCTTTTGTTGCTCCATTAGAAGAAATGTTCCCACAATGTGTCAATGGATATATTTTGGCTAGAGCAGAAGGATATGCAGATTCACGGTATTTATATTCTACTACTGAAAGTGGTTATGTTGATATAATTTTGGATAAGCTTTATGAATTGAATATTGATTTAAAATTAGATAGAGAAGATTACAATAATCAAGCTATAATAACTTTTGTTTCAGAAAAAGATTCTAAAACAATTGTTTATCCTGAGATGAGAAAAGTAGAATTAAGCGAGGGGCAGTATGAGATTCGAGTTCAGATGTATAGAAATTCTTCTTTAAGATTAGATTCTCAGACACATAGTCAGTGTATGGATGTTCCAGCATCAGGAATTGGAGGCTGGTTTGGAGTTACAGATGAAAAATGTTTTGATGTTGAAATTCCTGCACAGGTAATTTCAAATGTGTTAGTTGGAGGAGGAGAACAAAATTATTATATTTTAGAAGATGAATTAGAGAGGGCAAATGTTATTGAAATTAATGCTAGAAAACTTCCAGTTCCTACAACAATAGAGCAACTACAGGATAATTATGAATTATTTGAATCTAAAGATTTGGATATATATTTTACATGAAAAATAAAATAACAATTGAATTAGGAATTTTTTTCTTAATTGTAATTTTCTTAACTTTTTTTGTTTCAGCAGCTTATATGAGTTCTTCTATCCAGTATAGTCAACCAGGAGCTTTTTCAAGCGGATATGGCTCTAGTTATTCTGATAGTTATTTGCAGTATATGGATTCTCAAGAAAAAAAATGTGGAGAAGGACAGAATTTTGTTCTTCAGATAAACCCTTTTGGATGCACTCCGGCTATTGTTAGAAGTGATTTGCTTGAGGACCAAAATGTTCCTGTTTTTTGTCAGTTGGTTGCAACAAATATTAATCCTTTAGTTGATGTAGAAGCCATTGATAGTATTTCTTTTTCTGGGGACTACCCTGAAGAAGTTTCTGGAGTTGGTTTTCATCCTGCAAGAGCTGCCCTAGGAGTTCCTGGAAATTTAAATTCTCCTGCTTTTAATAATATTGGTTATGCAGTGATAGTTTTGAAAAGACAGGAGAATGAATCTTCAATGCCTGATTGGGTGGAAGGGACCATGACAGCAAAAATAAGATATGATATTCAAAATGCATTTGGAGTTGGGAGAGGAAGTTTTTATCTCCCTGTGCTTAGTGATGAAGAGTGGAGTGAGAGATCTGCACAATATAGTTTTTGGAATGGAAAGGGATATTTGAGGGCAGATGAAGTTGATGATTACGGAGCACTGGTATCTCTTTATTCAATGGATGAAAATAACAGACTTACAAGTGTAAGATTAAATAATGGGCAAACTTCTCAGACAATTTATCTTCCTGGGTTTGATTGTATGGCTGGATTGCAATTAAGATTAGATGGTTTGCAAAATCCCGGGACAAGAGCAAGATTAAGAGTAAATTCAGACATTATTGAAGTTGCTGATGGAGAGGAATTTTTAGAAAATCGTTGTAGAGTTACACGTGTTAATGATGAGGGACTGATAAAAGGAGTAAGTGTGAGTTGTAAGGAAGATACTGGAAGTAGAAACATTGAATTAAGAGTTATGCCTGGTTTAAGATTAGATATTGATGGGGTTTCTGGAACTTATGAAGTTGGAGATAAGCTATATGATATTGGTGATGGAAGAGCAGTTTATTTAGGGTATGCTGGTTCTAGTTATAGTTTTGTAAGAAAAGAAGATGTGTATGTCGATCTTATCATTATGCCAGATCAAGGAAATAAATTAAATGATGTTTCTACAACTTCTATTTCTAATTTAAAATATTCTCATGAATCGCAAAGATTAACTGATATGAATTGGGAAAAATTTGCAGGGGATTTTGGAAGTTTTTATGCAAAAAAAACTTCTGATGCTTATCAATATATTGTTGACGGAAAATCTTATAATCGATTGAATTTGGGGGAGAATAAAAATGTTGAAGGAAAAAATGTATATCTTCTTGGTTTTGCTACACCAGAAAATACAGAACTTGAAGGAGATTATAATAAAAATTATTATGATTATGCAATGGAAGATTTTGAAACTGTTAAACAAAGTTTTCCAGGAGAAAAAATAAATCCTACTGATTTGAAAACATTTGGACAGTTAGCGTTATATGAGCAGATAGTTCTTGCAAAGGCAAAAGGTCAGAGAGAGTTGCTTAATTCTCTGTGTATGGAATATCGGGAGACATATCCTAATTCAGAAGGAGAAATTAGTTCTTTGTGTGGCAATGATTATCTTCTTTCAAGTTCGAGTATTGCTAGTGAGACAGTAGTCATTAACAGAAATTCGTATACAATTTCTTTTGAAGGAATTTATCAGCCAAGTATTGAAGATTATAGTGCAGAGATTATGGTTAGTGCTCCTGGAGGAGGGGTTAAGAATATTGTTATGAGAAATAATCAAATGATTTATCTTGGAACAGAGGCAAGTTCTTCAGATGGTTCTTATGGAAGTGGTTCTGGAACTGGAACAGGTTCTGGAGTAAGTGGAGGAGTTTGCGGAGGACTAACACCTGTTTCTGCAATTCCTGAGCAGCAAATAGCTGACACTAAAACAGTTTGTAGCAAACTTCTTAGCAAATATAAAAGCGGACAGATTTATGAGCCTACTGCGCTTTGGAGAAGGCATGTTAAAGCAGATTTAGAATATTGTGCAGAGAGAGGATATGTAAAATCAGGGTCATATGCTGATAAATTAAGTTGTCCTAATGGATTTATTGAAAAATCTATTAATACAGAAATGTTAAAAGAATTAGAAAGATTATCAGAAAAATATAAAGTGAAAGTAGGCGCTATTGCAGGAGGAAATCACAATGGTTGTGGTTCTGCACACTATACAGGAAATGCTCTTGATGTTTCTGGAATAAGTGGAAATGGTGTTAACCTTGAGGGGGGACCTAGGATGAAAGAGTTTTTAGAACGTGAGGGTTATTTTAAGAATTGCCAATTGTATACCAACAACATTCCTGAAAAAGAGGGAGGTCATGCAGGACATGTTCATGTATCTAATTGTCAGTGTGGTTATTCTAGTGAAAGTTCTACAAGTGGTTCTCAGCAATCTGGAAAGATTTTATTTTTTGGAGATTCTTTAACTAACGGGCTTTCAAAAGAATTAAATGAATATATTTCAAGTGAGTTTATTTCTGTTCAGCGTGTTGGTTCTCGTGTATCTGAGTGGGCAGAAGAATCTAACAATTGTTATGGAGGAGCATGCAATTTAAACGATATATTAGATGCCGATAGCTATAATATAATTTTTATTAGTTTAGGAACAAACGATTGCGATGATCCTATTGAAGGATCTCAGATAAGAACGATTCTTAATAAAATTGAAGGATCTAAAAGTAAAAATGCTCGATGCTACTGGGTTGGTCCTGCAGGGATATTTAAACAAAAATATTTCGACGGGAATACTAATCCGGAAAGTGTAACTTATTGTTCGAATGCAGCAACTTCAATAAAGAATGTATTAGAAGAATCTAGTTCTTGTACGTTTATTGATTCTCGGGATTTTGATATTTGTCGATACGAAGAAGGAAGCGCTCTTTGCCAAGATAAAATTATTTTAAGGAAAGAATGGAATTCTAATACTGAAAGTTATGATTACATTCATCCAACAGCAGAAGGATATGCTAAATGGGCAGAGAAAATTTATAATCATAATGATGTTTATAATCTTGAAGTTAATTCTCAAAAAAGTTCTACTTCAGAATATCCTATTAGCACAGAAATAAATGAAGATGATGAGCGAAGTTTTAATTTATTAGGATATAGTATTCTTGATTGGTTTAGTTCTGATAAAAAAACAGTTGAAGGAATTGCTTCGCTTATGAAAAGTAGTTGTGAATGTGGAGATGATTGTTATAGTTATGCTCAATCTGTGGTGAAGCATGCTAAGAAATATAATATTGATCCTGTTCTTTTAGTTACAATTATGAAGCTAGAGAGTGGATGTAAATGGGAAGCTGTTTCTCCTGCTCCTGATTTTTGTGTTGGTTTAATGCAAATTTGTTCTTGGGAGGAGTGTAAAAAACGTGGGATGAGTATTAATTCTAAATCTGATTTAGCAGGAAAGAATAATTATGATAAGAATATTCAGTGTGGAGCAATTATTTTGAGAATGAATTATGATTTGCGTAAAGATGGGATTAAGAGAGCTAATGGTAGATATTATACTGAATGGGACGCTGCTCTTGCAGGATATGTTGGGCTTGGATCCAAACATCCAGATTATGTAGAAAAGATGATTCAGGAATACAACCGATTACAAGGAATTGATACTGATTTAATTCCGTGGACTTCTGGCACATCATCTTCTGATTCTACCTGGTATAGTGGTGGAGGGGGAGGAGGAGTTCTTGAGTATGTGCAATTAACTGGGCTTGAGGATGAGTATGCTTTGTTTAAACTTATGTATGATAGTGGGCTTACGCGAACAGTAAGATTACAAAGAGGAGTTCCTGAAAGTTTTGGAAGTAGTTATGCATTTACTCTTAGAAATGTTAACTTGAAAAAATCTGCAAAAGTTTCTGTTATTCCAACTATTGATAATACTGGAACAGACGCTAATTTTACATTTAGAATTGGAATTGAGAAAAGATCTATTCAATTATCTCCTGCACAGATTAGAGATAAGATGAAACAATTAGATGAAATGATTGCACGATGGCAGGGAATTTCTGATAGCATGGGGAATCTTGTAGAGACCTTTAAAACAGCTTGTCTTACTGTGGGATTTGGATTGGCTATTAAAAATTTTGTAACTAATACTGGTGGAAAAGCTATTGCACGGCAAGAAGTGATGAATGGTTATTGGTATGATTATTGTAATAGTAATTCAGGAGAGGGGAAAACATATTATTCTCAAGATAAATGTTTGTTTGAAAATTCTCCTCATATAGATAAAGATGTTAATCAATATTATACCGTGATGCAGTCTCAGCAAGAAAATATAAAATCACTTCAAAAGCCATATGAGACAGAAGAATTTTTAGGAAAACAGATTGATGATTCTAAGTTTAAGCCAGTTTATGAAAAAAAAGTAGGAGAGCAATTAATTAGTGAAGGGACTGTGATTAGCGTAAGTGGAAAAGAGTTTAAGACAGCAGAGATTAATTCAAAATTAAAATATGCTACAATGGAAGATTTGAGAGAGATTCAAGCTTCTTTAGGATGTTTAAAATCTGGCAATTCAAGATTAAAACAAATGTGTGATAGTAAGTTAAGTATTCTTTTTTCAGATTTAGATGAGAGAACAAAAAATATTGCGCAACAAGATGCTATTTCAACAGAGTTAGAGAGTTATATGGATGGAAAAGTTAATGCACGTCCGCATGTTGGTGGAGAGTTTATTACGACGAAGGAAGTTTATGATGGAATAAAAATGACCAAGAATTTGAATGACCTTAGAGTAGGAGATATGACTCAAGTGATTATTTATCAGGGAACTTCATATATTTTAAAATTAAATCAAATAGATCAGTATGGAAAATATGGAATTCTTGGAGTCTATAGTCAGAGTGGGATAAGAGTTAGCGAAGAGTTAGAAAAAGAGGTAAAATCAAAATATTCTCATTTTCAATTATATGACCAGGAAAGTTATAGAAATTTGTTTAAATCTGTTGCAGGAGAAAATATGCCTATGATAAAATATTATGAGACTGCTCCATATGCAGGACTTCCGGCAATTGTTCCGTATGATTTAGAAAGAGGGTGGTATGCTTATGTTAAACAAACTATTCCT
Source organism: Nanobdellota archaeon (assembly GCA_018830245.1). Lineage (GTDB taxonomy): Archaea > Nanobdellota > Nanobdellia > Pacearchaeales > GW2011-AR1 > JAHJSW01. The sequence continues at coordinate 11,141 of JAHJSW010000022.1, read as the reverse complement.
GTAACTGGGAATATGAAATCTTATGATGAATCTGGAAGAGTGAGTAGCTTTTATGTGTGTAATGTTGGAGCAAATGGAATTGCTGAATTTAATTCTGGGATTGGAGATGATGCTTGCAGAGGAGTTAATTTAGGAACAGGTCAGACATATAGGGAGTTTGATGGATTAAGTGAAGGTGATGCTGCAAGACAGATTCGATGTGCACAAGATGCAATTGAACAAGCATCTAGAGCATATAAACCAGGCTTATCTGGTAAAGTTAGGATAAGAACTAGTTGCGGAAGTTATGATATTAGTGTTGGAAAGCCTGCAGCAGATACACCTGATATGCAATGTACTAATTTTATGTCTCCAAAAGAGTGCCAGATTTTATTTAATGTTTGTGACCCTGTAATTTGTCCTTCAAGCAGGTGTGATTTTGGAGGAGCATATCCTGTTCGTGATGTAATACAATCAGGAATAGTTGGAAGTATTGCATTATGTTTACCAAATCTGAAAGAAGGGATTTATATTCCTGTTTGTTTAACTGGAATAAAAGCAGGAGTCGATGGGCTTTTATCTGTAATGACTTCTTATAAAGATTGTCTTAATGAAAGTTTAGAAACTGGAAAAATGGTTGGAATCTGCGATGAAATTTATAGCATACATTTGTGTGAATTTTTTTGGAGACAAGTGCTTCCGTTAACAAATATTATTCTTCCAAAAATGATTGAATTTGCAATGGGGCAAAATATTCGTGGAGGAGGAGAATATTTAGGGGTAATGAGTGCGTGGGAAAATGCTGAAAAATCTTTAAAGTATTTTACAGAATATTATACTGCAGAGTCTTGGGATATGTTTAAATCAAGGGTTGTAAAGTATATTGGAGAATCTGTTTGTCAGAACTTCTTATCTATAAGTTATCCTGATGCAGAGAGTTTATTTGATTCTTTAACTAAACCAGATTCTCCTCCGCAGTTTCACGGATGGTTTCATTCAAATACTTTTACAACAGCAACAAATCCTCCTCTGTCTCATTATAAAGTATTTTATCATATTTATGCAGGGGAGGAGTCAAGAGCATTTTATAGTGTTTATTTAAAGGGAAGTTCAGGTGGTTCTTATTATCAAGATACTTCTCTTGTTTATCCTGTTGCATCAGGTTATATTGCTACTGGAGGGTATGCTTCTGAAACAAAAGATTTTACTGCTCCTGAGGGTTATACTGAATTATGTATTGATGTAAATGGGCAGGAAGAGTGTGATTTTAAACAAGTTTCTACATCTTTTGCTGTTAATTATGTTAATGATAAATATATGGAAGAGCAAGCATCAGAAAGAAATATTAAAACAGAGACAGATTGTGTTGCAGGAACTCCAAGCGCATATAGTTTAGTAACTCCAAATATTCAAGAAGGATTAGATGAAGTTATTAATCCAGAGATTTATAAGAGAGGATTAATCAGAATTTGCGCAACTGGAAATCCTGGGCAGGGAACAGATCCGTATGCAGGCGCAAATGGTTCTAGATGGGTTGATGTTGGTTATTGTGATGAGACTAAATTAAGATGCTGGCTTGATACAGATAGTGTTAAGGAGGTGATTAAAAACACCAATATAGAAGGAGATGTTTTACAGCAGAATTGGGATTTGCAGAGAATTTTACAAGGAGATAATTATCTTTCTGAAGAAGATTTTAGCTCTAAAATTTCTAGTATCCTAAGTACACGTTCAAATTCCCAGAGGATAAGTTTGATAAATTCTATAATTGGAAGCGTATTTTATAACAATCAAAAAGCTTATTTATATTATTTAAGAGGAATAGCGTATAGTCTTCTTGCAAGAGGACAGGCAGAAGATTCAAGTGCTGATAATAGAATGAGTACTGAAGAAAAGAGGGCAGCGATTTCTACCGAAACTCCTGTTTCTACAACTGGTTCTGGAATGAGTGATGATGAGAAATGTTTGAATGCTTGTATTGAACAAGGTTTATCAGTGATTAGCAGATCTGCTACGCGAGTGGTTTCTTTTAGTGAGTGCAAACCTTTTGGAGAGTATACCGAGGCAAATTCTTTATCAGTAGAAAAGATAATTTGTTGTTGTTATAGAACTTCTTCAGCAGTTATAGAAGATTAAAATTTTTTAATGGCAAGGAACATTATAAGTTTTTCCTTGAAAAACCCAATCTTTCGGCCCAATAGATTTTGGAGAATTAATCTCCCTAAATATTCTTACCATTTGAGGCCAGGTATATTTTTTTACAAGATTACATTTGTCTTTTGGATTATCTAAATGATTTCTTTCCCAAAGATGCCAGATTCCTTGCCCTCCGTAAGGTGCCCATTCTCCGTTGGCGTTAAACTTTAATCTTCTTGGAGCAATTTCTCTTCTTTGTTTTAGTAATGTAGATGTTGGTTTTTCTATTACTGCAGGAGTTTTAATCTGTTTTTGTCCTTCCAAACAATGAAGAGGGTGTTCAGATCTTATCGGCCGATAAATTTCGTCGCTTACTAATGTGACTTGTCCATCTTTATTAGCGATCTTATAATCTGTTTTGTCTGTTGGGATTAATGCGAAGTCCATTGTTTTTTCAGAAAGATCTTTTTTTGGAAAATGAGGGAAAAAGTATTCTCTTCCAAGAATATTAACAGTTTCTATATTCCATCTTGCATCTTGTTCGGTGGTTTTTACTTTAAATCCATATCTCCTTTTGATATTTTCTCTTTCTTTTAATTCAGGTAATTTGGTAATTCTTGCTTTTAAACCACTTAATCCTAAATCAGGGCTATCCGCTATTCTTAATTTTACTTCTTTTTCTCCTGTATTTTTAGGAACAAAAAAATAAGGTGCTTCTATGCTAACATCCCATCCATTCTCTCCAATTTTTGTAATTACTCTACTAGATTCTTCAAAAGGCACGAATACAAATCCTTCTGTACCTTCTTTCATACAATCCTTAGCAACATAAAAAGGTTTTTCATAAAAGAAATTTCTTTCCATTTCATAAGGAAATTCAGTATTATTTTTGCTTCCAAATTCAACACCATAAACTAAATCTTTTACACGTGTTCGATCGCATGCTGCAGCAATTCCTGCACTTCCTGCAAGACCAAGCAACTGTAAAACTCTTCTTCTTGATAACTTTCTTAAGTTTTCTTTTCCCATAAAATATTTAGAAATAGCGGATTTATAAATGTTTCTATTTGTAGTCACTGAAGAGGGAGTATAATATAGTTAGAATGAAAATGCGGAGACTAGGATTTGAACCTAGGTAAGCACTAAGCTAACAGGTCCTAAACCTGTCCCGTTTGACCGCTCCGGCATCCCCGCATTAAATTTATTGAGAATTCTTTATATAAAAATGTTTAGATAGAAAAATTTAAATAGTAAGTAAGATTAATCTTACGATGGTTAATATTGATATCACCCGAATGAGTTCAAAAGGACAAGTGGTTATTCCCATAGATTTGAGAGAAGGTTTTAACGAAGGAGAAAAATTGGTCGTCCTAAGAAATAAAGAGCAGATTATTCTTAAAAAAGCAAAGGATTTTGATAAAAATTTAGAAGAGGATTTAGAGTTTGCTAAGAGAACTGAAGAAGCATGGAAAAGAATTAATGCTGGAGAAGGTGTTAGGATGGAGTTTGATGATTTTATTAAAGAAATGGAAAAATGGTAGAGGTGGAGTTTACTAAAGAATTTCGTTTTATTTTTTCTAAAATTAAAGATGCCTTGTTAAAACAAAAAATTATAAACCAAATTAAAAAAATTAAGAATAATCCTTCTGTTGGGAAACCCATGAAAAATGTTCGTAAAGGAACACGCGAATTACATGTTAAGCCTTTTAGATTATCTTATATTTACTATGTTGATAAAGATTTGGTATGTCTTTTAGATTTATATCATAAGAAAAAGCAGTAATTATTTCTTTTTTGATTCTGCTTCTTTTTGTTTTATCTTATCTTCGAGTTTTAATTTTTCTATAAGTTCTTTATATCTATTCCTAATGGTAACTTCTGTTATTCCTGCAATATCTGCAACTTCTCTTTGTGTTTTTTTCTCGTCATTCATTAGTGCTGCAACATATAGTGCTGCTGCTGCTATTCCTGCAGGCCCTCTTCCAGAGGTTAGTTCTACTTCTTCTGCTTGTTTTAACACTTTAAGAGCATCGTTTTGCGTTCTCGGAGAGAGTTTAAGTACAGATGAAAATCTTGAAATATAATCTTTTGGAGAGCTTTGCTTTACTTTTATTCCAAGTTTTCTTATAATAAATCTATATGTTCTTCCGATTTCTTTTCTTTCTACATCTGAAGCAGTTGCCATCTCATCAAGAGTTCTTGGAATATTGTAGGATCTACATGCAGCATATAAGCAGGCAGCGATTACTGACTCCATACTTCTTCCTCTTACTAATCCTCTTTGCAAAACATAATTATATATTCTTGAAGCCTCATCTCTTACAACATTAGGAAGAGTGAGATAAGATGCAATCACCCTTAATTCTGCCATTGCTAGCCTCAAATTTCTTTCAATACTTGTTGAAACTCTTTCCTGCCATTTTTTTAATCTAAGAAATTTCCTTGTCTGCCCTGGTTCTAATTTATAGATATCTGAGATTTCTCCCACATTTGTAGTCAATCCTTTGTCAAATTTCTGAATACTTATTGGAGCTCCTCCTCGTCCTTTTTTATCCCCTTTGTCAAATTTTCCTTGAAGATCAATACCAGTATCAACCATTTTTTCTTCTACAACAAGACCACAATCATTACAGATAATTTCTCCTAGATGAGCATCATAAGTAAGATTAATACTTCCACATTCAGGGCATTTTTTTATTCCAGCCATTTTAGAAATTTTTAATGTATTTATAAATCAATCGCAAAGTTTTTAAAGCAATTCTATTTATAAACCTTTTGCTTTTTATTACTATGCACTAAAAGTAAAATTTACTCAATTAGAATTCCGTTAACTATTCCTTCTTGACTTGGTCTGTTTGTTACCTTTACTTTTCCAAGATTTGTTTCAATAACTGTCCCTTTTGTTATGATGTTTTGTCTTGCAAGAAATCTATTTGAAGGTGTTTCTAAAACATTTTTTATTTCTGCTTTTATCTTTTTATTATCTTTTTTCACATTTACAAATTTTGCTTTGATTAAAAATGTTTTTTTGTTTCCTCCTCTTGTTCTTTTCGATTTTCTCTTTTCTTCCCCTATTTTTACTATTCTCTTTTGCCCAGCTATTTCATATGATTTCTTTTTTCTATTTTTAGTGTATTTTCCACCAGTTATTTTTCTTCCTTTGTTCATTTTTATAATTTAAGGCGAATCAGTGTTTATATCTTATATAAAAAGTCTGTTTTTTGTTTAAATAACTTTCTGTTTAAATAAATTCATAAAATATAAAAAGATTTATAAACAGACTTATATAAGCTTAAATTATGGTTAATGGAATTGAAAGACCGTTAGATTTGTTGAACAATTCAAAAGAGAAAGAAGTGTTAGTTCATCTAAAAGGAGACAAACAATTTGTAGGGACTTTGTTAGCTTTTGATATTCATATAAACTTGGTTTTAGATAATACAAAAGAAATGCAAAACAATGAAATCAAAAGAAATCTTGGTTTAACTTTTTTAAGAGGAGATACAATAATTTTTATCTCTCCTGCATCTACTGCCTTAAAGAAAGATTGATTTCATAAGCTATATAAATTAATTTTACTATCTCTTTCTATGATAAAACTAACTTTTTTAGGAACAGCAGATGCAATCCCGAGTGCTAAAAGGAATCATCTTTCTGTTCTTCTCAATTACAATAATGAGAACATTTTGGTTGATTGTGGGGAAGGAACTCAGAGGCAATTTAGAAAAGCAGGATTAAATCCTGGAAAAGTAACTAGAATTTTAATAACTCACTGGCATGGGGATCATGTTTTTGGAATTCCGGGTTTGCTAGCGACTTTTGCAAGAGAAGGATATAATAAAACTCTTTATATTTACGGGCCTAAGGGCACAAAAACAAATATAAAAAAATTATTAGAATTGTATAATTTTAAGAAAGAGTATTCAATTGAAGTAAGAGAAGTTAATGGAAAATTTTTTGAAACAGATGAGTTTTATCTAGAGTCTAAACCTATGACTCACGGTGCTCCTTGTAATGCTTATGTCTTTGTAAAGAAAGGTCAGGTAAGAATTGATAAAAAGAAATTAAAACAGACAAAATTACCTTCTGGACCATTACTTCAAAAATTAAAACAAGGGAAAGATATTAGTTATAAAGATAAGAAATATTTTGCAAAAAAATTAACTTTTAAAGAAGATGATAAAAAAATCTCGTTTATCCTTGATACCTCTTTGAATAAGAATATCCTTCCTTTTATTAAAAATTCTGATTTACTTGTTTGTGAGTCAATGTTTGATCTTGATTTAAAACAAAGAGCAGAGGAGTATGGGCATTTGACAATTAAACAAACTGCAGAACTTGCAAAAAAATCAAAGTCAAAAAAATTAATTTTAGTTCATATCAGTCAGAGGTATGAAAAAGATCTTAATACTATTTTAATAAAAGCAAAAAAAGTTTTTAAGAATTCTTTTTTGGTAAAAGATCTGGAAAAGGTTGAAATATGATTTTTTTATTTAGTGGATTTTTCTAGAGACAACACTTTTAAATACTTTTTTAATTATAGTTTTGTAGAAGCCCCTGTAACTCAGCTGGATAGAGTGTCAGCCTTCTAAGCTGAAAGTCGCAGGTTCGAATCCTGTCAGGGGCATATCTTTTCAATAAAAATGAAAAAAGAGAGAGTGTCAATAGTTCAATGCAAGAGCTATAAACAAAAAGAAGTTGATAAAACAGTTCTAAAGGCTTTTAATCTAGCAAAGATTACAATCCCAAAAAGAAAAAAAGTTTTTATTAAACCAAATGTTGTTGGAAATTTTGGGAAAAACCAAACAGCAATTACAACGAGTCCCGAAATTATAGAAGCTATTTGCAAAATATTAAAGAAGAATAATTGCAAAATTTATATTGGGGATTCTCCTTTTACAAATGCTGTTGATTCTTTTCGGGCTTCAAAAATTGAAAAAATTGCAAAAAAATACGGAAAATTAATTATTTTTGAACAAGATAAATTAATTAAAATAAGAGATAATAAAGCAAAAATATTGAAAAATTTTAATTTTTCTAAAACTCTTTTAAATGCAGATGTGATCATTAATGTACCTAAACTCAAAACACACCAGCTTACAAAATTTACAGGCGCATTAAAAAATCTCTACGGGTGCATTCCTGGAGGCATGAAGCAGAGATTACATTTAAAAGCATCTACAGAAAAAAAGCTTTCTAATTTGTTAGTAGATGTTTATCAAAATATAAAACCTGAAATTAATATTATCGATGGGATTATTGGGATGGAAGGAGAAGGACCAACTGCAGGAGAGCCAAAAAAAGTAGGATATATTTTAGCTTCTAAAAGTGCAGTAAGCTTAGACGTTGTTTCTTCTAAATTAATCGGATATAATCCTAGAAAAATTTTAGCAATTAAAGAAGCAGTTAAGAGAAAATTAGGGAGTTTTAAATATGAATTAGTTGGATTAGAGAAACTTCCTCTTATTAAATTTAAAAAACCTTTTGTGAGGGATAAATTAACTAAAAAAATTAAAGATAGATTTTTACAAAGACCAATTCTTGTTGATGAGAAAAAGTGCATTAAGTGTGGTCTTTGTTCAAGGAAATGCCCTGCTAAAGCAATAAAATTAACCCCTTATCCAGTAGTAGATAAGAAAAAATGCATAAGATGTTTTTGTTGTATGGAAATATGTCCACAGCACGCACTTAAGTTAAAAGAATAAAAATCTTTAAATAACTCATTCTTTGTTAAATGATACATGCAGAGGTGGCACAGTGGTTACTGCAATCGGTTGCAGCCCGATTTTTCGTGGGTTCGACTCCCACCCTCTGCTTTTTTCTAGAAATATTTAAATAGTTTTGTAGTGTGTAAATAGAAATGGTTTTTATTGTTAAAAAAACAATAAATGAAAAAGATTATTATTATCTTAGAAAATCTAAACGAGTTGGAACCAAGGTTAAATCTATTTGTTTAGGTTATCTTGGAAAAGATAAAAAACAAGCTGAGAAAAGGGCTAAGGAGATGATTAAAAAAATGAGTGAAGAAAAAGAAATCAAGAAACAAAAAAATGAAATTGCGAAAAAAGATTTGCAAAAATCAAATTTAGAAAAAAAAGATCTCTCTATAGAAGAGATGGCAACTTTTTGCAAGAGAAAAGGATTTGTTTATCAATCATCAGATATCTATGGAGGATTTGCTGGTTTTTGGGATTTTGGGCATATTGGTGTTGAATTAAAAAATAATATTAAGAAAGAATGGTGGAATTCTCATGTTAGACAAAGAGAGGATGTTGTTGGGATAGATGGAAGCGTTATTACTAATCCAAAGGTTTGGGAAGCTTCAGGACATGTGAGTGGTTTTAATGTTAATGACATTTTAGTTACTTGTAAAAAATGTAAAAAATCTGGAAAAATTGAGAAATTTGAATTAGGTAAAGTTAAATGTGAATGTGGAGGAGAGTATGATTTGAATAATGCGCAGACAATTGAACAGATGTTTAAGGTTAAGATCGGTTTAGATAATTATGCTTATTTGCGTCCTGAAACAGCTCAATTAATTTTTACTAATTTTAAGTTTGTTCAAGATAGTGCACGTATGAAGTTACCGTTTGGTATTGCTCAGATTGGAAAGGCTTTCAGAAATGAAGTTGCTCCAAGAGATTTTTTGTTTAGATTGAGAGAATTTGAACAGATGGAGATAGAATACTTTGTTGATCCGGATAAAAAATGCCCTTATGAACTTGGGGAGTCAGAGATAGTTATTTATTCCGAGGAGATGCAAAAATTAGATCAAGAACCTCAAAAGATGAAATTTAAAGATGCTTACAAAAAGAAAATAATTAAAACAGATTGGCATGCTTATTGGTTAGAGAATGAGTTTTTGTGGTTTGTTAATCTTGGAGCAAGCCCTGATAAATTTCGATTGAGACAACATATTTCTGATGAAAAATCCCACTATGCTTTAGATACATGGGATCTTGAATATAATTTTCCTTTTGGTTGGAAAGAGTTGCAAGGAATGGCCAATAGAACAGATTTTGATTTGAAACAACATCAAAAATATTCTAAAAAAAATTTGGAAATAATGGATAATGATAAAAAAATATTGCCTCATGTTGTTTGTGAGCCTAGTCAAGGGGTAGAAAGAGCCATGTTAGTTTTTTTATTTGACGCTTATTATTTTGATAAAAAAAGAAATAACGTTGTATTCAAACTTCATCCGAAACTTTCCCCAATAAAAGCAGCGGTTTTTCCTCTTATTAAACAACCAGAATTTGAGAAGATTACTGAAGATGTTGTTAACGATTTAAGAAAAGATTGGAATGTTATTTCAGATAGATCAGGAAGCATTGGTCGGAGATATGCTCGTAATGATGAAATAGGAACACCGTATTGTATAACTATCGACGGAGATTCTTTAAAAAATAAAGATGCAACAATTCGTGATAGAGATACAACAAAACAAATTCGTGTTAAAATTTCTGAACTTAAAAATATTTTAAGAAATTTAATTAATGGAGACATAAAATTTGAAAAAGCAGGAAAATTAATTAAATAAATTTTTTTGTTCCTCTCGTCGGTAAATTAAGAATTAAATTTAGTTTAATTTTCGATAAAATAAATTTACCGAAGGTTTTTTAAATAATCTTTTCTTGATTTAATTAATTAAAAGAGAGGTGAAAAAGAATGGCGAGAGCTAAAACACCAAAACAACTTGCGATTAGTATTAGATCTCTTAAGAAAAAAGTCGTAAAACTTGAAGCACAAAAAAAGAGAGCAGTTACTGCAGCAGGTAAAAAGAAAACTAAAAAGAGACCCGCAAAGAAAAAAGTTGCTAAGAGAAAAGTTGTAAGAAAAAAGAAGAGAAGATAATTTATCTTTATATTTTAATTTTTGTATTTTTTTATTTGGCAATATATTTTTAAACTAATTCGCTTTTTCTTTTAAATGAGAGATGATTGCGTTTTTTGTAAGATGGCGAATGGAGAGATTCCAGTTGATTTGATTTATGAAAATAAAAATTTCTTTTCTATTTTTGATATAAATCCTCTTGTAGATAAACATTGTTTGATTATATCTAAAAAACATTTTGATACTTTTTTAGATATTCCTTTTGAGTTGGGTGCAGAATTGTTAGATTGTATTAATAAAACTGCAATAAAGATTATTGAAGATGGAAATTTTGAGGGATTTAATATTTTAAATAATAATTCAGAAGTGGCAGGGCAGGTTATTAAACACGTGCATTTTCATCTTTTTCCTAGAAAAGAGGGAGATAATTTCAAATTACCTGGATGATGTCTCTGAGGGGAATTTAACCCCCGACCTCTGCCTCATGAGAGCAGCGCTCTAACTCTGAGCTACAGAGACAAAATTAAGAGATTAGTTTCATTTAAAAGATTTAGGGTAATTTTTAAAAACCCCTTTTTTCTTTTATTGAGATGGTGGATGTAACTCAAGAACTTATTGATCAAATGTCTTTTTTAGTAAAATTCTTTCAAGCATTAGGAGGATTGATAATTCTTTACGTGATTTTTAATATTACAAATATGATCTTGAATAGAAAAAAGAAAAGACAACTTCAAAAAATAAATGAAAATCTTGATGAAATAAAGAAGTTGTTATCTAAAGGAACTAGGAAATAATTATTTTTGAGATTCTTGCTTTAATTTTTCTTGTTTTTTAACTCTTACTAAATATCCTGCCATTTGATTTCTTAACTTTTTACTAGGCATAGTGCCTCCTAACAGAGTTTTATTATCTTTAAAATTTTCTGCGAATTCTACTCCTTTTTTCTGAAGTTCACTTGTAGACTTTCTTATTGATTTTGATTTTATTTTTCCCATGATTATTTGTTAATTATTTTATTTTTAAATCTTGTTATTCTATTTTTTTAATCTTTAATAGATTTTGGATGGCTTTAATTAAGTTGGTTAATTTTTTTAGAGGTTCTCCAAGGCAAAATATCATATAAGGGAGATCTAATTCTGAAGCTTTTTCACTTGTTTTTATTAAATCATCTTCATTTATTCTTTTTTTATTAT
>JAHJSW010000001.1 GCA_018830245.1 Nanobdellota archaeon | reverse complement strand
CGTGTGATTCTAATGTTTTAGCAAAGGATTGTGGTTTAGACCCATCTGTATTTTGTACTGGAGAAGTTGACCAAACAGAGCCTCCATGTTAAAAATTAACTCATACTCTGTAACTGTCATACAAAGCGTTATACCTTGTTTATTATATAAAAAAATAAAGGGGGAGGGCATATATCCTTAAAGAACATAATGTTTTTATATTAATAAAGGTAAATAATCTTACTTAATCACTAGTTAAAATAAAATTGAAAGGAGAAGAAAAATGAATAACCCCGCGCTAAAGCGCGAGGTATCAACAAATAAAATGTTAAAACTAAGAAACCCACGGTTGAGAAGAAGTAATGTAGTGCTGGACAGCTTCGGTGGTTGTGTTGCCGACGCTACGGAAGAATTTTCCAGGGCTCCAGAAGTGTCCATTTCTAAAGTGGTTTCTCAACCAAGGATGTTTTTTGAAAAGTTTAAAGGCAGAGTAGCCCTTAAACAACTGAAGAGCCATGCTAACACTCACAGTTGGAGGAAGTTCAACAAACAAGTGGACATGGTCAACAGCGACGTGGAGTTCGTAAATTTTGAATCCTCGTCTGTAAGCAACTTGCCTCAAGAAAAACTCGCAATCCATCTTCAACCCGTAAAATTTGAAAGGGTCTTTAGCATATTTAATTTTCCAGACAAAGTGGAAGGCATTTTGCCCGAAACTGTGCTTCCGCGAGTTCAAATCCATTTTTTATCTCCTAAGTCAGCAGAAGACAAAGCTCATGCTAACTTTGTGTTTTATTCAGGAGGTCTAGTATCCAGACCTTCTGTTTCTAATCATTTGGAAGAATTAAATTTTGAGGACGGCGATTCCTCCCTGCTTTAAAGCAGTGGTATCCTCGCCGTGGATGTAATGAAAGAAAATTATTCTAAGATGAAAAAAGATTACAATGGGGTTCTTCATGCAGCGCTTGAGATGTTTGCAATCGGAATATCTTTTCTTGTTTTAGCAACAGGGCTTTTCACATGGGGATACGTGAGAGGAGTAAATGAGGGTTCAGGAGTGCGGGTTCTTCCTTCTATAGAACCAGCAATTCAAAAATCTTTTCCTCCTCGTTATTTTGAACCAAGAGAAAAAAGGTTTCCTCAAGAGGAAAAAAAACGCGAATTAAGGAGAGGACTTTGTTGATGTTTTTTAAAAATTAAATCTTGTTTTACTTAGGATTTTTTACTAACGTCTAGCTTCTCCAAAACCTTAAAAACTAATCATTTTTAAGTATATCATGGTAAAGAAATTATTAACTCCTGCAAAATCTTTTATTGTTAAATGTAAGAGAGTATGGCATGCACTGAGAAAACCTACTCGAAAAGAATTCGAGACCATTGCAAAAGTTTCTGCAATCGGAATTCTTATCTTAGGTGCTCTTGGGTTTTTAATTTCAATCTCGATGAAGATGTTTATTAAATAATTCAGATAATTTTATAAACCCCAATTTTTAAATAGTATTATTATTCTTTAATTATATTACAGATTAGAGAATAGCTAGAGCAAGAGAAAATGATATTTATTATAAAGGTAACAACAAACAAAGAAGAAAGAGCAGTTGATATGGTTGCTGATAGAGCCAAAAAAAAGGAACTTAGAGTATTTTCTGTTTCAAGACCTCACGGATTAAGAGGATATATTCTTTTAGAAGCAGAGGATAGAGAATCAGCAGAAGAAGCTGTATTTAATCTTCCATATGTAAAAGGCATTATCGGAAAAACAATTGGATATGAAGAAATAAAAAATATGATTGAGCCTTCGATAAGTGCGATTTCAATAAAAGACGGAGATATAGTAGAAATAATTTCAGAACCTTTTAAAAAAGAAAAAGCAAAAGTTTTAAGAATCGATAAACAAAAAGAAGAAGTTGTAGTAAGCTTACTTGGAGCTGTTGTTCCACTACCTGTTACAATTAAATTAGACAATGTTAAGGTTATAAGGAGAGAGGAAGAAGAAAATGAATAAGTTGAGAGAATTTTATTTGAGAGTTAGATTGGAGATGATAAATTATAGAATAGATCAAAAAACAAAAGTTTCTCCTCGGTTTGCAAGGCAATTAGCTACTGATCCTGAAGCAGCAATTCTTCATTATGCGTATCCTACTAAAGAACTTCAGAGATTAATAGAAAAAAAATCTAAGTTGAGGAGGGCGTTGGAAAATGCAGATTAAACTTTTAGTTGAAGGAGGGAATATGCAACCAGGACCTTCTTTGAGTCAAAAAATTGGTCCTCTTGGTCTTAATGCAAATAAGATTATTCAAAAAGTAAATGAGGCAACAAAAGATTTCAAAGGATTAAAAGTTCCTGTTGAACTAGAAGTAAATGTTTCTACAAAAGAATTTGAGATTCAAGTTTTTTCTCCTCCGGTTTCAGAATTAATAAAAAAAGAATTAGGTATTGATAAAGGTTCAGGAATACAAAAAAAAGCACAAGTTGCTAATGCTTCTATCGAGCAAATAATCTCTGTTGCAAGAACAAAATTGCCTAATCTTTTTTGTAAAGATTTAAAATCTGCAGTAAAAACAGTCGTTGGAACATGTTCAAGTTTAGGGGTTTTGATAGAAAACAAACCTGCGAAAGAGATTGAGTTAGAGATAGAAGAAGGAAAATATGATAAAGAAATTAAAGGGGAAATCACTGAAACTTCTTCAGAAAAAAAACAAGAATTAGAAAAATATTTTTCTGAAGTAAAAAACAAGCAAGAAAAAATAATTCAACAAGAGACAAAAGCTAAAGAAGAGAAAGAAGAGAAAAAAGATAAAAAATAATTCAATAGTTTTATAAATTCCTATGGCCCTCATTTATTTAAGGGGCTGTGGGGTAGTTTGGTAGCCTTTCAGGTTTGGGACCTGACGACCCCGGTTCAAATCCGGGCAGTCCCATTTTAATTTAAAATGCCTACAAAATCAAAAAAAACAAAATCAGCAGGAAGATTTGGAGCAAGATACGGGAAGAAAGTCAGAATGAAAGTAGTTAATGTAGAAAAAAAACAGAGAATAAAACAAACATGCCCTTTTTGCAAAAAACTCGGAGTAAAAAGACTTTCAAAAGGGATTTGGAAATGTTCAAAATGCGAGAAGAAATTCGCTTCAAATACATATTATTTAGAAAAATAAATTTTTGATTTTTAGTGAGCAGATTATTCAAATTATAGCCGTCTCTTTTGCAAGTTTGAGATAATTTTATATATAAGGATAAGATCTCTTTTTGTTATGAAAAAAACATTATACGCGTTACTAATAGGATTAGCAATCCTACAAAGTGTTAATTTAGATTTTGATAATAAAATTAGAATTAGATCTGGAACTGGAACAGTATATAATATTTCTTATGCTGAAGCTAGGAAACAATTTCACAATTTAGCTAATAATGCAGAAAGAGAAGATGCTTGGATATGCTTAGAGGGCAAATGCTATGATCTAGGGTTTGCAGAGGGAAGAGAAGAGGTAGAGTTTGATGTTGAGAAAATTATAACTTTATTAAATAAAAGGCACCCATCTTCAATAAAAGCAATATGGGTGCACCCACATCCTAAAAAAATTCTTATCGAAAATTTTATTTATCCGCCATCCCTCGCTGATGTTATTGCCCATGCAAAATTAAAGAGAAGATTAAAAGAAGATACTAATACGATATTAGAATCAGAAGTTTATGATGGCAAAGGGGTGTGGAAGTATGATATCACAACCAGGTTAGAATCAGAACTCCATACGAAAATATCTGGGCCTCATGGCGATTCTTATCCTCATAGGTTTATGTTGGAACTTCAAATGCCGGGGATAAAAAAAGAAATATTGCGAGATATGTTTTTATCAAGACAGGAAAGGATAGAAAGATACATAGAAAGAATGAGAAGATTAGGGGTAATTTTGACATATGCCTCTTTAGAAATAAATTTATAAACTTAGTATTTAAGATTATTATAAGACTATCAAAATGACAACATATAAATGTTTTAAATGTGGAAAAAAGATTCAGAGTAATGAGTTGGACAAAAGATTTGTCTGCCCTTTTTGTGGAAGTAAGATTTTCTTTAAACCGCGAACAAAAGTAAAAAAAATAAAAGCTGAATAAAATAAATTAAAATGAAAGATATGAACACAAAAATACAAGAGATGCAGTTGATTGAGCAAAACCTCCAAAACATTCTTCTTCAAAAACAAGCCTTTCAGATGGAATTGTCTGAAACCCAGTCTGCTTTAGAAGAAATAGAGAAATCTGGAGAGGAAATTTTCAAAATTATCGGGCAGTTAATGATTAAAACAGATAAGTTAGGGGTAAAAGAAGAGCTTTCTAACAAGGAAAAGATATTAGGTCTTAGGATGAAGACTATTGAAAAACAAGAGAAATCTCTGGCTGAAAAATTAGAGGCAAATAGAGAAGAAATTCTTAAAGAAAGAGAAAAGAGCAAAAAATAGGATTTAGACAAAAAGTATGTAAAATAATTACGAAATCTTTATAAATATCTCATATATAATTTAGTTATGGTTTTCGATAAAATAAAAAGAGCGTTTTCAGGTTCATCGAGAGGAGATGAATTTGACGAGGATTATTTAGAAATTGATTTAGAAAAAGAGGAAAAAGACAACAAGGTTCTTGTAAGGCTTTTTGTTTTAAAGCACTACGAGGATACCAACGAGATTCTTAGTGCTTTAAGAGAAGGATACACTATTGCAGTGATAGATATAAAAATTTTGAGACAAAAAGATTCTATAGAATTAAAAAGAGCAATCTCAAAAATTAAGAAAACTACTGATGCCCTTGAAGGAAGCATTGCAGGGTTTGGAGAAAACATAGTGATTGTAACTCCTTCTTTTGCAAAAATTCACAAAGAGACTGCACAACCTCCAGCAAAAAAGAGCAATAGGTTTGAGTGAAATATGGATTACATTTCTAGAAAAGAGACTTACAATCCTGAAGAAAGAGCCAAAGCATTCGGTAGTCAAATTCAGTTTGTAGTAGAGGGATTAGCAGCATTAATTTTAGAAAACAATCAAAGGAAAGGAAGAACAATTGAAATTCCAAGTTTAGGAATAAAGATACCTCCTGATAAAGATTAAAAAAGTATGGGGAAATATTTATAATCAATTTATTCTATTTTTGGATATGAAAACCATATTTATCCCTGCAAAAGCAAAATTGAATATTCCAGAATCTAAACTAA
The DNA here is from genome assembly GCA_018830245.1 of Nanobdellota archaeon. GTDB lineage: Archaea > Nanobdellota > Nanobdellia > Pacearchaeales > GW2011-AR1 > JAHJSW01. The sequence goes on along the minus strand of JAHJSW010000001.1, from coordinate 31,660 downwards.
AGATCTTCTTAGAAAAACTCCCTAAAAACCTTGTTATTGCTTACTCTATACAGTATAAAGATTTTGCCTTGAGATTAAAAAAAATTCTTGAAAAAAATCATAGAATCTTAAAGACAGTGCAAGTTTTAGGATGTAGTAAGCCAAACTTGCCGAAAAACACCCAAGCAATTCTTTTAGTAAGCGATGGAAAATTTCACGCCCTTTCTCTGAATTATGAAACAAAAATCCCTGTATATATAATTAATAGCACCTTAGAAAGAGTTTCAAATCAAAATATACAAGAATTTGGAAAAAAACAAAAGGCATCTTATTTAAATTTTTTAAATTCAGAAAAAATAGGAGTTATCATCTCAACAAAGCCTGGCCAACAAAATCTAAAAAAAGCAATTGATTTAAAGAGAAAATTGAAAAATAAATCTGCTTACCTATTTATTAGTAATAATATAGATAATCAAGAATTTCAGAATTTTGGGTTAAAAGCATGGATAAATACTGCTTGTCCTAGATTAGATATGAATGATGCTTCTATAATAAATATAGATAAGTTAAATTATGATTAGAAAAGGCAAGTATAGGCATTTTAAAGGAGGAGTGTATGAGGTTCTTGATACTGCAGTTCACACTGAAACAGGGGAAACTCTTGTTATTTATCAATCTTTAGAGAATAACAAGGTCTGGGCAAGACCATTAAAAAACTTCTTAGAAGAAATTAATAAAAAAGACTATCAAGGACCAAGATTCACCTTTATTGATAATTAAATCTTTGCCATAGAAAAAACTGTTTTTAGTGCTACAATTATTGTTGCTGGAACAAACAATGCAAGTAAAGCAGCAAATGTTGAAGATACTGTATCTCCTACTCCAATGCCTATTAATGAACCAGTAACACTTTCCATGCCAAACTTGCTAACAATTACTAAAATAGCACTTGTAATTAAAAATGCTTGAGAATCTTTTCCAGTAACATTAATTGAAAATCCAACAAAAATTCCGAGTATAACAAGAATTGCATAAATTTGAGGGCTATACTGAGTAATTTTTGATATTGACAAAAAAGAAGAAGTGCTTATTCCAATAACTACTGCGAGAATAACTCCTATTAAAAAAGCCCACGCCCCAAGAGAATTTTCTTTTGATCTAATCACCATTTTATCGTTAGTAAATTAAATTTTCAAAAATATATAAACCTTTTGAAATTACTTTTTTTTAATATATTTTATAATATAGAAAAGTTTATAAACCATAGTAACTCTGGAATGATTACAAAATGAAAACAAAAATATTCAACTTGATGGGTATGGGTGTTTTAGCAGTAATTCTTTTAGTTGGTTTTGCTAGCGCAGCAGTTACATTTAATAGTGTAACACCTTCACAATTACTTTTAACAGAAGGTGCACAAACTTTTGATATTTCAGCAACAAGTACTGATATAGAAAGTGTAGTTTTTTCTTTTAATCCAATAACTATTACAGATTCTAATGGAAAAACAATAACCTTTGCGGGATTGACACACCCTTTTGGAGGAACATCTGCTGAACCAATTACTTTTGATTATGATGTTCAAGTAGGATTTAATTTTGAATTTTATGAAGATTATAAAACTAACTTAACTGCTTCAACGGGTGGAAGTCAAATTGTTTCATTCACAAAAAATACAGAATTCTGTACTTATGATGATAATGAATATACTGATTTAAATAATGATTTAAATTTAGAAATTAGACATATTAAAGTTATATCTGGTTTTGGAGAGGATTATGAATGGCTTCCTTTTGATGAAGTTGAACTTGAACTTAAGATTGACAATAAAAACAATGACCAGAAAATAAAAGACATCTCTATAGAGTGGGGAATTTATGATAAAAAAACAGGAGAATGGGCAATAGATGTGGATGAAGAAAAAGAAATTGACCTAAAGGACGGAGAAGATGAAACAATTATTTTTACATTTATTGTTGATGATGACCTTGATGAAGATTTAGAGGATTTGGTAAATGGGGATTTGGTTCTTTATGTGAGAGCCACAGGGGAGTTCAAAGAGGATAATACTAACCCTGAATATGATGCCTGTGCAAGTGATTCTGGAATCGTGACTGTTTATGAAGAATCAGATTTTGTAATTTTAAACAATATTGATTTCACAGAATTAGTTTCATGTGGAACAAATCTTCAGATAACAGCAGATGTTTGGAATATTGGAGATAATGACCAAGAAGATGTTTATGTTATGATTTACAACACAGCACTTGGGATAAATGAGAGAATAAATATCGGAGATATTGATGCATTTGATCGGGAAAAATTTGATGTTTTAATTGAAATTCCAGAAGATGCAGAAGAAAAATACTACCCCCTTACTTTTGAGGTTTATGACGAAGATAATGATATTTTTGAAAATGATTATGATGAAGACGAATCCTCATTTACTCTTCCTCTTCAGATTGAAGGAAGCTGTTTAGGCAGTAGTAGCAGTGTTTCAGATGTAACTATCTCTGCAAGTTTAGAATCTGGAGGAAAAGCTGGAGAAGAGATGATTGTAAGAGCTACTGTAACAAATATTGGAAAAGAATCAGGAACTTATACTATTATGACAACAGGATATTCAAATTGGGCATCTTCTGCTAGTGTAGACCAAAGCACTTTTACTCTGGCTAAAGGAGATTCAAAAGAAATTTTAGTGACACTTAATGTTAAAGAAGATGTAGAAGGAAATAAACTTTTTGATATAGAAGTTCTTACAGCCGGAGAAATTGTAAAGACACAATCAGTTTCTGTATTCATTGAAAAAGAGGGTTTTAGCTTATCTAATCTTCTTGATGGAAATAATGCTTGGTTATGGGGAATTGGATTATTCAATGTAGTTCTAGTAATAATTATCATTATTGTTATTGTAAAAATTGCAAGAAAATAAAACTAAAAAGTTTTAATTTTAATCTTGTTTTCTCTTATAACTTTTTCTTACTATTATCATTCCAATCAAATATCCGATTGTTCCACCAATTATCACATCACTTAGGAAGTGCAATCCAAGGTAAACTCTAGAAAAAGCAACTAAAATTGCAAATATTATCCATATATATTTGAATCTCGGAAATTCTTTAGATATAAAAGGAATCGCACAAAAAACAAACATTGCACTAAATGAGGGAAATGAAAAATCCCAAATTAAATGACTGTTTTCTTTTAACATAGAGAGTGCTGAAATTAACTCTTGTTGATATGGTCTTGATCTTTGCACAGTGATTTTTAATAAGAAACTAACTAAAACTGATAATGCTAAAGAAAACCATAATGGAATTATCCACGTTCTTTTTTCTGAATAAAGTAAAAAAAGGCCAGTCAGTAAAAAGAAAATTATTATCTTTGAACTTAGATAAGTAATTCCTATAAAAAAATAATTTAAAAAGTTATTTTGTATTAAAGATACTCCGTAAATAATCTTAGAATCATAGTAAAAACTTATTAATGCAAATAAAATAGGCAAAAGAGTTAAAATTATTAGATTATTCTTTTTCATTTTAATCAATAACATTAAATTATTTAAATACATTTCCACTTAGGGAATAATGAAGAAAAAATCCAGGGAATTTTTAGACATTTTATTTAGATATTCTTTTCTGGTCTTAACAGGGTTTTTTGGTTTAAATCTTTTGTATTCTTTATTTAATGTTCTTACTCTTTACCCTTCTCATTTTTTGATAAATCTTTTTTTTGATGCTAATCTAAATGAAAATTTAATAACTGTTTCAAGCTGTTTTCCTATTGAGATAGTTGGAGCATGCATTGCAGGCGCAGCTTATTATCTCCTTTTGATACTAAATTTAGCTACCCCTAAAATTAACCTTAAGAAACGTCTGAAATTAATTGTTCTTTCTTTTCTATCTTTCCTCGTGCTTAATCTAATTAGAATTTTTCTACTTAGTCTGATGTTTATCTCAAATTCTTCTTTTTTTGATATTACTCATAAATTATTCTGGTATTTTGGAAGCACACTTTTTGTAGTAATAATCTGGTTTGCTCAAGTCAAAATTTTTAAAATAAAAGATATCCCTTTTTATTCAGATTTAAAATTTTTATATAAAAATTCTCTTTTAAAAAGAAAATGATTTTAGAACTATTCCATCAATTGATAAGTACTTTATTGTTAATCATAAAAGAGGCAGGATATATAGGAATTTTTATTGGGATGACTGTAGAAAGCTCTTTTTTCCCTTTCCCAAGTGAAATCGTGCTTATACCTGCAGGAGCACTAGTCGCAAAAGGAGAGATGTCCTTTTTTTTAGTGTTTTTGTCAGGATTACTCGGAAGTTTAGTCGGAGCATTAGTTAACTTTTTTTTAGCATTATATCTTGGAAGAAAAACAGTTGATTTATTAGTTTCAAAATATGGGAAATTTTTTCTTATAAACAAGGAAAAATTACAAAAATCAGACAAGTATTTTCAAAAACACGGGGAGATAACAACTTTTATAGGAAGGTTAATTCCAGTAGTTCGGCAGTTAATCTCGCTTCCTGCTGGATTCTCGAGGATGAATTTCGTTAAATTTTGTTTTTATACTTGTCTTGGGGCAGGTATTTGGACAGTAATTCTCATTTATGTAGGATATTTATTTGGAGGAAGCACTGAGTGGATAGATGGAAACAAGAATATTCTCATACTTCTTTTACTTTTGTTATCTTTAATTATTATAATAATTTACCTCTTACTAAAAAAAAGAAAAAATTAATTTAACTTTTCTTGAGCTTTTGTAAATTCAATAAATGTTTCAAGCATTAATCTTTCTGTCACCTTTAAAATTTCGCAATCTTTAACATATAGATTATAACAAGAAGGGGCGACTTGCTTTATTTCGGTTTCATTTCCTGATTGTATTTGTAAGAAGATGTATCTTCCTGAAACATCGCAAGAAGCATTTTCATCTTTTATCACTTTAGCTCCTAAAACTTCTAGAGGTTTTATCATGTTTGCTATTGCAATCATTCCATCTCCTTCACAATGAAATTCTTCACTCATATTAATTACAAAATTTTCTAATAAAAATAACTGTCCTTTGAAAGGAACTTCTTCTCCTAATTTTCTAGGGTCGTTTCTTATAAAAAAATTATAATCTGCTGTATGCACACCTTCTTGAGAGTAAAGAGGAAATGAAGTTTTATAGAATATTAAATTCTTTTCTTTTACTATCTTAAATTTGACTTCTTTGTATTCAAAATTTCTTATTTGATATGAAATAAAGAAAAAACAAGCAATAAAAACAATTATCGCTCCAATGACGATAAGAAAGTTTCTTAGTATTTTGTTTTCTTTTTGAATTTGTTTTTTTAATTTTTTCGCATCAATTTTTTCCTCTCTTTCAATTCCAGAAGTTTTTTTAATTTTTTCTTCACCTTTTTTTTCTATCTTGAAAATTTCTTTAACTTTTTTTCTCTCTTTTTTCATTTTTATCTCACTCCAATTATTTTAAATAAAAATTCATCAACTAATCCTACAATCTCTTCTTTTTTCCCTTGTATAAATACACAATTTTCTTCCTGAACAATTCGAGTATTATTATTAACTCTTATTATAATAAAATTATCTTCACAGGTTTTTGTAGGAGAATTTTCCTCACAATTTTCTAAACTTTCTAGGCAAGCAAATTGCATTCTTTGTATCAATTGGTTTAGATTTATATAGATTTCTGAACTCGCTTCGTCCTCTTCTGAATAAATATATAATGGTTTTCCTTTGTAATTATTCAGCCCTTTTAATTGAGCTGGAATTTCTTCTATTTGAAAAGGATTATTCTTAAAAACAAAATTAAAATTTTCTACACTTAAGTACCAGAAGTCATTATTTTTTTCAAATTCAAAATTATTGTAAATAACTTTTTCTTCCTCACTCTCCTCTTCTTCCCTTAAAGCATATCCCAAAACACTCAAAAACATAACACTTATTAAGATGAGTCCTAGAATCAGCTGATTTCTTTTCTCATTTTTTCTTTTTTCAGTAATTTTTTTCATTTAAGTTGCAAGGATACTACTAGCTTTAGCTAGTAGGGGAATTGCATCCCTTCCTTCTCCTAAATTTATTTATTTCTTGATTCATGATTATGAAGAGCCTAGATACTAGGCTCTATGAACTAAATTACGAATTTAGCGTGAGCTTTATTCTGGAGTTGAACATGAGCATAAGTTTTATGAAACTTTATGATCGAAACAATCACTCGGTTGGTATTGCTTTTTGGCACATCCAGTTTTGTACTAAGTATAGGTATAAGATGTTTAGTAAGATTAAATATAAAAATTTAATCCAAGCTTGTATAAGACAAACTTGTACCAAACATAATATCAAGATAATAACAATCAATGTTATGCCTGAGCATGTCCATATGGTTGTTAAAACCAAGGTTAGTGTTAATCCAAGCAAACTTGTCCAACTTATTAAGGGAGCTTCCTCATACCTTTTCTTTAGGTTTCACCCTAAAGCTAAATTAAGATATCCTCGACGACATCTTTGGTCTAAAGGAAAGTTCATAGCCTCAGTTGGTTTCACTGATTTGGACTTTACTATCTCCTATGTTTTACATCAAGAGGAACACCATGGTCCCTCTCTCATTGGTTGAACATGATTTGGAAACTGCGGACTTCAGTCCGCAGAGGTTCATTTTAAAAACAATTTTTTTCCTAATATAAAACTTTGCTTTTGCACAGCTCTAGCCATCAGTTAAAAAAAAAGAAAAAGGAAAAAATAAAAAATTATTTTTTTGACTTACACTGTTGTTGTAACAAGTTCTGCACTAGTAGATGAAGTACCTTTGTATTTCTTACCTGCAGTTGTGTCAACTGTTTGAGTTCTTAGATATGTAGCAGCATTTACAGTGTCTGCAGCTTCATAACCAGCAACAACTAATGCGATTTTTCCAGTTGAATAAGCATCGCCTACACTCTGGATTAGGAATTCTCCTGCTCCGACACCAGTTGCTTCTGTGAATCCTGCACCACAATAAGTTCCACCTAATACTTTAGCAGCAGCTGAATTAATACAGCTTCCACCAACAATAATTAAGTTCTTTGAACTTACAGAGCTAACTTCACTATCTTTTACTAATACATCTCCAAGTTGAGTTGCAGTAGTTGTTGAAGTTGTTCCTGCTGAAACAGTTGCAAGAGGAGCAGTTAAGTAAACTTCTCCATATGATTCATCTCCATGATATGTTATCTGGAGTTCATACTGGTCTCCTGTTTTATCCCACAACAATTTAGAAGCAAGTGCACCATATTTATAACTTAGCCATTTTTTAGTGCTGTCTCCATCTTCAGCAAATGTAACTGATTCGTTTCCAACATCGCTTACATAAGCTTCTTTAGTTGTGGCAGAATTCCATCCAAGAACTGCAGTAATGTTTCCTCCATCACCAATATTTCCATTTTTGTCTTCTTCACTAAAGATTAAGTCAAAAGTGGTAGCAGTTCCTCCATGAGTTACATTAGTTGTGTTAAGCGCACCTGGTCTAGCAGTAGCTGGTCCAGCATCAGCAGCATATGGTAAGAAAACTTCTAAGCCTTCTTTTGAATAAGCTGTATGAAAGTTACAACTTGTTCCTGCTGTAAGGACAACAGTATTTTCTGCAGATCTCTTAATTGCTCCAATAGTTAATTGGACATTCCCGATTGTGACAACATCTGCTAATTTAGCATCGTCTTTTATTGTTGTCCAAACACCATCTTTCCGATACTGAATATCAGTTCTGTTTGCAGTAGTAGTTCCAATCTGCCCGAAATCAGTAGCCCTCATTAAATAAGATTCTGCATTACTTCCATCATTAAAAGAAGCTACAAAATATTCATCAGTGTCTTTGTCAAATGTTATGTCTGAATCAACATCTGTTCTTAGTAGATGAGTAGAATCTTTTCCAATTCCTGTCCAATCACTACTATTTCCGTAAAGAATGTTTATATCTACTGAACCATCTTTCATAGGGAAATTTTCAAGTACGGCATAAGTAGTACTTCCTCCTTTAACAGTAATTACTTCTTCTTTAGGGTATAACATCCCACTAAAGGACAATTTTACTGCTCCAAACCCTGGCATTGTAACCTCACTGTCTGGCGCTATAAATAATTCATCATCTGCTTTCCATTCAATTACAATTTTGCTAATTGTAGGAGTAGACGAACTTGTTGTAGTAATATATGTTTTCATATTAGACACAGATGCATCGTTAATCTCAACATCAGTAGCATCCTTAAGAATTAATTTTCCTGTTCCAATACTAAACTCTACACTACTCACACTTCCTGTTTTTGAATCATGCATAATGTCTTTGATACCAACATAAGCCCCATTCTTCAATTTTTGAGTATGCGACTCTTGCAGACTATTTGTATTCTCTCCATTAATTGTTAGTTTTACTTCTGTAGAACTAATATACTGGATAGAAACTTCATAGGTTGTTCCTTCTACAGTAACACTTGCGGTTTCACCTTCTGATACTGTTGCAGTATTTGCTGAGTCAAGAAGATTTATTGTTGTGTTTGCTGTAACACTCAATATGAAATATGTTTTTCCCATAATTTCAATATTTGTTGATGTTAAGTCTGCCCACTCTGGTTCATCAGTAAAATCTAAGGTATAATTTAATACCTGAGATGCGCTAGTAACTCTAAAGCCAATTGTAGGGGTGTCTGGTTTATAGTCATCATCATCAAACATACCTAATGTTAAGTTAGCCATATCAATCTTTTGAGTATAGTCTTTTTCGTCATTATCATCATCCACATATTTCCCATCAGCTAAAAGAACTTTAAGTCCTTCTCCAGGACTATCATCAGTAATAGAAGTTGAGATAATATCTGTAATCCCCTTTCCTAATTGGAATTTTGTTGAAGATTTTTCGAATTTAACACTATCTCCTCCAGTGACAGAACCACTAGTTACAGTAGTTCCTGCTGAACCAAGATTAGATTGCAAATTAGACTGTATGTTTCCGGCTTGAACAAGATCTAGAGCAGAAACCCCTGCCCCTGTACCATAAACAATAGCTACATTTGCACTTCCTCCAGAAATAAAAGGTTCTGGATAGCTTGCTGCAACAGCGACACCAGCACTCATACCTAACATTAATGCACTAGTTGCTATAGCAGATATTTTTTTAAAACTAAATTTCATTTCTTTTCTTTTCAACCTCCTTTCATTTGTATGATAATTGTTGTCTATGACAACTCCCTCCTCAATCTAATAGTCATAGGGGAGACCATTGTATTGAGACGAGCATGATTTAATTCCCTATAGAACCCTTGCGGGTATATCTCAAAAATCGATTTTGTTTAAAAAGATTACGGTTTCTTCTTCAACGCTCTTTACTAAAAACACTATTTTTGATGGTTTTGTTTATAAATGTTGTGTTATTACTAAATTGGAATACACTACTAAACTTATTATCTTTCCAAAAGGTTTATTAATATAGGGTAATATTAAATAACATATATATTAATAAAATAGATATATTAAAGATATATTTTTATATCTCTATATGATAAAACTCTGTGTATAAAAACAAGATGGTTAAGAAAAAGACACGAGAAATTACAATTAAAGAATCAAAAGGAACATTTTCTATTTTCAAAAAATCAGGAATCTCTAAAAAAGACTATGATTTTTCTGGAGTTTTGGCCTTGAGGCAGCTTTTAAGCAATGAAAAAGCACGTATTTTGCATACAATTAAGACTCAAAATCCAAAATCTATATATGATTTGGCGAAAAAATTAAATCGAGGATTTAAGTCTGTAAATGATGATATTAAGCTTTTAGAGAGATTTGGGTTTATTGAACTTATTGAGGAAAAAACTAAGAATAGAATACGGCACAAACCAGAGATTATTGTAGATACTATTACTATTCATTTAAAAGTTTAATAATAAGCTACAAAGATTATATCTGAAGGGTTTCCCCCAATTATCAAATTTTGTTGAGATCCTTTATAATTTCTAGTAAAATTCCCTGTTTTAATCAAAATAATATCTTTATTACCTGAACTAATATTTAGTTCATATCCCTTAGTAGGTCTATCTACAATTTCCCAGCTTTTTTCTAATATTTGAGTTAATGTAGTGTTCAAAACTTCACAACTATCTCTTTCATCTGTGCACCTCTCTTTCCTATTGCATAAAAAAATAAGTTTTTGAATTGAAGCATAATTTGGTTCATGACCTTCTGCGCAATCACTAGTATATTGTAAAAAAGATTGAATAAAGCTGTCTACTTCATAACTCTCTACAAGTTCTTTTTGATGAGTTCGCAAGGAAAATCCCAAGAAAATTAATAAAATCACCGCAACTATGATTATTATTAGCGCAAAACCAATCATTTCTTCTTGTGCTTTTTTATTTTTTGTTCTCATTTTTCTTCATAACTCACCATAATTCTGGCTAGTTCACATTTATTGTAATAATCTCCTTCATAAGGTTCTTTTCTGCATAAAGATATAAAATTTGATAAATCTGCTCCAATAATCTCTTTTGAACGTAATCTGATGATATTACAATTAGGATAATTCTCAAGAGTGCACAAGATTTCAGAGTTTGCTGCAGGATAAATTTTTCTTATCTCTATATTCGAAACCCCCCAAAAATCATTGTATTTTTCTATGTGTTGCCTTAAAATCATTACTTTATCAGCATCTATGCAATTTAACCGAGGTGTGTCAAATGCTCCTCCACAAGAAAATTCAGGGGAGTTAGCAAGCTTTGAAACAAGTAACATGGCATTCCTCTCTTCAAGTTCAGTTGCAGCTTCTCGTATATCTGAAAATTTAATAACCAAGACAAACATTCCAACTAGTGCAAAAAATAGCGTGACAGCAATTAACATAAATGTCATTTGCTTTATTTTTAGTTGTGCTTTTCTATTTTTCATCTTACCATAACTCACAATCTGCAAAATTATTTTTGTCTTTAATTGATTCAACATTTATAGCAAGCACTCCAAGGTTTGACGAATCTTCAAAATCAGACGCTGAATTACTTAACATTAATAAATCTTGTTTTAGATTTGATTCGCATCCTGCTTTTGAAACAAAATCTGCTTTATCCTGATATAATAGCGCTAATTGATTTACTCTTTGCATTAATCTCTTTAACTGGCACTCATAAGTTTTCTTATCTGAAAAAATCGCAGCATACATCAGTGCATCTTTTTCAAAATATACTTTTTCTGAATTTCTAATTACCCATTTATATTCATAGTTTACATCTACCTCACATTCAGATCCTCCTGAAAAGCAAATCTTAATACTTTCCCCTGAACAATTATTTATTCTAATATTTCCTTGATTCAATGAAGCTAATTCCTCTTCTATGTTTAAAGGAGGATCTTTAAAGCAGTAAATTTTATTTGAAGAAGTCATATAAATTAAATCAGAGATTTTAAAGGGGAATTCAAATGGTTTGGAAAATAAATAAAATTTCTTCCCTTCTGTATAATTTTCTGAAAATATGTATTTATTTGAGAAACCAACTTCTAAATCTGTTTCTGTCCATTTATTAAAACTTTTTTGAGAGATTTGGATTATCTGTCTCCCAAAAATTCCTTTATTATTGCATTTATTGTAGATTCTTGTATCAACTGGCATTATAAATGAAGTTGTTTTCCCTGCCTCAAAACTTGTTTCAAGAGGATTAAGCAATATCCCAATCTCTTTTCCTGTCTGAGCATCAATACTGGTTTGTTCAAGATTGATTAGTTTTGTTGCGAAAAAAATTGCAAGAAATAAGATAAATGCTCCTGCAACAATTGCAAAAAGCCAGGCAAAAGGGAGTTCTAGATAACCTTTTTTTTCTAACATTTTATCGAGTTATTTCAACAAGTGCCTCTTCATATTTTTTTTGTATCTTCATCTGAACTTTTCCATTTTTAGGAGCAATACAATACGGGTTTTCATCACTAGTTATTTTTTCCATGTTTAAATGTTTTAATTCTACTGCTTCTAAACTTTGTGCAGATCCTAAAGGATAAAAAATCATATTTTCCTCACCATAATAAACTTGTTTTAATTTACTATATAATTCTTGGTTCTCTCCTTTTTTTGAAGATAAATAATTTACAAAACAAACATACTGTATTTTTTTTGGAAGAAAATATTCTTTTTCTTGAGAACCCTGCTGACCTCCCCACATTTTATCAACATCTGCCTGTAAATTATCTTTGAATTTTCCAATTTTTACAGCTTCCTGAATTTCAAGAAATTTTTTAATAGCAAAAAAAGCAAAAGCAATAAATATAATTATTAGAATAATTGAAACAATCATACCAAAAGATAACTTCATCTGGCCACTCTTTTTCATACTTGAATTAAAAAAAGATTATTTATAAGGTTTTATAAAAGAAAAAGTTGTGTTCCTCTAATATTTATCATATTTATTTTACATCTAAATTTTGGGTTTTCTTAAAATTGCAAAATCAAAACATTTAAATATCATAAAGTATCATTATGTATCATGGAAATAAAGACAAGACCAAGAAAATGGGGGAATTCACTGGCAATTATTCTTCCTAAGATATTTGTAGAGGCACATAAAATTAAAGAAAACCATGAAATTACAATAGAAATTAAGAAAAATCTCCTTGCAAGAGACTTTTTTGGAATGTTTCCTCGCAAATCTAAGCAGAGGGCTCAAAAAATAAAAGACGAAATGAGAAAAGGATGGTAGGATATTTCTTTGATAGCTATGCAGTAATTGAACTTCTTGATGGAAATCCTATGTATGCTCGTTACTCTCAAGAACCTTTTGCAATGACTGTTTTTAATTTAGTCGAAATTTATTGGTTTGCTTTACGGGAGTATGGAGAAAAAATTGCTGATGAAATCTATGAAAAATTTAGGTATTTTGTTATTAATGCTAATGACAAGGTCTTAAAAAAGGCAGTAAAATTTAGAATTAAAAATAAAAAAAAGAATCTATCTTATGCAGATTGCATTGGTTATACCTATGCATTAGAAAATAATCTTCTTTTTCTCACTGGAGATAAGGAATTTGAGAAATTTAAAAATGTTGAATTTGTTAAATAAAGAAACAAAAAAGAAAGTTATTATCCCTATCTCCCTCTATCGAAACCCAAGTTCTAATGGTCTTACAATTATACTGCATTCGTTTGGAAGAGGTTGGTTTCTATATTCGTCTTGGCATTTTATAAAAAATTCTTTTTTAGTATCCCAGTCAGTATAGTGATTAACCTCATTTATTACTGAGATTGATGTCCCGTCATCAAACTGATAATTACAATTCATTGTATCATAAACACACTCTGCTTTTTCATTTGTAATTAATTTTAAGTATGATTCTTCATGATAAACTCTTACTACAGAAGGAGCACTGATATCTGATTCAACATCAAAATTTATGCTTCTTTTATCTGAATTCCCTCCAAGATCAACGCATTTTATAAAATAATCATACCTTCCTTCAGATAACCATAATTCTTGGGCGTGTACATGTGACTGAGTTTTATAAAACATAATATAATCTTCCTCATCATCTGTCTCACTATAATAGCAGATTGATTTTCCATCTTCATGCCCTGCAGCTGTTTCAACTTTAATAGTTACTTTTACCGACTCTGTAGAATCTTTTACAAGTGTATTATTTGGTTCTACAGTGCTTATTACTAGTGGTTGTGTTCCAAGCACATTAAAAACATATGATTCTGTGTTAGTATTTCTATCACTTGTCGCTCTTGGTTTATCTTTGCATCTAAAGTAAAATGAATTTTTTTCTTTACTTACTATTCCAGTAAGTTTTGTTGAGCATTCATAAAGCATTTGCGCATTCATTTCAAATATACTAGAAGAACATACCATCTGTTCTTCCATCTTATCATAATCTTGGTCTCTATGACTCCATTTACACTCTGCAGGTTCATTTACATAAACTTCAATCTCAAGAGAAGTTTGATTATATGCAATAGGCATATTGTTCAGTAAATTTGTGTTAACAATCAGAGGAGGGGTTGTATCAGGCCCTTTTTCTACACAATATCTAAATACAAAATTCGCAGTATTATAATTTCCATTTGCATCCTGGCATCTTACATATAATTCATACTCTCCATCATTTTGAAGTGTGATATTTTCTTCTTTAAATGCTTCTGGTCCAGGAAGACTCATTGTCTGAGTATGTTCGTATTTTAGTGTGCCACTCTCTCCAAATAAATAAGCCATCTCATCAAAACTGCCTTTTCTTATATAATCTATTTTACATTTCCCTGGTTCATCAAGAGTGATTCCAAAGGAAAGTGGGGTGAATGCTTTTGCACAGTCTGTTGTTGATTTAGTGTTTATTACTTTTACTCCTCTATCAGGTGGAGAAATTGTATTGTCAGGAGAATATTTGTAATCAGGAAGTAATGCATCTTCCCAGGTCTCAATTATTGGAGGTGTTACATCATGAGGATTTACCCATGCACATGCTTCTTCTTCTGTTCCTTTGTTAATTAATTCACATGCCTGTCCCAAACTTTTACACATATACTCACTGCATACTTCTCTTTCGTTGCATTTCTCACAATCTCCTCCTCCTGTCGGCGCTTCCCACGGAAGACAGTTAAATGTAACAGGAATAACTTTTACTTTTTTATATGTTGCTTCAAAAATAAGCAGTCCAACACCTATTCCAACCCATGCGCCTTGAGAAACATCCCACCATCCTTTTTCAGCAGCCCATGTTGGGTCAATAGCGTCGGTAATATAATATGACATTACTCCCCAGAACGCCCCTGCTCTTAATGCTTTTGTAGTATACTTGCTATCTCCGAGAGTAATCCCAAACATTTTTAGCGCAGTGATAATTATTGTTGCCCATAAAAACCCATTCATAATTGTGGTTGCTGTTCCTGTAGCAGCTTCTGCTCCTCCCGCTCCTTTTTGAACTGCTCCTCCAGAGAGATCTCCTAGTGGAGGGTTCTTAGTAGGATTTTCTGTAGCTGGGGGGACCTTAGCTCTTGCTTTTATAAGTTTAATCTCACTTCCAATTGCATAAGAAATTGCGATAATTCCAAGCAAGAGAATAAATATCTCTAAAATTGCAATCTTACCTCTTTTATCAAACCTCTTTTTTAAGTACATTTTTTATTTGTTAGTTATCTCTAATTCTAATTTATATGTTTCTCCATTCTTTAGAATAGTAGCTGTAACATCGTATTTTCCTGGACCTTGTTTTTTAATCTTCTCCATAAAATCATCCCCTTCTGTTCCTGGACCAGTATATGTAACTAAGCATCTTCCTTTAGAATTTATTCTTATGTTTCTTCCAATCTCTTTTCCTGATTTTGTGAATGCTCTAAAAAGAACAGGTCCTTCATAATCTTCTTTAAAAAATCCTACACTCATCATTTCAGTACGTAAGTCAAATATTTTTTTCCCCATCTCAAAAAATTCATCTGGACTTAAAATCCCATCTCCATTTAAGTCTTTATCAAACCCATATGTAAAAAAAGCACGTTCTTCTTGTTTTTGAGGTTTTCTTTGCTGTTCTTCCTGCTCTTGATTAGATAACCTTGCAAGAGCATATCCTGGAAGTCCAAATGCTGCGAGTCCTAGTATTTCAGTTCTCTCTCTTTGGGTCATACTTCCGCATCCAGACAACAAAGTCGTAGTTACAGCTAATGTACATGCTCCTGCCCCTGCTATCAGTTTTTGTCTTAATCCCATTTTCCTTATTTTTTTGTTGTTTCCATCATATTTAAATGTTACTATGAAGTAGTATCACTAAAACCCAAGACCTCCTCCAAAAATATCTCCAATATCAAATACTCCTTCAAAAACATCCTCAAAGATTCCTACAAATAAATCCTTGTATAATCCTTCTATTAATCCTTCACTAAAGTTACTTGGAACAGTTCCTTTCTTTACACTCATTCCTCCTGAAGTGAATTTCTTTTCTATATTAACATAAGCACCACAATCCCCAAGACCATTACAAATTCTATTTTGTTTTGCTACCCATGAATTAGACAAGCACTCACAATTTTTTACACACTCTGCTTCATGTGAAAAGAAATAGCCTTTTTTTGCAAATTCAACATAACAGACAAAATCTGCCTGAGAACAAACCTGCCTGGTCTCTCCATCTGACCAAAATTCTAAACCAGGAGGATAACTTGGAACACAAGCACCTTTAATTATTGTTGGAGCATCACTATACTCTTCCTCAGAATCATCACTTCCTCCAAAAATCCCTCCAATAAATGCGCCAGTAATCACTCCTCCAGTAATTGTGGAATTTGAATTAGTAGTTGTATCTGCAGTTGTAGTACTGCTTGATGAACTTGGACTACTATCTGAACTAGAATCTGTTAAATCTCCTTCCTCTGCTTCATATGACTGGTGCGACATTAAACCCCCGTCAGTTAGCCATGTGCACTCTCTTTTATCTATATTTTCACAATTTTTTCTATTTGTCTGAGCAACACAATCTTGCCATCGATTAACAACACAAGCTGAGCTAAAAAACTCTCCTTTTGTAGTTTCTATTTCTTCTTGAAGACAAATTTCCTGTCTGAAATCTGCACAAGGTTCTGTTAAAACATCCCCATTATAACAAATCGCTCTTATATGTCTGCTTCCAACAACATCTCTTCCTTTTCCTACCTGATTTTCATAAATACACCAAGTCTCTCCGTGTTCATAGTCTTCTCCATCATACTTACAACCTAAG
This sequence comes from Nanobdellota archaeon, assembly GCA_018830245.1. Lineage (GTDB taxonomy): Archaea > Nanobdellota > Nanobdellia > Pacearchaeales > GW2011-AR1 > JAHJSW01. The sequence goes on along the minus strand of JAHJSW010000001.1, from coordinate 14,969 downwards.
TCCCTGCAGAGATTATTCCCATAACTTGGACGAACTTTATCCTGCCCAACTTTATATGCCTTACAACTGCTTCCAAGATAATAATCACAATTTCCACAACTAGAAGAATCTGCATTTGACTGACCAAATCCACAACTTTCTGCTTTTCCTACAATTTTTGACCAGTAATTTTTATTTTTTATTTTAGACGCATCATAAATATTTGCTAAGTTCCCACAACTATCAACAAAATAAACTTCATCATACTCTTCAACACAAACTGTTTTTTCTGTAGGTCCGCAATTTGTTCCTAGATTTTCAGCAGAACATAAATAACCTTCGTGAAACTCTCCTGTCTCATTACCAGAACTCATTTCTAAACATTCTCTTTTAGAGATAAATTTACAAGTTTTTTCATACTCTTTCTCAAAAACACAAGCCCCTTTTACTTCTGATGTCGCACTTTGGATGCACAAAACCTCATTAGAAAGATCTGTTCTAAAATTAATTTCTAATCCATATAATGAAGAGAGTCTTTTACATCTAGTTTGTGTTACAAACGCTGCCTGATCTCCAATTAAACAACACCCTAAACTACACTGGGGAATATCACATTCAGTACTATCTCCAGACCAAATTCCGTGAGGGTCGTTTTCTTCAGGGCCATCACAAACTTTTTGAGGAGTATTTTCCATGCAAGTTCCTTCCTGACTGTCATAACAACATCCAAGTTTACAATAAGAAGTAGCATCACAAGAAGCAGGGACTTTTCTAAAATCATCATCGCATCTTTCTTCAGGAGCATTCTGGCACCACGCACCATCAACTGTTTTTTCACAACAATAAGAAATTTCTATTGCTGAAATAAATGGCAGAACTCCTAGTAAGAAAATTCCAAGTCCTAAAATAAATATATTTTTTTTACGCATTTTCAATATAAACTTTATCAATTCCATATCCTGGAGGCCATGCAACACTCCTTGATGCAAACTGAAATTTATTTTCACTTGTTCTATCTGTTAAAATATAAATTGTTGAGCCTTCTGATTGTTTCTTTTTCTCAACTTTTAGATCATGATAATAATCCATATATGTTGTTGTTTCAGAATCTCCGTAACGAGCCTCCCAGTTTAAGATACTATTGGCAATACTCACTAACTCATAAAGATTATTATTTAAAACAATTTTAATTGAATCATATTTTTGAGATTCTTCTTTTTTAATAGTCAATGTAGAATTAAACAAAGCAATAATTCTTTGAGGGAGGAGTTCAATACTAATCTCTCCTTTTTTTAAATTCACAGAATATCCTTTTTTCTCATAATCTTCTTTTAAAAGATCAAAGCATTCACTTACCTTACTTTTAATTGCTTCTTGAACTTCTTTTTCAATATGCTGTTTTAACATTGGTTGTTGCATTATGCAAGTAGTATAATATTCTTCAGTATAACAAAGATATTCTATTTTGTTTCCTTGATACATAATATAGTGTTCTGGTTCTAAACTTCCTCCCTGAGAAGATATTTTTTCAACAGTATTTGTTAGGTCTTCTTTAATGCAGGACTCCATATATAATGAGGGATTTGATTCAAATCCAAAGTTTGAGATTATTTTAGGATAAAAAAAGTATAAAACAATTCCAAGAACTACAACAACTATTGCAAGAATTATAAAAATTGTAATCTGACCTTTTCTATTATTCGCGTCCTCACCTCTTTTTTTCATATTGTCTCCTTTTTTTTATACGGTATTTCTGTTTAAAAATTTTTGTTAAACTAATGAATTCGGAAATATTTTCATACTGCATCCGTCAGCTTTATTCCCCCAAATATCTATGCATTTTATATGATACACTTGTCCAGTAATCCATTCTGCACTATGCTCTCTTGAAAATACAGTGGTCATTAAAGTTGCATTTTCTATATCAAAATAACATTTATTAGGATGATAAAAACATTCTGCTTTTTCATCTGTGATTACAATTAATTTATTCCCTTCTTTATATGCTCTCGCTACACTTGGTGGAGAAGTATCTAAGTTTAAATGAAAACTAGTTTCTCCATAAGCTTCATTCTCTGCTTCATCAACACATTTTATTTCTACTGAATAACTTCCTTTTCCTAAACTTAATTGTTGTTTATGGGATTTTGAATCTGTCTCCATAAAAGAAATCCAGTTATTCCCCCATTTATAATAACAAATAGAGACGCCATTATTTGCTCCTCCAGAGGTTTTTACTTCAAGACTAACTGAAATTGGTTCAAATCCCCCTCCAACATCTCCATCTGGAGAAATCGAATTAATTGAAAGTTCACTCAATGATTTAGAAATTACATAATTATAACTCTCTAAATTTGCATTTCTCTCTTGTTCCACACTATATGGTTTATCTTTGCATCTGATATAGTAAGAATTTTCATTTTGCAGATTTGTAAGTTTAGTTGCACATAACCATCCTTTTATTGTTCCTTCACTTAATTCTGTCTGGCAGTCAAAAGAATTTTCCATTTCATCATAAATTTTATCTGTAGAAGAATATTTGCACTCTGCAGGTTCATTTACATACATTAAAATATCTTGTTCTGTTAACCCGTATGCTATTTTTCGATTATTATTTGGATTAATTGAAACAACATGTGGAGGAGTTGTGTCTGGTTCAGGGTCTAAGCACATCTCAACTAACAAAGGAGCAGAATTTGTATTTCCATTTACATCTTTACATTTTATATATAATCTTAATGTTCCATCAATTGATTTATTTATAATATTATCAATATACTCTTGTCCAAGTGGCTCTCCTGTCTCATTTTTAAATTGCTTTCTTAATCTTTCTAATTCTGCTTCAAGAGTGATTATTCCTGGGGACATAATTACTGTTGAATGATTTTCTGTATATAATCCTGTAAATGAATTAACCATATCTTCATATTGTTTATTTGAAGTATCAAATTTACATTTAGCATATTCATCTGTTTGTATCCCAAAAGTAATTGATTTATATGCTTCTAAACAACCAGATTCATTATTTCTAATTACTTTATTTGAGCATGTTGACGGGCAAGAAGCACTTGTCTCAAAATTATACCCTTTTGATAAACTTTCTTGCCACGGACTGATTACTGGAGAAGCCGCATCATTTGGCCTACTCCAGATACATTTAGGGTCTGTTGTTCCAGCATTAATAAATTCACAAGCAGCACCTAAACTTTTACATCTATATTCTGAGCATTCGTGAAATAAATTTCCATCAGAATCTTTTTCACCTTCATTACATTTTTCACAATCCTTTCCTCCTGACGGAGGATCCCACGCTCTGCAGGTAAATCCTGCTTTCCATTTTGCCTGTTCTCCACATCCCTTTAATTGCATCCAGATTGCTACAACAACAGCAACAATAATTCCCCACATAAATGTTGTTCCAAAAGTTACTGCGTTAAAACCACCTCCAAAAAAAGAAGTATAAGCAACAGAGCCAATAGCCCCAATAGCACCCGCAATTCCAACTTGCTGAGCAGATGCCTCATCAAGCCCCATTAACTGTCCAATCATCTGTCCTGCAAAATATGATGCAACAATTGCTGCTGGCGCAGCAAAATATGGTTGAGTCATAAAATTAAGAAATCCTGCTTCACTCCAGGTCCCCATTGGATTCATTACCGCACCTGCAAAAACATCTAATCCTGCAATTCCTTCATAAAGCCATTGACCTAATACACCATATCCTATAAGAGTAGTCCAGCTAGTATCTTCCTCTTCTTCAATAGGAACTATTCCAGAAATTTTTCCTTTTGCATCAGGGTTTGGAATATTAAAACTTGCTAACTGGGATAAGTAACTTGCAGAAAGAGCACGAGCTACCCCACTTGTGCTATATCCTCCTGTTGTAACCTCTCCTTCAATATTAACATAAGCACCACAATCTCCAAGATTAGTGCACCACTTATTCATTATCTGGGACCAGGTTTCTGTTCTTGCAACATCATTTGCAACATATACCCACTCCTCACTTATTCCTAAAAATCCACATTCTTTAACTGCAGTAACATCTAAATTTTGTGAGGCTGGACTGCAAATTTGTGAAGCAGAACTCTGATCTCCCCAAAATATAAGTCCTGGAGGATATTCTGGAAGACATGTCTGAATTGGGCCTTGCGCAACTTTTCCACCAGGGTGCCATAATGATTTTAAATAACAGTGCTGATTTTCCGAGCACTTCTTGACCATTTTATCTGCTGATAGTTCATTATATGAAAAACAAGATCTCCATTCATTGATAATGCAATTAGACATACTAACTTTTTTATCAGTTGAAATTTCTACTATTTCTTCTGCACAGATTTCCTGCCTATAATCTGCGCACGGTTCTACAACTTCTTTTCCGTCAATACACATATGTTTCCAGTGTCGACTTCCAACAACATCTGTTCCTGTTCCAATAGAAGCATCATATATGCACCAGCTCTCTCCATTTACTCTGTCACTTCCATCATAAGTATTATAACAATTTAAATCCTGGCAAATAAAATTTCCATCCTTTATTTTTATCTCTTCAGAACTACCACACTTACTCCCTAAAAAATAATTGCAGTTCCCACAAGTTTCTGACTCAATATTTGCAGAAGTAGGATTGCAGCTCTGATCTTTTGGTAATAACTCTCCATTATTCCAAGAAACATTTTTATCTGCATTATAAATATTCTCTCTATTTCCACACGAGTCAAACCAGTAAATTTCATCTAATCCTTCAACACAGCCTACAGAAACTTGCTGTTCACAAGAAGTTTCTAGATAAGGATTAGAACATAAAACATCTTTGTGAAACTCTCCTTCTTTATTTACACAATCTCCTTGAGTAGTAAACTTGCAAACATCTTCTCCCAATATACACGCTCCGTGTTCTTGGGATTCTGCCAGCAAAACACATTCTAATTCTGTTTTTATTTGTTGTCGAAAATCTTTTTCAATCCCGTAAAATCCTGCGAGTTTCCCACATCTAGCATCTGTTACATAATTTGTCTGAGTTCCTAAAACACAACATCCTTTTTGGCACTCAATAATATTGCATACTTCATTGTCTTTCCAAGTTCCTCCATCAGAAGTACATAGGTCTTTTGGAGATTTTTCAGAACACAAACCCTCTTCTTCATCAATACAACACCCAAGTTTACAATTTGAAGTGTCTTTGCACTGACTTGGAAGCAGAGCTTCTTTACATTCATCACTTCCCAGCACTAGGTCTTGGCATTTTGCTCCAGTATTTGTTTCAGTACAACATCCTAAAATATCTTGTGCAGAAATAAGAGGCATAGTCTGATATAATAAGTAGGAAAATGAAAAAATTCCCAGTACTAATATTAAAATTTCTGCAATCGCTATTTTTCTATTTTTTGATTTCATCTATATCCCTCCGGGAAGTGCGCAAGTTCTCAGAGCAAACCAAAAATCTTCATCAGTTTTTCTATGTTGAAGATGGTAAATACTTGTCTGGTCTCCAAGATTATTTAATTCTATACTTATTTCTGGATGAAGCAACATATATCCAAGATAATTGAAATTACAAAATTCTGATTCTTGGCTTATGATTTCCTGAGCAATTATCGCTAAATCATAAAAACTACTCTTGACTACAATAATAAAATCATCATGTTTCAAGGTCTCACTATTTTTTGTAAGAGTCATTTCGCCATTTATTTTTACAATAACTTTTTTAGATTCTAGATCTATGGCGAAATCATGATATTTTGCATCAACAGTATAAGCCTCTTTTTCTAAATTAAGTGATAGCTCATTAAAACAATTTTTTACTTCCTCAGAAATTTCTTTCTTAATCTCGTTTTTTAAATGTTGAATCAGAAGTGGTTCCTGATTTATGCAGGTATAATAATTAAGAGAGTTGTAGCATAAATAAGAAATATTTTTTCCGTCAAATTCTTTTGATAAAGAATTTTCAATATATCCTCCCTGAGAAGAAAGTATATCAATAGTGCTCTCTATTTTTTCTTCTAAACAAGTTTGCAGAAAAAGATCTGGATTTATCTCTCCACCTCCCCAAAATTGAGGAACAATTCCCTCTCTTACAAGAAAAAATAAAATTAAACTTCCAATTAAAACTATGCTTAAAATTATAAAAATCGTCACCTGCCCTCTCTTCTTTTTCATTTTCGTTTCTCTTTTAATAATTTAATTGCGTCTTCAATAACATGAGATTTATTCCTGTATCTCCCTTCTCTAAGAATTTTTTCTATTGTTTCTATTGTTTCTTTATCTACTGTTGCAGAAATCCTCTCTTTCATTTGAAGTATTATTTCGTATTACTAAATATATTTAATATACTTTATACTACTTAATATTATTAGAACATATATAAATCTTTTCTTAACCCTCTGTCTCTACTCTCGGCGCAAGAATAAATATTAATTCCATGTGTTCTGACCGAATACCTACTTTTAGAGGATGGTCATTTGCAAAATTAAGAATTATTTTATCATTAAGTTTAGCTCCTTTTACAAATTTTTGCAAGTATTCTATGCTATATCTTGCCTTGCAGTTTTCAGCCATAATTCCTGCTTCATCTCCTGAAAATTCAGACATTGCAGAATTTAGGCCTTTTGCTTCTATTATAAATTTTCCATCTTGGATGATAAATGAACACGCATCAGCAACAACTGCGCAATCTTCTACAGACGCAATAAAATCAATAGAATTCATTTCTACTTTTGAACTATAATCTAAAAGAGGGAGATCTTTTTCTTCTCTATCTATATCAATTAAACTAAGGTTAAAATTTCTTTTAATCCTGTCTTGAATTTGTATATTCAGGAGATTATCTTTCTTTTCTAGAGTGAGAGAACTTCCTGCACCACATCTTTTTAAAATTCTCTTTAGATTATCTAAGTTTACTCCTAAAACTTCTTCTCCAGTCTCAAACTGAGAAAAAGCACTTTTTGGGAGCTTAAAGCTTACCATCGCAACATTTGCCGGGTCTATAGCAGTAATACTTAGTCCATAATCATTGACTTTTATCCTAGCATCTATTACTAATTCTGAGATAATCTCTACAGCTTTTGATAAAAGCAGGGGGGTTTCTAATTTAACTAGCATGTTTACGAATGTATTAGTAATCTTTTAAGTATTATTATAATTAAGTATAAGGTATTTATTTAAACTTTGCTTGGCAATTTCTTTAATGGAACAAAAAACACCTTCTTTTAAAGAGCAAAGAATTAGAAAAATTACTGAACTTTACTACTCTAGATCAGATGTACAAAAAGCAATTTTTGAATTTTGCAAAAATCGTGAAGTTTGTCCACTATATTTTGAAGGATTTGGAAAAAGACCAGATTCACTCCAATATCCTGGAGATGTATTTGAGTTAGCAAAAAAAGGAGCAACCTCTCTTAACTGTTCTGAAGAAATATGGAAAGACCCCTTAAAATTATCCACTGATTTAAATGAGCAGCAGTTAAATGAATTAAGAGAAGGGTGGGATTTGCTGATTGATATTGATAGTAAATATATTGATTACTCAAAAATTTCTGCAAAAATTATAATGGACTTTCTCAAATTTCACGGAATAAAAAACATAGGGATAAAATTTTCAGGTTCAAAAGGATTTCACATTATTATTCCGTGGAAAGCTTTTCCCAAAGAAATTAATGAAATAAAAACTTCTGAGAGATTCCCAGAATATCCTCGAATAATTATAAAGTATATTATTCAGAAAACAAAAAAGCAACTAATTGAAAAAATAAGTGATTTAGAAAGACCAAATAAATATGTAAAAGATTTCCAATCGTCTCAAGAAGTTATGCCTGACCTTATTTTAGTTTCTCCAAGACATTTATTCAGAACACCTTATTCTTTGCACGAAAAAACAGCTCTAGCAAGTGTTGTTTTAGATTTAAAAGAACTTCCAGATTTTGAATTAAAAGATGCAGATCCTTTAAAAGCAAAGATTAGAAATTTTATGCCAAATTCTGTAGAGGGAGAAGCTTCTGAATTATTAATGCAGGCATTAGATTGGGATAAAGACAATGAAATCAAAGCTGGGAAGTCAGAGGAAAAAATCACTGGAAAATATGCAAATTATAAACCAATAAAATTAGATAATCTTTCAGATGAAAATTTCCCTTTTTGCATTAAAAAAATTTTAAATGGTGTTGTTGATGGGAAGAAAAGAGCATTATTCGCTTTAATCAATTTATTTCGTTCAATTGGGATGGAAAAGGAAGAATTAGAAAAAAAAATTGATGATTGGAATAAAAAAAATAACCCTCCTTTAAAAAAAGGTTATATTAAATCTCAATTATTATGGAGTTATAAAAGAAAGCCAATTATGCCTCCAAATTGCAAGGAATTCTATCACGGGATCGGTGTTTGTGTTCCAGATAATTTTTGCAATTTGGTAAAAAATCCAGTAAATTATGTTATTAGAAAAAATTTGCAAGAAAATAAAAAAGGCAAGAAGACAAATCGCAAAGATAATTTTAAAAACAATAATTAACTAACTAACTTATGAAAAAGAGGTTAGTGTTATTTAGTATTTTGATAATCTTGTTAATTTATAATACATCATTTTTTCTAGCAGCAGAAAATGTTACTGCTGAAAAAACCGGAGTAGATTTAGCATATGATTGTTTAAGAGAAAAAGTGAGCGAGAGATGTTCTTCAATTTCCTCAGAAGAAAGGATTTTTTCTTTACTAACAATAAAAGAGTGTAAAAATGAAGTTGTTTCTGATTCAGCAGGAGGAGAGTGTTGGCCAAAATCAGGGTGCAATATAAAAACAACTGCTCAAGCAATTTTAGCTTTAGGTGGTTCTGCAAAAGCAGAGGATTGGCTCCTCGCGCAAAAAGAAATTCCTTCAGAACTTTCATGGTTTTTGCAAATTGAAAGTCCAGAGGCAACAATTTGCACAATTACTTATGATGGTTCTTCTTATTCAACAAGTATAAATGAGGACAAAAAAATTTCATCTGGTGCAGGAAGTTGCTTAACTTTGTCTGAAGGAGGTTGGTGGTTAAAGGTTTCTCCTGATTGCTATGAAAAAGAATTTAAAATTTCATGTGATAAGCAATTTCTTACTAGTTTATTATTTAAAAAAACTGGTTCCACTACAATTCATGTTTCAGAAAAAACAACTTCTGCGTCTGCAGAAGGAACAACAACAGAAGAGGTAACTTCTTTGTGCTTTTCAATTGCCGGCTCTTGCGATTATGAAGGAAGCTTATGGGCTGCTTTAATATTAGATCATAGAGATTATGATATCACGCCTTATCTTCCTTATCTTGTCGCAATGACTGAAGAAAATCTAAAATTTCTTCCAGAGGCTTTTTTATACTCTCTTACAGGATATACTGATTTTAGAGTAGATTTGCTATCAAAGCAAAAAGATACATACTGGGATGAATCAGGAGATAAATTTTATGATACTTCTGTAGCATTATACCCTTTTAAATATGAAGAACCTTCAGAAAAAACAAAATCCATTAATTGGTTATTAGAAGTTCAAGATAGTGACGGATGCTGGCAAGGGAATATCAGAAATACTGCTTTTATTCTTTATTCTATTTTTTCTAAAGACCCAGGATCTACCTCTCCTTCTGTAGATGATTGCGAAGATGCAGGATATTATTGTTTGTCAGAAATAAATTGTGAAGGAGAAATTCTTCCAGAATATGATTGTTCTGGAACCTTTAAATGTTGCGACACAAAAAAATCTCTAGAAACTTGCCAAGAATTAGGTGGAAGTGTTTGCAATTCTCAAGAAAGATGTGATGGCGGAAATTCAATCTCTGCGTCTGATTTAGTTTATGGAGAAATATGTTGTATCAGTGGTGTTTGTAGAGAACCTGAACCAGATGTATCAAATTGTGAAGTAGTTGGAAACGGAGCTTGTAGATCTTTTTGCAATGATGATGAAGAAGAATCTTTTTCTTATACTTGTGATTATGGAGATGCTTGTTGTGTAGAAAAAGTAAATGATAAAAGTTACTGGTGGATTTGGTTATTACTTATTCTTATTATTTTAGTTATTCTCGCAATAGTTTTTAGAGATAGAGTTCAACCATACTGGATTATAGTAAAATCTAAATTTAGAAAAACTAAAACTCCTGCTCAAAAAGAAATTCCTGCTAGAGGTTTTCCTCCAAGAGGACCTCCAGGATATCCTTATCAAAGAAGACCTCTTCAAAGAAGAATTCTCCCTCCTGGAACTTCAAGAAAACCTGTAAGGCATTCTCCTCAAAAATCAGGAGAGATTGATGAAGTTCTAAAAAAACTAAAAGAAATGGGGAAATAATTCTTTTAAAATATATGTTTTATATTGACAATCTTTATTAAAGCAGTTTCTCTAATAATCGTATGCTCTCTTTAGATGATTTGAACCCTTGTGGTTATGAAGAACTCCCAGCTACTCAATGTAAGTGGATTTTTCAATGTGCAGAATTAAGGGGGACTTATGGAAATTTTTTATGTGCATCAAAACTTGGTTGGCAAGTTGTTAAATTTCTTGAGGAAGGAAGTAATTTAAAAGTCGAACAAAGAAAGGTAGAAGATTTTGTTTATGGTGAGGCAGGAAAAAGGTTTGTTAATCCAAAAAAGCAAGCATGGGAACCATCGGAAATAACTGAAGAGAATGCCAGAGACTTAGTAAGAATCATTATTACACAAGCTTCTGAAATGTCTGAACAGATCTAAATTGTTTCAATAATATTTATTAACCTGATTTTTCTTAAATAAATATGAAAAAAAGTGGGATATTTATCTTAATTTTACTTTTATTACAAATAGTTTCTGCAGTAGAGTTTGATATGAAAGATGAATTTAAACAAGGAGAAACTCTTCTTGCAAGAGTTTCTGGTTATTTTTTAGAACCAATTCTTAAAGAAAATATATTTTTTTATAGAGATCATGTCAGAATTTCTATAAATCCAAGTGTTGCACAGATAAATGAAGAATTTTACATTTATGCTCCTCTGTCTGATAAAGGAGTAAATAATTATTCAATTGTTTTAAAAAATTTAAGATATATGAAAGGAAGCATAGTCAGTGAAGAAGATATTATTAAGGAATTTATAATAACAAATGAAACAGCTGATTTCTCAATTAATCCCGGATTTGTCGTAACAGAAGGAGATTTTTACATAGAAGTTCAGAATTTAAAAGATGAAAAAATTATTGTCAATTCAAAGGTTTCTTCAGAAGAATCTAGTGAAGGATTTTTCTCTTCTTTATTTGAAGATAGTGGTTTAGAAGGAGAAAATACATCTGTTTCCTTGAGGTCTGGAGAGATAAAAAAAATAGATTTTGAATTAGTAAATATTACTTCTTCAACATTAAGAATAATTGAATTAAGTACCTCTTCTCTAAAATACGAAATTCCTGTTTATATTTACACAGAATCTGAAGAAAAAGAACAAAGAAGCTTTAAAATTGAACCTCCTGAACTGAATATTACTCTTCCAACTAATTCAAGTACTGATAGGAAAATATATGTTTATAACACTGGAAAAGAAACTTTAGAAAATATAACAATCTCTCTCTCAGATTCATTAAAACCCTACATTACTCTTTATGAGAACAAAATCAACACTTTAGAAGAAAATTCAAGTGTTAGAATTGAATTAATAATCTCTCCAGGTTATACAGAAAAAACAATTGAAGGGCAGATTTCAGCTAAAGATTCTTCAGGAATTTATTCTTACACGACGATTTATTTAACTTTTATAAAAGATTATATCTCTTTGGATGAGGATGATTCTGTTCCTCCTTCTCCTCTACAGATTTCTAAAACATGCAAAGAATTAGGTGGAGGGATATGCGGAACTAATGAAAAATGTAGCAAGGAGGCGGTTCATTCAAAAGACGGAAATTGTTGTTTAGGAACTTGCGAATCTCCTGAACCTGGGATAGTTGGAAAAATAATTGGGTGGACAATTGTTATAGCGGTTATAGTTTTATTAATCTGGTTTTTTAAAACAAAATACAGTAGAGCAGGAAACAAACCTGTAAATTTATTAAGTATTGCTAAAGGAAAAAAGTAATTATTTTTCCTTTTTCCCAAGAACTTCTTTTAATTTTTTTTCTAAAATTCCTTTTTCTACTTGCAAAATTCTTGCTATCTCATCATATCCGTGAAGTCTTCTAGTAATTTCATTCAGAACTTCATTCCATCCATTGTTTGTAAGGGCGATTAATTCTGGAGAGATTATTTCAACATTTGCAGGCATATATTTAAACAAGAGTTTTACAAAATACAAAATTTCATCCACTTCTACCTCTACTTCTGCAAAGTTTGTGTAAAAATTCTTCTGATTTTTCATTAAAACAGGATCATTTACTTTTTTTCCTGTTACATTTATCCCTTTTTCTGCATCGATTTTATTGATAATTTCATTTAATGTTTCAGTCAGATGTTCTGGGGGTTTTCCAATTACTTCAATTATTATTACTGCTTGTATCCCCTTGGTTTCCATATCCTTCTTCGAATTCATTTTTGTTTTTTCCTTTTCTATATTTTATTATCAGTAAAATAATAATCAGCATACAAAAAACGATTAACCCGTAAAAGGGATAATTGTATTTGCTTAGAAGATTTGTATAATTAGTATTATTTATATCTTTTGGACTTAGTACAATCACTGGAGATTCTGTTTCTTGTTTATTATCATTGTTTGTTTCTTCTTGATCATTCTCTGAATTTATGATTGTTTCACTGTCTGAAGAGGAATCTTTTTCATCAATAATTACTTCTTCTCCTGAATTTTCAGAACTTTCTGCAGAGGATTCATTTTCAATAACTTCAGAAGAACTTTCACAAATGTTCTCAGAATTTTTTGTCGCTTCTTTAAATTCCCAAGAATCGCATAATTGCCAGGTAAATCCATTATTCTTGGAGTCTTCAAAAAGAGATGTTTCCTGAATCAAAGAATCATTATGATACAAAAAAACTTTTTCATCAGAATTATCTAACCATTGTTTTTCAAATGTATAAACATAATATCTTGAAAAACTTCCATTTAATTCTACTTCTCCTCCATCATTATTTACAAGTTTGTATCCTGATAAATTAATTTCACTATCACTATATAGCTCTACCCATTCAAATCCAGAATCCTCTCCTTCTGGATTTGATTCTACTTCTGTTATAGAAAGTGCAGATATAAAAGGAAAAATCAGAATAAGTAAAAGCATACTTAACCAAACTTGCACTTTCTTCATGAAAATATAATGAAAAACCTATTTTAATTTATTTCTATACTTTTTTTCAAAGTCAATAAACTCAATCTCCCCTCTTTTTACTCCTTTTTTTGCAATAAGAATCTTGCTGAAGATTTTTTCATTTAATAAAAATTTGCATTTCTCTTTCTCTTCTTTATCAATCCAGCCATTTGCTTTAACTTCTATTCCGATTATTTCATAAGTTTTTTTTGATTTTAATTTAAATCCTATAAAATCTGGGAAACCTGTTCCAATTCCAAGAACTTTTCGATACGGGTTGAATTTTGCACGAGCCTTCACTAATTTTTTCTCATCAAGATCAACATTATTACTCCACTTATCTATCACCCATCTATCAGACTCCAATTTCCCCCTAACTTTTAATTCAAATCTTGCTCCTGCTGCACGACTCTTTTTACCTCTTATAGAATTTTTTTCTTTCCCACCTTTTCTCATTAAAAACCTCTTATCTACTAAATCTGTTAAATATTAATCCAATAGCAATAATTATAATAATTACTGGTCCCCATGGAAGATCTAGGTTAAAAACTTTTAACTCATTCAACAACCACGCTATCCCAAATATCAATAACACAACTGCTAACATTGGAAATTTTGTTCTTGCCATTATATATCTCTTGCCTGAAGAGTTCTCCTCCCATTTTCTTTAGCTCTTTTAATAGCGTCTCTTAAAACTTCTTCTGTTTTTCTTTCAAGAGCTCGTCCAACTTCTTCTGCCACACTTGAAACAGAATTTTCTTTATCTAATTCTTTTACAACTTTTTTGATATTGCTTTTAATAATTAAGCCCATTTTATTTCAATTCAAAAGACCAAGAAGTGTTTTTCCAACTCTATGTAACCAAGAATCTTCTTTAAGAGGGGCAAGGATTTCTCCATATATTCCGTCAAATAATAACTCACTCTCACTTGGAACTCCCAGATATGGAGCACCATCTGTTAGTCCCTCTTTTTGCAGCTCTCTAAATTCGCGATATAAGCTAAGGGTCATTTAAAATATAATCTAATGTCATTTATTAATATATCCTTTTTGTTCTTTATTTTAACCCAACCTTCTTTGCAATTTTTTTGATTGAATCAATTGCAACCTCAAAAAACTCTCCTAATTCCAGCCCAATGTCCTCGCATTCTTTGATTATATCTCTTCGTATTTTGGAGGCAAAACTTTTCTCTTTGAATTTTTTCTTTAGTCCTTTTGCATCCATATCTGAAATTTTTTTCCCTCGCATAAGGGCGTAGGCATGAACTAGCCCTGTTACAGTTTCAGCAGCAGCTAGCGCATGTTCAATTTTTCTAGTTCTTTTTTTATCAAGATCTTTTGGCTTTTCTTCATATCCATAGCCATGCGAAACAATAGCAGAAATAAAATTTTCGTCAAAACCAGCGTCTTTTAAGATTTCTTTTGCTACTTCAATATGTTCTGGAATATTTTTTTTTGTTTCTGCCCAGTCTACATCATGTAGAAGTCCTAGCATGCCCCAATAATCAGCATCTTCTCCAAACTTTTCAGCCAGCCCGCGCATTATCGCCTCACTTTCTAGATAATGAATCATGTCATACTCTTCTTGAGGGAATTTCTTCAGGAGTTCAATTGCCTGTTCTCGGGTAATTGGAAGAGAGAGCATTTTATTTCTTTTCAGGTTTCATAAAAGGAAAAAGAATAACATCTCTAATAGAAGGTTGATTCGTTAAGAACATAATTAATCGATCAATGCCTAATCCATATCCTGCAGTAGGAGGCATACCATAT
>JAHJSW010000021.1 GCA_018830245.1 Nanobdellota archaeon | reverse complement strand
CAAAGCCTTCTTCCATTTCTCTTCATCCCGGTAGTTAATTCCCTCTATCAACAAGTTTTCCATCAACATCAACAAAAACCACATAACAAGGTGCAGTAAAAGGGCCTTCACTAAGAGCAATTTCTACTCCTTCTGAGGTTTTTCCAATCCATCCTCCAATAACATATCTAACTGATTTTAATAATGGCATGAATTTTCCTAGAATTACTCAATGTATAAGTTTACTGTTTTATTTCTTTTTCACATTTATCTTTTTAACACCATTCATATAAGGCCATAAAGCTTTTGGAATCTTAATAGAACCATCTTTTTGTTGATTGTTCTCCATCAAAGCGATTAATGCCCTCGGACTTGCTAATACCGTATTATTCAATGTATGTGCAAAGTAGTTCTTTCCTTTTCCAGTTATTTTTATATTTAATCTTCTTGCCTGCGCTTCCTCCATATTTGTAAGAGAACCAACTTCAAAATATTTTTTCTGTCTAGGACTCCACGCCTCTACATCGCAGGATTTTGCCTTTAAATCAGCCAAATCTCCTGAACAGCACTCTAAAACCCTTACCGGGATGTCCAATGCTCTAAAAACATCTACTGTGTACCTTAACATTTTATCATACCATTTATAGGAATCCTCTGGCTCGCAAATAACAATCATTTCTTGCTTCTCAAACTGGTGAACTCTGTAAAATCCTTTTTCTTCTAACCCATGAGAACCAACTTCTTTTCTAAAGCAAGGAGAATAACTAGTCAAAGTTATTGGCAATGAATTTTTATTTATTGTCTTTCCTACAAATCTTCCAATCATTGAATGTTCTGAAGTTCCAATTAAATACAAATCCTCTCCTTCAATTTTATACATCATCACAGTCATTTCTTCAAAACTCATTACTCCTTCTACAACTTTTTTTCTAATCATAAATGGAGGAAGAACATAATCAAATCCTTTTTTAACCATGTAATCTCTTGCAAAGGCCAGTATTGCAGAATGCAGCATTGCTAAACTTCCAGTAATAAAGTAAAATCCTTTTCCAGAAGTTTCTCGTGCACTCTCAAAATCAGCACCATCTAATCGTTCAGCAAGTTCAGCAGAATTTAGAATTTTATAATCAGGAACTTTTGGGACACCTCTTTTTTCTTTTTCAACATTCTCAGAATCATCTTTTCCAATTGGAACAGATTTGTGAATTATATTCGGGATTTTATACATAACCTGTTTTATTTCTTCTTCAAGTTTCTTTCTTTTTTCCTGGGATTTTTCAATTTTTTCAGGAATCGCTTTAGCTTTTTTTATTAATTCTTTAACCTTTTTTTCATCTTTAGTTTTTTTAGATTTATTAACTTCTTCAGAAATTTTATTTCTCTCACTTCTTAATTTATCTTCCTCATATTTCAGTTTTCTCCAAGTATCATCTAATTTTCTTACTTTATCTACTAACACGAGTTTTTCTTCTTGAAATTTCTTTTTTATATTCTCTTTAACTAATTCAGGATTTTCCCTAATCAGTTTAATGTCAATCATAATTAATCTAAAAAAAGATTATATTTAAATTTAATTATCAAAGAAAAGAGTGAAATATTTATAAAGAATCATCAATAAATTAATTCATGGGAGTGATAGCTAATTTAGGAAAAGAAATCACAAGCTGGTATGCTTCATCTATCTCAACAACTCCTCTCTGGATTCAAAATTTCATTAATTTCTCCCTATTGCTTTTACTCATAGTCATTTATGCGGTCATTGTCTGGAAAGGATATCATTTTGTTGCAAGAAAAGACCCTCTTGGATTAAATCTTAACAAATATAATATATACGAACACTCCTTTTTCGCACGTCTAGTCGCAGGAACACTTTATTTTATAGAATATATCTTAGTCCTTCCCTTTCTTATTTTTATTGCTTTTGTAGTTTTCACTTTAATGCTAATTATCTTGACTCAAAATGAAAATATTGCTCAGGTATTAATTATATCTGCAACAGTAATTGGTGCAATAAGAATTACCTCTTATTATAAGGAAAAACTATCAGAAGAAATAGCGAAAATGCTTCCTTTAACTCTTCTTGCAATATCTGTCTTAAATCCTGCGTCATTTTCAGAAAGCCAACAAGTAGAAAGAATAGTAAACCATTTAGTTCAAATACCAAATTTTCTAAACACTATTTTATATTATTTATTATTTATAATATTCATAGAAATTGTTTTGAGGTTTTTTGATTTCTTAATCTCATTCATACGTATAGAAAAAATACAAGAAAAGGATTAATAATCAATTTCTCTCGAAATTTCAATTCCTTTCTACTTCAGGATGCTCATGACCTTTTTCAATTCTTTCTGTAAGTGCTTTAATATGTTTTTCTTTTTCCTGTTTATACCCTTTTTCACTGGTTTTTAAATTCCCAATCATCTTAGAAACATACTCTCCTCCTAAAAAATGAGGGGTTAAAACATAATTTGCACCTTTTTTATACAATTCTAAAGCATCTTTTATCTGATGCGCTCTTACAATAATAATCACGTCTGGATTAATCACCCGTATGTTCTCTACTAATAAAAGATTTGTCTCAAAATCAGGAATTGTTGAAACAGCTAACTGAATTTTATCAAGAGGAAGCTCATCTAAAAGTTCTAAATCATCTACATCTCCGTACAAACAAGGAATTCTTAATTTTGATAAATCTGAAATTGTATCAGGATTAAAATCCACGACAAGATACTTTTTCTTAATTCTTTTAAGAGCACTTAAAATTCCAAAACCAATTCGATTATATCCAAATAAAATAGCATCATAATTTCTTCGAACTTTTCTTCTCTCTTTTATATGTTTTCTCTCAAAAACAGAAACAATTCGTGACATTTTTCTATAAAACTCATTAGAATAAATTATCATATATGTTGACAGAGTTATAGTAATTATCCCTGAAAGAGTCATAATAGACAGCACCTCTCCACTTATATGCCCCATAGAAACCCCAAGTGTCAGAACAATTAAAGAAAACTCTGAAATTTGCGCAAGAGTAGATCCAACTAAAAAATTAGTTCTTTTTGTATACCCAAACAAGGCCATAAGAATCATTAAAATAATTGGTTTAATTAAAAGTGCAATTAAAGAGAGTATAACAGCACTTACAATAATTGTATTAATATTTGAAATTTGTATTCCTAACCCCAAAATTATAAAGAAGATTATCAAGAAAAAATCTCTAAGAGGTCTAATTTTTGAACTTATTTCTGTACTATAAGGAGAGATAGATAAAACAATTCCTGCTATTAAAGCTCCTATTTCAATTGAAAATCCAAAATAACTAAACAAGGCAGCAATTAAAAAACACCAGCATATTGAAAACAAAAACAATAATTCTTGAGATTTAGCAATACTCTTAGTCATCTTAGGAAGAACAAAAAAGCCTGCCAAAAACAGAATAAAAATTAACCCGCCTCCATTTAATAATCCTCTTACTGCAAAAGAACTAAAACTAGTTCCATTAGACATTGAAGAAATAAACATCAAAACAAAAACCGCAACTAGGTCTTGGATAATCAAAATCCCAATAGAAATTTTACCATAAAGAGAATCTAATTGCCTTTTATCTGAAAGTAGCTTCATAATAATAATTGTACTACTAAATGCCAGGGCAATTCCAATATAAGAAGAAGTAATAACATTAAAACCTAATAATTTAAATGCTACTAAAAATCCAAAACCAAATGTTAAAATTATCTGGACAAGTCCAATTAAAAGAGATGCTGTCCCTATTTCTTTTATAACTTTTGGATTCATATGAAGCCCTACAATAAATAATAAAAACGCAATTCCAAACTGAGAAAAAGTGTGAATAATCTCCTTAGAAGCTCCTGCTTCAATAATAAAAGGACTAATTAAAATTCCTGCAAGAATATACCCAATAATGATCGGTTGTTTAAAAGTTCTGACTACATAAGAAACAACAAAAGCCATCAAAAGTATAATTGCTAACTGAATAAAAACTTGCTCCACTGAACATCTACCTCTAGGATATAAAAAAAGAATACTATAAAAATCTTTTCAAGGAAAATAACAACCTTTTTAAAGTATTTTGTAAATTTTAACTTAGGAAAAATGATAAAAGTAAGGATAAAACTCAACAGCACTGACATTGGCATGCTTAATAATATTTGTGATTCTATTAGTGCTATTGCGAAAAAGGCAGGGATAACTATTCACGGACCTGTTCCTCTTCCAACTAAAAAAATTAAGATTAATACAAGAAAATCCCCCTGTGGAGATGGAACAGCCACATTTGATAGATTTGAAATGCGAATTCACAAGAGGCTTATTGATCTTCCTGCAAATGAAAAAGTTTTACATCACATTATGAGAATGCAGATTCCAAAGAACGTGAATATAAAGATAGAAATGAAGGATTAAAAGAAAGAAATTAATTCTTTTATTTTATTTTTCTCTTCAGGACCCCATACATCAAATTTACGTTCAAATTTGGGATGTAAATTAAAAAGAATGTCTAAAAATCTTTCTGGACCTAAATTCAATTGCGTCACTAATACATCTGCATCTTCAAATAATTTAATAGTCGATTCTAACTCTTTTTCAGAGTAAACACTTTTAAAAAAAACTTCTTTCAAATTATAAGGCAATAAATTTTTAGCACAATCATGACATGGAAAAATAGTTGTATACAATTGAATCTCCTGTAAATTTCTTCTAGTTAAATTGCCTAATGCATTCATTTCTGCATGAATTCCTACACATGTTCCAGTATTAAGAGATTTTTCATATTTTAATCCCTGTCTTTCTTTTGAACAACTAGTTGAATAACAACTAGGAATTTGACTTGGAGCGCCATTATACCCAACTCCTACAATATGTTTATCTTCAACAAGAACACTCCCAGCCCGAACATTTCTACAAGAAGAACGAGACGAATAAACTACTGCTAAAGCCATAAAAAATTCTTCCCAATTAGGCCTCATCCCCAATTTTCCTTCTTCCAAAATACCCCAACTCATATTTATCTAAATTCAGTCATATTTTTAAAGAATATCGTGCTAAAAAACACTAAATGAAAAAATATAATTTAACTCCTCAAGAAGAAGAAACTTTCTGTGTTTGTTCTTGTTTACAGGCAATATTTAGAGCAGAAGGAACAGAAATGTCACAAAGAGAAATTTCTCAAAAATTAACATCATTAAAAGAAGGATTTGCGATGAATGATAAAAGAGCAAGAAAATTTTTAGGAAAAATAGGATTAGATATAATTTATTTTAATTATAACTCAACACCATTTAATGAGCCAGATATTACTTTAAAAGAAATGGCAAACAGGAAAAACCATGGAATTATAGGAGCAAAATTTCATGCATCTCTTTTACTTGAATTCAAGGATCCTGGTTTAACATTGCTAGATCCAAAAAATTGCACTATTCAAGAAACTAACTTATATTCAGTAATAAGATACATGAATCAATTCAACTCAGGGGGTTTTGGATTAATTAGAAGATTATAACATTACACTGCAAATATATTTATAAATTTAAACAAATTCAATCAATCGTTAAAATGAGTGATTTCAAACAAAAAGTTTATGAGTTAAGAGAAAGAGTAAGAGAAAATTATCCAGACGTAGGAGTAAAGCCACACGTCTCTATACAAACCCCTACATTAAATGATTTATATTTCCAAACAATACTAGAAGCAGTAAAACATGGAAGAATAAACCTTGTTGAATCTGGGAGCTTTGCAGGAGAATACAGATTAGAACTTGATCATGCTACACTAATTGTTACAAACCCAACAACAAGACCATTAGCACCAATACCAAGAGAAGGGGTTATTGTTACTACAAATGATGAAGCTATAGAGGAATATTTTAATGCGGCTATAATTTGTGGAGACACAATACCTGAAAAAGAACACTATACTTATGGTGCATGGCTTGGAGGCATACACGATCCTAGCATTCCACTAGAAAAAAATGGGATTCCAAGAGGAATCAAATTTGATCAAATAGAATGGTGTATTAATCATTTTGTAAATAGTGGATTTGGAACTAATCATTGTGCCATGACTGTTGGATGTGCAGAAGGATTAAAGAGATATGATTGGACAGTAGAAAAAGGTGAACTAGAAAAAGATGAAAAACCTAGCACAGAATGCTTAAGAGCTGTTTCAGCAAAAATAAAAAGAGATAAACTTAATCTCTCAACTTTTTGGAGATCCTGGGATTTAGCAGCAGGTTTACCTCAAAACTTAGGAGGGTTAGTAAGATTAATGGAATATATGGGTGATGAAATAAATAAAAGAAAAAAACCAGAACAACCAATAATAACTCCAGGAGTATTCTATGCAACAAGTGATGGTCTTCATATATATGAACATAATTTAGATTTAACAAAACTTATTTTAAATTTATAATTATTTAAATTATACTTGGACTTCACTTATCCCTTGTGTAGAAACTCTTCCACCTTGCCACTGACCACGATACTCTGAAATATTTTCACTTGTTTTAAAAAAGATGATATTAACTATTCTTGCTCCCATCTCTAATCTAAAATCATTTTTACCTAAATTACACATACCAAAAGTTAATTCCCCAGAATAACCTGGTGAAGCAGTAGCAGTAAATAATCCTATACCGCACCTTTGCAAAGTTGATCTTGGTCTAAAAATAGCAGCAATATCAGCAGGAAGATTCACTTTTTCTATTGTTTTTACTAAAACAAAATCCCCTGGTTTAAGAATCACGTCTTTTTCTTGTTTATATTTGGCAATTGAACCTGCTTTTGGAGTATGTCTTTCAAACTCTCCTAAAAAAGCCTCTCCTCCTTCAATAACAAACACCTCTCCAACTCTTAAATCAAATCCAGCACCCTCTGGATTTAAAATTTCTCGTTCAGATAAATTTTCAATAAGATTATTCTCCTGAACTAATTTCAACAACTCTTTTGTTCCAATCATTAAAATTTAATCTGAAAATAGTTAATAAATATTTATATGCTAAAAGACTATTTTCTTTTCTTCTTTTTCTTAAAATTAATTTTTATTAAATAATATCCAACTATAATAAACAAAACCAAAGTCACAATTATAACAACAAATATTCCTAATTTTTTCTTAGTTACTAAAAATACATCAGTACTTGATGCACTAATATTTCCATAAGTCACTCTAGAATAAAAAACATAAGCCCCAAAAGATGTTTCTTTTGGAACATTTAATTTTCTAGAAACTTCAAGTTCTTTTTCAATAAATATATCTTCTTTTTTATAAGACAAAATATTTTCTTCAAAATCCTTGATAGCATAATAGATTTCGATGTCCATATTTTCTAAATCTCCCATATTTATCACACTAATATTCGCCCATACATCTTCCCCTGCTTTTAATTCTTTAGTCAAAACATCTGTTCTCACATCAAACAACGGCTTTCTTTCTTGTATTTCTATAATAACATTAATTATCTTTTCGATATTAGCTCCTTTAACAATTATTCTTCCGATATAAGCATCTGGAAATTCATTCTTTTTAGCAAAAACATCTATAGAAATTATTTTAACTTGCCCAGGCATTAATGAAAAAGATTCTTCACTAATAACCATAAATCTCTCTAGAGAGGAATTAATATTCATTTCTAAAACAGTATTTCCAGTATTTATTATTTCCACGATAACTCTTTCTGTTTCTCCTTGCTTTAGTATTTTTTTAACTAAATCTTTATTCACGCTAAAATCTGTAATCTTTTTTGCTCCTGCACCCCCTCCCCCTCCTCCAGGGAGAGTAGGAGAAATGATTGGATTTTCTACAGAGGTATATTCTCCTACAGAATAATTTGAAAATTGTGTTGTCGCAAAAATTAAAACTCCACTAGTATAACTTATTATAGTGCAAACATTATCAGGACAATCTTCCCCATCTTTTAAAATTTTAGGATTATTGAAATTTAAATCATAAAAATAAATAGTAGCGGATTTAGCAAAAGAGGTTAGATTCCCTGTATCAATCTGAATAAAATCAGAAGAAATTTCAACATAAGCATCTAAATTAACCGTTTGGTTATAAACATCAGGGATACTAACCACGTCCTGAGTAAGATTTACATTTTCGCCAAAGATTATTTTTCCATAACTAGTAGATTCTAAAGTTAAACTAGCCATATTTTCAAGTTCAGCGTTGGTTAAATTAAAATCTGGAGTATCCCCGTTAAATTCATCAGCAAAAACAGTTATTCTTTTAGAAGCATTTATTATAAAAGAAATATTTCCCTGATCGGCTGTAATAGCAGTTGTTGTTATTTTTTTTATAGGAAAATTAATAACAGAAATATTCATTAGAATAACAAAAATTAAAAGGAACAATAAAAACCAGATTACTAAATCCCTCTTTTTTTCCATTCATTTAATTAACAAACTATTTTTAAATATCTTTCTTAATAAAGATTATCATCTTTCCAGAATAGTTTCCAAAACTTTCATTATCAGGAGCTTTTGCCTTTATATCAATTGTTTTATTTTCACCACCCTCTAATCTAACAATTTTATCAAATATCAAAAATTTCTTAACATCCCCTTTTGCATAAAAATAAAAATTAATAGGGAAAGGGTAACTATTTTCAAGATTCAAATATCTTTGAGAAGTAGAACCAATAGTGATTGCTCCAAAAGTCAGAGCAGTAGTGTTGGTATCGAATCCTGACCTCCCTCCAATCTCTAAGGTTACAGGAATCTCTTTTTTTTCTAAAACAACTAAAAACCTTATAAAAAAAGCTAAAAAAAATAAAAGTAAACTTATAGCAAGTAATAATAAAACTAAAAAATGTTTTTTATTTTTTCTTTCCATTTCTTAAAAAATATCTTTTAATTATAATCCCTATAAACCCTAACAAAATTATTACCCCTATAATAACAGTAATTAATAAAATTCTACTTGATTTTTTCACAAATTCTATTTTAACTGTTTTTTCAGTAGTTTTTCCAACATCTCTTCCATAATAATAAAGAGTTATATTTGCCTCATAAAAACCTTCTGAAAAATTAGATGTATCAAAGAATCCTGTGATAGTTTTTCTTTCCCAAGGATTTAGAGAAGTTGAAGATGTTTTAAAATTAATTAATTTTTCTGAATTATTAAAAATAACAACATCAGCATAGGCACCATCAATGTTATTATTCCAACTGCTTTCAATATCTATATCAAATTTTTGAATTTCATCAATAATAATTTTTTTAGTACTATTAGTAATATCAATAAACAAATATCCAATTCTAAAAATAGATTTTGCTTCTGCGATTTTTCCGTAATTAATAAT
>JAHJSW010000020.1 GCA_018830245.1 Nanobdellota archaeon | reverse complement strand
AAATTATCAATTCCTCCTCCACTTCCTCCCCCACCACTTGTCTTTGTTTCAGTGCCAGATTCAATTACTAGAGAAATAGGAACTGAATGTGAAAGACTTTCATTAGCTTCATTGTGTCCGACTAAATCAAAAGCATGAATCATGTAATAATATACACTACCTGACGAGAGTCCGCTGTCAGTATAGGAATTTGTTGGACTGCTTCTGGAAATATTATAATGGTCTATTCCGCTACAAGATGGCTCGTCTGTTGCAGGAATCCAACTTAATTGAATTGTGTCAGAAGTTGCTATCCAACTTAAAGAAGAATTTGCCAAAGAAGGAGGGTCTTTATCAATACAGATTTGGGTAATTCCTCCAGAATATACTACGCCAATCATAAATATAATCATAAAAAATAATAATCTTTTCATTTTATGCTATCCAATCATTTTTATTTCCAAGAATATCTTCTGCTTTTGCGTCGAGCCAGTAAGAGCCACTTGTAAGACTATATTCTGTTGTATTTAATTGTAATTCATATAAATTGCTCGTTGTGTTTAAGTTCATATTTATCCAAGGTGTTGTAGTGCACAATGTTCCATTTATTGAGCCCCCTGTTGCAGGACAGATTCCAATACCTTCTTTTATTTCTCTTAATCTACATTTAACACTTTGATTATTTACCCCTGATCTTGCATCTGTCACATTAAATTTAATTGGAATGATTTCAGAATAAACTCCTCCTTGAGGTTCTACAAGTGTTAATTCAGGTCCTGTTTCATCTGTCTTTAAAGTCACATTATCTGAACCAATATTTCCTGAAGTGTCAACTGCAGTTATATTAAATAAATAATCTCCCTCGCTAATTCCCGACGGCAAATTCTCCATGAAATAATAAAATCCGTCGCTGTTTTTTGCAAGAGAATAAGTATAATTTACCGACGGCGTGAAGATTGTTCCAGAATAACTGCTTAGTCCTCTTCCTTCTGTTATGTTTACTTTCACATTTACATAACTTCCTGCTTTGTAATATCCATCAAAATCATTTTTATTTAATATCACGACAAGAGGAGCAGTGGTATCGTTGAGATAAAACATTTCTGCCATAAGAGTATATTGTGAAGGATAAAGTGCTGGATGAGAAGTTATGTTTAAGAAAACCTCGTCGTGTTCATTAAGTTTCAAATCTCCGTCGGCGTTGTAGCAGTAAAAGGTTCCGTTGGAGATATTATTAATTGTTGTTGTATCAATAGGATTTATAATTATCTGTGTTTCATTTTCAGAACAACTAAAATAAACTGTTTTTGAATAAACACATACTCCCAATATATTCCAGATACATTTGTCTACAAATCCTTCAATTTCAAAATCCCCTTTCCAGACAGGATAATTTGTTTGGTCGTCAGAACTTAAATTTAATTTTATTATTAACGGAGAATCATCTTCATTTGTTCCATCTGCAAGATAATTAAAGCTAAAATTTGCAGAGAAAGTATTTCCTGCAATAACCGGACTTACAGGAATTGTTATTCCCTCAAGATTACTTAATGTATTTGCCGCAGCCACAAGCCCAATTAGGAAAATCATTCCGAGGATGATTGTTAATGTTTTTTGTTTCATATTGCAGATACCTCTACTCTTGAATAGCCGTCAGTATAACTATGCCCTGTGCTAATCCAATATTCTGAATCAACTCCTGCTCCAGAAATTATTAATCCTATTCTATCTTCGGGGTTAAGAATTATTTCTGAAGAAGATGAACATGAAGTTTCTTTTTTGGCATAATTTACTATATTTGTTAATTCAACACTTAAAGGAACACAAATAATTTCTTCTACTAAATTAGGTTTGATTCTTACAACTTGAAATTGTAGAATATTTCCAGAATTATTTGTTTTTGCCCATATTTTAATATCAAATTTTGCTTGATAAAAATTTTCAACATCTAACGGTTCTGTCATAAACAAATATCTTTGTCCATCAAATAAATAAGTTATGTTTTCCTCTGTTGGAGGAGTATTTATGGTGATTCCCCTATAAATGACTTCGGGATTATCACTAAGAGGAATTGAAGAACCATCCAAATAAAAAACAGGACCCTCAACAGTCACGCTTCCTGTAATAACTGCAAAATGCGTGAGCAAACCAGCACTTACTATACTAATTAACAAAACCCCTGCAATCAGCGTTGCTATTTTTTTATTCATTCAAAATCCTCTGCTTTTAATTTTTCCCATTTGTTGCATGATTGTAAAAGTTCATTATATCTTGAGAACAGAGAATTTCGGTTTCTGTTAAAATAAGTATATAAAATAACTTCAATATTATTATCCTGAAGGTTTT
>JAHJSW010000019.1 GCA_018830245.1 Nanobdellota archaeon | reverse complement strand
TACTTCATTGAATGTGACCTCAGCAATATTGCAAAGGGGAAATAATTCATTAGATTACAATAATGCAACTTCTGGACAAGAGCAGTTGTTTTTCTGTGTGACAGGAGTTAATTCAGACTTAAGTGCGCAATCATATTCCTCTGTAGCACTGGGTGCATGGACAATTGAAATTATTACTTAAAGAAAATGGAAAAAAATCATAATGAAAAATTGCAGAAAATTATAGGAGTAATTAGTTTATTTATTATAATGATATCTTTTGTAAATGCATTCGGGGTTTCGACTCCTTACTGGGATGGATACCCACTTAAAATAGCTCCTGGGGAATCTACAACAGTCGGGTTAGGATTACAAAATATGGTCGGGGAGGAGAATATAACTTTAAGAGCAAAAATAACAAGTGATGGAGATGGGATTGCAAGTTTAAGTGATGAAAATCTAGATTACTTTGTTCCTCTGGGAAAAAAAGAGGGTGTTGGGGCTTCAATAAAAATAAGTATTCCAAAAGATGCAGAAGTTAATAAGATATATCAAATAATTATTTCATTTAAACAAGTTTCATCTGGAGAAGGGGGCATGGTACGCGTTGCAGGAGGAATTACAACTAAATTCCCTGTAGAAGTAGTTGGTCCAGAAGAGAGCGTTTTATTTAGGGAAGAACCCGAGAACAAATTCTCTAAATATCTTCTATGGACACTAGCACTTATCTTAATCATTATAATAATTATAATAGTTTTTATAATTGTAAAAAGAAAAACAAAAGATAAATAATTTCTAATTTTAAGAAACTTTAAATATTGTTTATGGCATATTAATTGATGAAAAGAGTGCCATTTATTTTTTTATTGAGTATAATTCTAATTTATATATTTTCGACTTTAATCATAGGGATATCAGCAGAGAACACCGTAACAGGAGAAACAATCACTGGAGAAGCAACAGACGTTAATATAGCAGTATCTATTTCGGTTATAGGCGTTCCAACATTATCAATTATAAAACCTAAAAACGAGACCTATCTAACTACTGAATCTATTTTATTGGATTATTCTGTAATGGCAGCGCATACTGTTTGGTATAACTTAGATAACTTAGCCAATATAACAATAACCTCTCCTCTAAACTTCAATACTTCTCAAGGAAGCCACATCCTTTACCTATATGCAAATAATAGTTATGGATTAACTTCAAAAAATGTCAGTTTTTTTGTTAACACTACCAGATTCATTATTATCGACGACGAATATGAAACTGTGGAAGATGAGTGGGAAGACATGGGGCAAATGGAAAGAAATCCGAAGGAGGGGGAATCAACTGACTTTCTAAATTATTCTTATGAAGAACTGCAAAACCTAAGCAATATTATATTTCATGTGCGTGATTCTGGAAAAATTAGATTTAATGACGCGATTAATGTAACAAACGACGAAAATCCCACAGATAACTCTCTTAATTTAAATGATAACACCAATATTTCAGTGAATAGAATTGAAATAAATTCGACCGCATTACCAAATTTTAATAAATCAGCTACATTATATCTTTATAATTTAACGTTCACCAATCCCAGAATATTAAAAGACGGGGTGGTGTGTGCCCAACCTACATGTGTAGAAGAAAGTTATTCTGTAGGAACTTTCACATTCAATGTTACAGGGTTTTCAGTCTATTCTACAGAAGAAACTCCCACAGGAGTTACTCCAAGTTCTGCCCCTTCTGGAGGCGGGGGAGGAAGTAGTTCTATCACCAAAGAGTTTACCCTAGACAAGGAAACCATTCCCATTAGCATAAGACAAGGAGAAACAGAAAAAGCTTACTTTACTATAAAAAACATAGGTAACAGTGCTATGACTTTTAAAATTCAAAATTCAAAACTTGAGGAGTTAATAAAAATAGATGGAATAGAATTCAATTTGGGTCCAGGGGAATCAAAAACAATCATCTTAGATTTCATTGCAAGAGCAGAAACTATTCCTACATTGTATTTAGGAAAACTTATTATAGATGGTGATGGAATTGAAAAAGAAATTCTTGTTTTAATAGAAGTTAAATCCAAGGGGGCATTATTTGATGTTAAAGTAGAAATACTAGGAAGGTCGTTATATGTAATGCCAGGAGGAGAAGTAAGTGCCAATATAAAAATCTTTAATTTAGAAAGGGGGCAATCAGTCGATGCATTTGTAGAATATTTTATAATAGATGAAAATGGAACTGAGATTATCTATGAAACTGAAACACTTTTTGTGGAAACACAAACAACTTTCATCAAAAATTTTAAAATCCCTGAATATGTGAAACTAGGCAAATATGTATTTTATGTTAAAACAACTTATGATGGAAAAGTTGCCAGTTCTACTGCTTTGTTTATTATTGGGGAGCCTGACTTTACAACAAGAGAGATATTAGCCATAATTGCCGTAGTTTTTATAACTATACTTTTAATAATCATACTCTATAAATTGAGAGAAATAAAGTTTAGACTTCCAGAAGAAATAAAAAAGACGAAGGGTAAAAGTTTTTTCGGACTTATGCCTAAAAAAGGAAAAAGAGAGGCGGATTTGAAAAGTTATAAAAGAAGAATAAAGCAAAGAATAGAAAAAATATAAAAAGCGAAATTTACTATATATAACTATGAAAAAGAGTGAAAAAAGCAATCTTCTAAAAAAACTTGAAGGAAAAATTGTGATAGTTGATAAAACAAAAAATTATCTTAAAGAAGAAACTTCTAAAATTAGAAAAGAAGAGGAAAAATTAAAAAGAAAAATAAGTAAAGAAAAAAAAGCGATTTCTCTTATAAACAGGGCAAAAAAATTGCGTCATTAAAATTCCAAGAGCAAAGATTATCCTCTTAATTAAAATTCTTTTGCTTCTCTAAATGCTTGTCCTTCATAAATAACCCTTCACAACAACTATATTTTTTATTCAAACCTTTCTTTAACTCCTCTTTACTAATTACCTCCTGCAAGTTTCTAGTAACTAATTGATATTTCTCATCAACACTCATCGCCATAAATGAATT